>JAZNVV010000038.1:0-66430 GCA_045593005.1 Christensenellaceae bacterium | reverse complement strand
AATTCAAACTGAAAACTGGTTCGATTACGACGTAATCATTACCACCCCTGATATGATGGGTATCGTTGGTAGAATCGGTAAAATCTTAGGAAGTCGGAGGCCAAGCGGTCTTAGGAAGACAAGCAACTATTGCAACTCCTTGGCTCACAGAACGACATGGCTACGATCCGACTTAATTCAAACTGAAAACTGGTTCGATTACGACGTAATCATTACCACCCCTGATATGATGGGTATCGTTGGTAGAATCGGTAAAATCTTAGGTCCTAAAGGCTTAATGCCTAACCCTAAGTCAGGTACAGTTACAATGGATATCGCTAAAGCTGTTAAAGATACCAAGGCTGGTAAGGTTGAATATAGACTTGATAAAAATGCTATTATTCACTGCCCAATCGGTAAAAAGAGTTTCGGTGCTGAAAAACTTATCGAAAACTACGAAGCTTTAATTGACGCTATCATTAAAGCAAAACCTGCTGCAGCAAAAGGTCAATACTTAAAGAGTGTTGCTCTTGCAAGCACAATGGGCCCAGGCGTAAAGCTTGCTGCTAAAATCTAATTTATAAAACAAAAAGAAAAATACGGTAAATTTAATTGACAAATATATTTGTTAGTGCTAAAATTACCGTGTAATAAACGAATAGCCATAGACAGTCGGTGCAAAAGCACAACGGTTATCCTACCGACCGAGGTATATTGAGATTTAAGATTTTTCACTCTTGATTACCTTTGGTTTTCAAGAGTTTTTTCATTACTCGTTTTTGGTTATTTTCAAAAATACAGGAGGTAAAACAAGTGTCAGCAAACATTGAACTCAAAAAACAAGTTGTTGCAGATATTACTGAAAAGATTCAGAATTCAAAGTCTGTTGTACTCGTATCATTCGCTGGTTTAACCGTTGCAGAAGATACTGCTATCAGAAACGAATTCAGAAAGAATGACATTGAATACAAGGTTTATAAAAACACTTTAGTAAGAAAGGCTTTCAATTCAATCGGTGTAAGTGATCTTGATAACGACTTAAACGGACCTACTGCCGTAGCATTCGGTAAGGAAGAAACGGATGCACCTAAACTCGTGGCAGAGGCTGCAAAAAAATACGCTGATAAAGTAGCTGTTAAGAGTGGTTACATTGATGGCAAGTATGCAGATGAAAAGGGCGTTAAAAAGTACGCTGCTATTCCAAGCAAACCAGAACTTTACTCTATGCTCGCAGGTACGTTATCCAACTTTACGAGAGGTCTTGCAGTTGCTATTAAAGCTGTTGCAGACAAAATGGCTGAAGCTCAGGCTTAATAAAATAGAGCTACAAAATTTATTTAGTAATTAATCGGAGGAAATTAAAATGGCAGATATCGCAAAGATGATTGAAGAAATCAAAGGTATGACAGTTGTTGAACTCAACGACTTAGTAAAAGCAATTGAAGAAGAATTCGGTGTAAGTGCAGCAGCTCCTGTAGCTGTAGCAGCAGTAGCAGCTGACGCTCCTGCAGCAGAAGAAAAGACAGAATTCAAGGTATCATTAAAGGATGCTGGCGCAAACAAGATCGCAGTTATCAAAGCAGTTCGTGAATTCACAGGTTTAGGTCTTGTTGAAGCTAAGAAGCTTGTTGAAGAAAAGGGCGTAATCAAAGAAAGCGCTACTAAAGAAGAAGCAGACAAGATTGCTGAAGCATTAAAGGCTGTTGGCGCTGAAGCTGCTATCGACTAATTTTTATATAATTAATCGATTAAAAAGAGAGTGGTTATCCACTCTCTTTTTTTTGTTTAATATGGTTGACTTTTACATCAACGGTTGTGTGAAATCAGTCCACAAAAAGTTTGCAAGTTAGTAGTATTATGTTGTTGCAGATAAAAAAATATTGTCAAAAAATAAATTTTTACGTCTAAAAACAGTTAAAACAAGTTTTGCATATGTAAAAATGTTAAAATATACATTGACAATACTTCCTTTTTTTAGTAAAATATAATAGCAAAATTTAAATATTTATAATGGAGTAAATATGAAGAAGATACTTTCAACAATATTAATGGCAATAATGCTTATCGTATCTTGCTTATCGTTCACTGCTTGTGGTGAAGATTTAGTAGACGTTAAGCTTAATTTTAAGGTCGGTAACGACAAAACGGTTACTGTAAAATATACGCTTTACAGACATTTGGCAGAAGAAAGCGTCGACCAGTTTGTAGACCTTACTGAAGACGGTTATTTCAACAACGTGTTTATGTATATGTCAGAACTTGAAGGTGGTGTCGTAATGTTTGGACAATATAAGTTTGACCAAAGCGGCAAAATCATTTCAAATGCTGAAGTCCCTACTATCAAAGGTGAATTCCCAAAAGGCGGCGTAGTAGGTTCTAACCTTAAAGCAAACAAGGGCAACATGTGCGTATGGCGTTGGTGGGATGCTGGTTCTTCACTTGATTATAGTGGTTTTAACACCGGTTCTTGTGGCAATATCGTAATTCCTACAACAAGTGGCAAATTTAGTGATGCTCAATCAGATGGCACGACAGTTGCCGTATTTGGCGTGTTTGATGAAGATTCAAAGAACGACCTTTTTGACCTTATCGATTCTAATGATGAAATTTGGTCTGATGCTGAAGAATATTACGTGTTCTATATCAAAAACGGCAATGCAGTTGAACAAGTTATTTTAACTAAAGCCGATTATGACGATATGGTCGAAGACGGCGTTTATACGATAGAAGAAACTGTTAGTGGAGACGTTGTGTCAACACGATATGACGTTATTAATCCAGAAAACGAAGATAATGGTAGCGTTTATAAATCAATCAAATATAAGGCTACAAAAATTACAGTTCCTAAAGCTGAAAACCGTATTGTTTTAACAAGTATCAATATTGACTAAAACCAAAAGCACCTAAAATAGGTGCTTTTTTTTGCAAAAAAGTTAAATGTTACATTGACATATAAAATTATATATGATATCATTTTAATATCAAAATAATTAATTATAAAGGAGATTATTATGGAAGAAAAAATTTTAACAAATAAAAAGAACGGTATGATAGTTTTATTATTATCAATCGTTGGCATTGTGCTTTCTATTGCTCTTTGTATTATCGGTGGTATTAACGCAGAAGACGGCGAAATCCCTTATTTACTTTTCGTAGGGATTGCCGTCCTTGCAATATCTATAATTATATTGCCTGGGTTAAAGGTTTTAAAACCACGTGAAGCGCTCGTTTTGACTTTATTTGGTAAGTATTTGGGTACTCTTAAAGGCGAAGGCTTTTACTGGGTAAATCCTTTTGCTGTAAGTTTCAACCCAGCGTCAAAAACTAAACTTAAACAAAGTGGCGACGTAAATACTAAACCGGCAGGGCTTTTAGCGTCGGCTTTATCAAGTGATGAAAAATTGGACATTTCAATGGCGAGCAATAAAATTTCACTTAAAATTATGACACTTAACAATAATAGACAAAAGGTAAACGACTGTCTTGGAAACCCAGTTGAAATCGGTATTGCAGTTATGTGGAAGGTTATTGATACAGCAAAAGCTGTGTTTAACGTAGATAATTTTAAGGAATATTTATCTTTACAATGCGATAGCGCGTTAAGGAATATCGTTAGGGTATATCCTTACGACGTTGCTCCTGGCGTTGATACTACTGGCGACGGTATCGCTGACGAAGGTTCTTTAAGGGGTTCGTCTGAAATCGTTGCGCAAAGAATTAAGGAAGAAATTCAGTCACGCGTAGAAGAAGCTGGTATTGAAATAGTAGAAGCACGTATTACGTATCTTGCTTATGCGCCTGAAATTGCTGCAGTAATGTTACAACGTCAGCAAGCATCTGCAATAATCGACGCGAGAAAAATGATTGTCGACGGTGCAGTTGGTATGGTTGAAATGGCTCTTGATAGACTTTCTCAAAATCAAGTTGTTGAACTTGACGAAGAAAGAAAAGCACAAATGGTATCAAATCTTTTAGTTGTTCTTTGTGGCAATCGTGATGCTCAACCAGTAGTAAATTCAGGTAACATATATTAATGGCTACGAACGTTAAAAAGCAAATTCCTTTACGCTTATCCGAAAAGCTTTATGCTGATATTTTATCTTGGGCAGAAGCAGACTTTCGTTCAGTAAATGGTCAAATTGAATATTTATTGACCGAGTGTGTAAAGCAACACAAGAAGAACGGAAGATATATTCCAGACTGTGTAAAGCAATCTGATGAGAAAAAGAAAGATGGTAATAAAAATGAATAGGCCGTATATAATATGTCATATGTTAATTTCAATCGATGGCAAAGTTACAGGAGATTTTTTAAGCAAAACCCCTTGCGCTACTGCGTGTGACCGTTATTATGAAATTAATAGAAATTTAAAACCAGATGCGTACGCTTGTGGAAGAATTACTATGGAAAGTAGTTTTACAGGTAGTTACAGACCTGATTTAACACCGTATAAAGGCAAAAAAGTTGTTAGAACTGACTATGTTGCCGACAAGAATGCGAAATTTTTTGCTGTTTCGTTTGATAGGAAGGGCGTAGTAGGTTGGGTAGATAGTAAAATTCACGACGAAGACGTCGGTTACGATAATGCACATATTATCGAAGTGTTGTCGGAAAACGTCCGTGACGAATATTTAGCGTATTTAAAAGATGTTGGCGTGTCGTATATTTTTGCTGGGAAAGAAGACGTTGATATTAAGGTTGCAGTTGAAAAACTGTATAAATACTTCAAAATAAAACTACTATTGCTTGAAGGTGGAAGTATTATAAACGGTGCGTTTTTGCGTGCAGGTGTTATAGATGAATTAAGTCTTATTGTCGTACCCGTATTAGGGGATAAAGATAGTTTGCCCTTATTTCATAACGGGGAATATAGCGAACTTGAGCTTTTGTCTACGTCGCCTACAATTTCTGGTTCAACTCACTTAAGATATAAAATAAAAGCTTAAAATTAAAGCCCCGACTTTTGTCGGGGCTTATTTTTTTGGTAACGTTTTACGCTACCGTTAAGCGTTAAATTAATCTTTTAACGTAAAATTTTCTATTTTATTTCCATTAAAATTACAGGTTAATTTTTTTATAGTGTAATCGTACACGCCGTCGCTTTTGTACACTAATCCTGGTAAATTATCGGGCAAAACAACTACTTTAATAAAGTTACCAAAATATTCTTCTATTGCAGTAGCTTTATCTAAAAGGTTATCGTTTAATAGATCGGTAAAATCTCCACCTACAAGCACCTCTTCAGCAAAAGCAAAAGGCAATAGATCCTTGCTTAAGGTGTATGTATTGCTAAATTTTCTAGTAACTTTTTTATTTAGTACGTTCAACGTTTCTCCAGCCTCATATTCGGTTGTTATAAGATGCTGAAACATATCTTTTTTGACATATTCAACCGTTAAATATCTATCAAGCGAAAGGGTGTCGCAATCGCAAAATAATACCTGCTTAAAACTGTTTGATCGGTAAAGATATACAACAATCTTTTTTGCGTCGGTAAAATGTATTGCGATTATCGTTCCATATGAATAATACGCCGTATAAATTTTTGCGTTTAAACTAAAAAAATCAAGGCTGACTATTTCGGTTGCGCCGTCGCTTTCAAGCGTAATTTTAAGAGTATTGTCGCCGTAAACGGTGGTCCTTACCTTGCAGGAAAAATCTTGGGCAATCAAAATAAAATTATTATATTGTTTTCTTTTGACAAAGCAAAGCATAATTCCGTCGGGACGGTATACGGAATACACCCCTTCGCTTTTAATTATTTTATCGGTAATGACAGCCGTTTGTTGATTTCCATCAACGTAGGAAACGGAAAAAAATTTTTTATTTTCAAAAGTAAGCAAGTTGCCGTCGCTGACAATCGTCTGATTATCCGTCGTAATGATGGCGTTTTTTTCGCACGAAATAAACATATTTTAATCCTTAAAATTATTCTTTTGTTAAATATATGTATAAATTCCTTTTGTAATGTCAATAAAACTATTAAAAGGAGGGACGTATGAATAAAATTTACGGTTTTGACGATAAATTAACATTTAAATTAATCGACTTTATTAAAAACAAAAAGGGGGAAAAATTAACGTCGGTATTTGCTGAATTTGCTACGGTTACGGGCAAGTCTGCAGGGACGGTAAGAAATTTGTATTACGCATTATGCAAAAAGGCAGAAAGCGATAGTGATTTTAAGGAAAAATATCTTTCTGGTATTGATTTTGCGCCAGCAAAAATCGAGAGATTTTCTAAAGACAGCGAACGTGAACTATTGAAAAAAATAATGAGTGAAAAGTTAAAAACACGTTCCACCCGTAGCGCCGTGTATAATCTTGCAAACGGCGATGGAAAACTTGCTTTAAGATATCAAAACAAGTTTCGCACGGCTATGAAGAACAATCTTCCACTTATAAACGAGATAGCGATGGAACTTTCCAGCGAAACGGAAGGGGCTGTTTATATGCCTAATGCCGTCAGTTCTGTTACCGAATTTAATATCAATAAATTAAAGGGTGAAATAAACACGCTTGTTGAAAAAATAGCGTATCGCACCCGTCGTGAAAACGAAATGCTTAAAATTGAAAACGCCCGTCTTAAAGAGGAAATAGAACGACTTAACTTGCTTTCAAGTGGTGATGGAATAAATTACATTAAGGCTATTACTGAAAATTAAAAGATGTCTAAATATATTGACTAATCAATTAAAATGATATACAATTTAACTATGGAAAAAATTGTGTATTTGGATCACGCTGCGACGACTCCGATTGATAAAAACGTTATAGAAAAGATGATTCCATTTTTGTCTGACAACTTTGGAAACGCAAATAGTTTGCATACTTTTGGCAGACGTGCAGTTATGGCTGTGGACGATTCTCGCGATACCGTTGCCCGTCTAATCGGTGCAAAACCTAATGAAATCTATTTTACTTCAGGTGGGACGGAAGGCGATAACTGGGCAATATATAGCGTGGCGAAGGGGTATGAGCAAAAGGGTAAACATATCATTATAAGCCCTATTGAACACCCTGCTTTAAATGAAAGCGCTCTTATACTTAAAGAGGGTGGATATGAAGTCGAATATATGAAGGTTGACAAATTTGGCACGGTTGACCTTGCTCACTTAAAATCTATTGTAAGACAAGACACTATATTTGTCGGCTGTATGATGGCTAATAATGAATTTGGGACTATTCAGCCTATCAAAGAGATTGCAAAAATCGCACACTCTGTCGGTGCAATATGTTTTACCGACGCCGTTCAAACGACGGGTGTAATAAATTATGACGTTAAAGATTTGGAAGTAGATATGTTGTCTATGAGCGCGCATAAATTTTACGGTCCGAAAGGCGTAGGCGCTCTTTACGTAAAAAACGGCGTAAAACTTCTGCCGTATATTGCAGGTGGGCATCAGGAAAGGGCTAAACGTGGTGGAACGACAAACGTTGCAGGAATAGTCGGAATGGCTACAGCTCTTGATATAGCGTTAAAAAATTCAGATAAAAATAACTTGTACGTAAAAAATCTTAAAGACCGTTTTGAAAACGGATTAAAGGAAAATCTAACCGATATTAAATTTAATGGAAATTTAGAAAATAGGCTGTATGCAAACAGTAACGTAACTTTTAACGGCATATCGGGGGAGGCACTTTTATTCAACCTTGACCTAAACGGCGTTTGCGCGTCGAACGGTTCAGCGTGTTCGGCAGGCAGTATAGAGCCAAGTCGCGCACTTATAAGCATAGGTCTTTCAAAAGACGACGCTTTATCAACCGTTCGTTTTACGTTTGGTAAAAATAATACGGAAAGCGACGTCGATTATGCCATTAAAGTCGTTTGTGATTGCGTCTTAAAATTACAACGAAATAGAGGGTAAATTTATGATTTTTTGCGCATACTATAACGGCAGGGTTACCTGCAAGGGGGGATAGTATGAACGATAAATTTTATCTTGGAATGTTACTTGGCGCGTTAGGTGGCGCTATGGTAGTTGCAAACTCACTTAAAGCACGCAAAGCCATTGTTAACGGTCAAGAACAGGTAATGGAAAAGATTGAAGAGTTTAAGGACGGTAAACCGAAAACTAAAACGCAATCTGCAAACAAAAAAGGTTAATGAATAAAAATTTTTGACCATTTGGGGGCGAATTTTGATTTTCGCCCCCTACTTTATTGAAAAATCATTTTTAATATGTTATACTTTTAATAATGGAAAGATATATGTCCCTTGATTTAGGTGATAAAAGGATAGGCATAGCCGTTTCCGATCCGTTCAACAGTTATGCTTTGCCACTTCACACCTATCAACGTAAAAATTTAAAAACCGACCTTCAATACGTGTTGGATATCGCAAAACAAAAGGGAATAACGGCAATCGTATGTGGACTTCCCGTAAACTTTGACGGGAGCGAAAGTATACAAACCCAGCGCGCGCAATATTTTATAGATAGGTTAAAAGAAACCACGCCTATGCCGGTATATACTGCAGATGAGCGCTGTACGACGATTGAAGCGCACCGTACCCTTATTGAAGAGGATTATTCAAGAGAAAAGCGTAAAAAATACGTTGATGCGCTTGCTGCAACATATATTTTAGAAGGTTTTTTGCGGGGCAAAAATCAAAATAAATAAAAAATAAATTCATATAAAAGGAGAATTATGATGGAAGAAAAGAAAAAGGTATGCGATTGTGGTGAAGAAAACTGCTCTTGCGAATCTGAAGAAATGGAGGATATTGTTGAACTTATTGCCGACGATGGCAGAAAGTTAAAGTTCTACTTTATCGGCACGCTTGACTATAACGATAAACTTTACGCTGCTTTCGAACCTGCTGAAGAAATCGACGGTGTTGAAATGGAAAGCCTTGTTATATTCGAACTTGTTGGCGAGGACGAAGAAGATTCAGAACTTTTACCTATCACGGACGAAAAACTTTTAGAAGAAGTTTACAACGCTTTTGTTGAAGCAATGGAAGGCGACGACGATTGCGATTGTGACGGTGAATGCGACCACGAAAATTGCCATTGTCACGACCATAATTAATAATAAATAATAAAAGCGCACCGAAAAGGTGCGCTTTTTGTTTTTGGTTAGTATTGACAATACCGTTGCATAGCAAAAATAAACAACTAGTCAATTTTAGGCAGTAAAAAATTTTCAAGTTCAGCAATAATTTTATCCCTTTCAATTAAAAAAGAAATGCCGTGTCCAGCGTTGTCAACAAGGACTATCCTTTTTTCACAAGTGGCGCTCTCGTATGCTTTTACCGTCATTTCATACGGGACAAAATTATCGCTTTTGCCGTGTATAAATAATATAGGAATTTTACATTTTTTTACAGCGTCTACGGTGGAAACGTTTAGTGAAAACTTCCCAAAAATTTTACAGTAGACGTTTAATATTGCCGTTGCAAAGTTGCAGTTAATTTTATATTTGCTTTTGCCTACTTTATTTATGATTTCACGTGGGGAAGTAAACCCACAATCGGCGATAATGCCTTTAACGTTTTCAGGTAAGTCTAGCGCTGACGCCATAAGCACGGTTGACGCGCCCATTGAAAGTCCGTCGATAATAATTTTTTCGTTCTTATTAAAATTTTCCTTTACAAAGTTTATCCAAGTTAGCACGTCGTATCTATCTTTTACGCCGTAGGTAATAATTTTGCCTTCACTTTGCCCGTGAGCACGCATATCGGTCATTAATACGTTGAAGTTTAATCCTTGATACTCTTTAACCACTACCGAAAAATCTCTTGCACCTATTGACCTATATCCGTGGAAAAGTATTATAGTTCCTTTCGAATTAGTTGCTCTATATAGTCTTGCGTGCAATTTTTTGCCGTCGTAACTATATGTGTAAAAATGCTCGTATGGTTGACTTTCGCAATACCGTACCCCCTCGTTTATCAACTCCTTATATGGCAAAAGAGAATTTTCTTTTGATAAAGATTTTTCAATGTCATACGGTTTTTTGCTCCTTATAAAAGCAAAATAGAAAAAATATGTAAAGACGGCTATTGCTAGCGCTAAAACGGCTAAAAATGCTATTAAAACGATACGTAAAATCATGCAAAATCTCCTTAACCTGATTATACATCTTTTTTTACGTTACTCAAACTAAAAATTTTAAAAAATAAAAAATTTACAAAAAATGTAGTGCAAAGTGAAAAAAGGTGTAAAAAAAGTTGATTTTAAACTTCGTTTATGATATTATAGGAAAGCAAAAATTCACACTCGAATAATTCCACGGCCTATCGTGCGGTAAAAATCTATTCTAATTACCGTGGTTGCCGACAAACGGAACTCGGGGAGGATTAACGGAGGTATTATTATGTCAGTAATTTCTATGAAGCAATTACTCGAAGCAGGCGTGCATTTTGGTCACCAGACCAGAAGATGGAACCCAAAGATGAAGAGATACATCTATGGTGAAAGAAACGGTATTCACATTATCAACCTTGAACAAACTGTTGAACTTATTGAAAAGGACGCATATCCTTTCGTAGTAGACGCAGTTAAGGAAGGTAAGTCAGTACTTTTCGTTGGTACGAAGAAACAGGCTCAAGAAGCAATCAAGTCTGAAGCTGAAAGATGTGGCATGTTCTATATCAACTCAAGATGGCTTGGTGGTACGCTTACAAACTACAAAACAATCAAGACAAGAATCGACAGACTCAACAAATTAAACGCTATGGAAAAGAGTGGCGAATTTGATCTTCTTCCTAAAAAAGAAGTTGCTTTATTAAAGGAAGAAAGAGATAAGCTTCAACTCAACCTTGGTGGTATTAAGGATATGAGAGGTCTTCCTGGCGTTATGTTTATAGTAGACCCTGAAAACGAAGATATCGCTGTAAAAGAAGCAAAGAAGCTTAATATTCCTATCGTAGCAATCACGGATACGAACTGCAACCCAGACGACGTAGACCACGTTATCCCTGGTAATGATGACGCTATTAGAGCAGTTAAACTTATTGCAAGCGTAATTGCCGACGCAGTTATCGAAGCAAAGGGTGGCGTTGCTATGGAAGAAGTTGCTAGTGAGGAAGAAGCACCTGTTGAAGAAATCGCAGACGCTGAATAATTAAGCAAAATAATATTTGTTTGGAGGAATTTACCCATGTATACAATGGAAGACGTTAAAGTATTAAGAGAAAGAACGGGCGCAGGCATTTCCGACTGCTCAAAGGCGTTAAAACTTAACGACGGCGATATGGAAAAGGCTATTGACTATTTAAGAGAAAAGGGTATTGCAACTGCTGCTAAAAAGGCTGGTAGAATTGCATCTGAAGGTATCTGCTATGCAGAAGTTAAAGGCAACACGGCTGTTATGGTAGAAGTTAACTGCGAATCAGACTTCGTATCAAAGGGCGACCTTTTCCGTGCATTTGCTGCTGAAGTTGCAGGCTATATTTTTGAAAACGACGTTAAAGAAGTTGAAGAAGTTATTTCTGCATTCGAAGCAAGAACTACGGAAGCAATTCAAAAGATTGGCGAAAACATTAAAATCAGAAGATTTGTTAAATACGTAACTGACGAAGCAGTTAATAGTTATATTCATATGGGTGGCAAGATTGGCGTTATCGTTGAATGTAAAAACGGCGTTAGCGACGATACAATCCACGACGTAGCGCTTCAAATTGCTGCTGCAAAACCTTCTTACGTTAAACCTGAAGAAGTTCCTGCAGAAGTAATTGAAAAGGAAAAGGAAATTTTAAGAGCGCAAATTGCTAACGACGAAAAACTTGCTAGCAAGCCTGAAATGGTTAAAGAAAAGATGGTTGAAGGTAAAGTTAAGAAGTACTATGATGAAAACTGTGTATTAAATCAAGCGTTCATCAAAGACCCTTCTTTAACGGTTGCTCAACTTTTAGCAAAAGAAGGTTCTACAGTTATTCGTTTCACACGTTTTGAAATGGGTGAAGGTTTAGAAAAGAAGAGCAACGACTTTGCTGCAGAAGTTGCTGCACAAATGAAGAAATAATAAATAAAAACAATGAAGGGACGCAAAATTTAATTAGCGCCCCTTTTTTATAGGTTTACTTGCTTTTAGGAGAATTTATGTATAATACGAAGTATAAAAGAGTTATTATTAAACTTTCAGGCGAAGCGCTTGCCGGTGCAGGTGGTATGGGCATTAACGAAGCAGTTATTAACGGCGTTGTCGAACAGATTAAAAAGGTCAAAGACCTTGGTGTTGAAATAGGCATTATTATCGGTGGTGGCAATTTCTGGCGTGGTAGACAAGGTGTTGAAATGGATAGAACGGCTGCCGACCATATGGGTATGCTTGCAACCGTAATGAATTCTCTTGCTATGCAGGACGCTTTGGAAAGAAACGGCATTGAAACGAGAGTTCAAACGGCGCTCACTATAACGAGAGTTGCTGAACCATATATTTTAAGAAAGGCACTTAAACACCTTGAACGTGGTAGGGTAGTTATTTTTGCTTGTGGAACGGGTAACCCATACTTTTCAACGGATACTGGCGCTGCGCTCCGTGCTGCTGAAATCGGTGCCGACGTGTTACTTCTCGCTAAAAACGTTGATGGTATTTACGATAGTGATCCTAAAACTAACCCTAATGCTAAAAAATACGATAAACTTACTTATATCGAGTTTATTTCAAAGGGATTAAAGGCTATGGATACGACGGCAATTACAATGTGTATGGAAAATAATATACCTGTACTTGCGTTTGGACTTGATGAAGATGATGCGTTGTTGCGTGCTGTTTCGGGAGAAAAGATAGGTACGCTTATTACGAAATAAATCAAGTTAGGCATAAAATATTTTGCCTATTGACTTATTTTAAATAAAATATTACAATAATTATATACGTGAATAATATACGTGTGTACCCACTATTGATTTTGGGAGTTACTTTTAAGGAGAATAGTTATGGCTATTGAAAACGAACAATATGAAATTATTATGATGGATATGGAAGAAAAGACTGAAAAGACTATTTCCGTATTAAAAAGCGAATATGCTAATATTAGAGCAGGCAGAGCAAACCCACATATTTTAGACAGAGTTCTCGTTGACTATTATGGCACGCCTTCACCTATCAATCAAGTAGGCAATATCAGCGTTGAAGATGCAAGAACTTTGGTTATTTCACCTTGGGATGCATCTATGCTTAAAGTTATCGAAAAACAATTACTTGCAGATAATATCGGTATTACGCCTGCTAACAATGGTAAGGTTATCCGTCTTGTTTTCCCTATTTTAACGGAAGAAAGAAGAAGGGAACTTGTTAAGCAAGTTAAAAAACTTTGTGAAGACAGTAAAGTTGCCGTTAGAAACATTCGCCGTGACGCAATGGATTCATTAAAGAAAATGAAGGTTAATAAAGAACTTTCCGAAGACGAACACGCTCTTGCTGAAAAGGAAGTAGAAAAAGTAATTTCAAAAGCAATCGAAACTGTTGAACAGGTTGCTGCTGATAAGGAAAAGGACGTATTAACAGTTTAATGTTTTTTATGAAAACAAAATCAGGTACAAAAGATAGCGCCAAACAGTCGGTTTCGGCGCAAAAAATACCAAAGCACGTCGGTATAATAATGGACGGCAACGGCAGGTGGGCGACCTTGCGTGGTAAGGCAAGGGAATACGGTCATAAAGTCGGGGCAAAAAACGTCGGTAGAGTCGTTTCACACGCTTTTAAGTCGGGTGTTAAAACCGTTTCTCTATACGTTTTTTCTTCTGAAAACTGGAATCGCCCTAAAGATGAAGTTGATAAACTTTTCTCCCTGCTTGTCGAATATTACGATAGGTATATTCATAAACTTATCGATAACGGCGTGCGTTTTTATATTTCAGGGGATAAAGAAAATCTTCCTTCTGATACTAAAGAAGTTATAAATAAGGCACTTGACGCCACAAAAGATTGTGATAAGTTCAACCTTAACCTTATGATAAATTACGGTGGCAGGCAGGAGATAGTTCACGCTGTCAACGCGCTTATTGATAAAGGCGAAAAGGTTACGGAAGAAGGGATTTTAAACAACCTTTACACTGCAGGACTAGGCGACCCTGAATTGATTATTAGAACAAGTGGCGAAAAACGCCTTTCTAATTTTATGATGTTTCAATCGGCTTATTCGGAATTGTATTTTACAGACGTATTATGGCCCGATTTTGATGAAGAACAGTTTGACAAGGCTTTAGAAGATTATTCAAAACGCGATAGACGTTTTGGGGGTGTTACGAATGAATAAATTTTTAGTTAGAGTAATTTCAGGCGCGATTTTTGTTGCAATAACGGTAGGATTTTTCTTCTTGCGTTTAGTAAGTATCGCGCTTTTTGATATTTATACTGCTTTTTTAATGATTATGGGCACGTATGAATTATCTTCAAAACTTTTCTTAAAAAAGAAGTCAGATGACGGCTTAAAGTGGGAAAACGATACTGCAGATAGATTGTTGTTTATAATAACAATGCTCTCTTCAGCGCTTATTACGCCTGCTTATTATTTCTTCGGCGCAGTTATGGTGGACAGCGTTGTTCTTGCCGAAATCGTTGTAAACGGCATTATCGTGCTTGTTTCAAAAAAGGGGAAGGGCGTTTTTTTGAAAACACTCTTGTCGGCTTTTTACCCTAAAACGCTAATGCTTGCGTTATTACTTGCAAATAGACTTGGCGCAAATTCTCTTTTAGCGCTTGTGTTAATTTTCACAATTTCGCCTGTAACGGACACTTTTGCGTACCTTGTTGGCTCTACGCTTAAAGGCCCTAAACTTATCCCAAAAGTCAGCCCAAACAAGACAATTTCCGGCTCTATCGGTGGGTTAATAGGTGGCATAGCGATTGCTGTTGCAATGTATTTTATAATTCCACCACACACGGCTATTGCAAAAGGTTGGGTAATCACAATATTTGTATTGCTTGGCGTAGTAGGCTCAATTTTAACTCAAATCGGCGACCTTATCGAAAGTTACATAAAACGTCGTTTAGGAGTTAAAGATATGGGTAATATTATGCCTGGACATGGTGGTGTTTTGGACAGAGTTGACGGTCTGATTTTTGCCTCTATGTTGATTGCAATTACAATAGCATTATTTTAAAAAGGAAGTGTTTCGCGCTACCGTTAAGCGCGAAATCGAACTGTAAATGAAAAAAATAGCACTTATAGGAAGTACGGGCTCAATAGGGACGCAGGTGCTCAACGTTGTTAGAAGAAACCCTGAAAAGTTTTCGATTGTTTCAATGTCTGCGCATAAAAACGCCCGTAGTTTTTTAAATCAAATAATAGAGTTTAAACCAGCCGTCTGCGCGCTTGACTATGCGCCGGACGGGTTTGTTGTTCCGTATAAAGCAGAATTTTTTACCGGCAAAGACGCCTATTTAAACGCCGTAATATCTGATGCTGATATCGTTGTCGTTTCAGTTGTTGGATACGCCGGGCTAAAAGCAGTACTAAAAGCGATTGAACTTAAAAAAGACGTTGCTTTAGCTAATAAAGAAAGCCTTGTCGTTGGTGGGGAACTTGTTACGTCGCTTGCTAAAAAAGCAGGGGTAAATATTTATCCGATAGACAGCGAACACAGCGCTATTTGGCAGGCGTTAAATTTTGATTATAATAAACCTTTCAAAAGACTTATTTTAACGGCAAGTGGTGGGGCTTTTAGAGATTTTAGCGTTGGTGAGATTGAAACTGCAACAGCAAAACAGGCTCTTAAACACCCCAACTGGAATATGGGCGATAAAATAACTATTGACTGTGCAACGCTTGTAAACAAAGCGTTTGAAGTTATAGAGGCTCGCTGGCTTTACGACGTTGATTATTCTAAAATTGACGCTATAATTCACCGTGAAAGTATTATTCACTCAATGGTTGAATTTGATGATAATTCTGTGATAGCGCAAATGTCTTATCCAACGATGGAAATTCCTATTGCGTTGGCGCTCGATAAGAGTTTAAGACTGTCTTCAAACGTGCCTTCGCTTGATTTTGCTAAACTATCCTCTTTGCATTTTGAAGAAATTGACAAGAACAAATTTCCTTGTTTTGACGCTGTTGTTACGGCTGGTAAAAAAGGTGGGTTATATCCTGCCGTTGTAAATGCCGTTAATGAGGTTGCCGTTGACGCTTTCTTGAAAGGGAAGATAGTATATAAAGATTTTTATTCACTCATAGACGGGGCGTTAAACGCATATACTAATAGAGTGGATTATTCTCTGTCGGCGATAGAAGATGCTGACGCTTGGGCGAGAGAATTTGCCCAGAGTAAAATTGATTAGTACGGAGTAAAATGAACTTTTTATTATTAAACGGCGTTAAAGGTGTTATGTCGTACGTGCTGTATATTTTAATAGCATTACTTGTTTTGCTTATAATGATTACGGTGCACGAATTTGGCCACTATATCGTCGGCAAAATTTTCAAATTTAAAATAAACGAATTTTCGATAGGATTTGGCCCTGCTATATATAAACGTCAAAAAAAAGACGGTGAACTTTTCGCAGTAAGGCTTATTCCACTCGGTGGTTATTGCGCTTTTGCCGGTGAAGAAACTGATGCTGTTTCCGAAGGTGATTTCAATTCAAAAAAACCGTGGCAACGCATATTAGTTTTAATTGCCGGCGCTACTATGAATTTTTTAACGGCTATAGTTTTTGCCGCTATGTTTATAGGCTTTTACGGTAGCCCTACTTATAAAGTTATGTCCTACCAGCCAGATGGTGGCGAATTAATGCAACTGTCTGCCCCGTTTGAAGAAAACGACGTTTTAGTGTCCATTGACGGTAGAAATATTTACCTATTGACCGACGTTATGGCTGTTATTGACGACAAGGATGCAGGCGACACCGTGGAAGTAGTTGTAATGCGTGATGGTCAAAAAAAGGCATTAACGGTATCGTTAAATGATGACAAAATAGAAAGTATTGAGTCTACAAAACAGACTTTACGCAAGCTTGGCGTACCTGCTATGCAAGGCGTAACGGTAAGGTTTGGCTTTTTTGAGTCAGTCGGTAGAACTTTCGAATATACATTTAAATTAGGTGGAACTATATTCACCGTTTTATGTCAATTACTAACGGGTAAGTTAGGGTTAACTGCAATGGGTGGAACTGTTACGACAATCACAACAACGGCGCAAGGCGTTCAAATGTATGGGCTTTCATACCTATTGCAAATAACGGCACTTATCGGTGTCAATCTTGCCGTATTCAATCTATTGCCTATTCCTGCGCTAGATGGCTCAAAAGTCATTTTTACTACCATAGAGTGGGTTCGTGGCAAACCAGTTAACAGAAAGATAGAAGCTATTATTCACACCGTTGGTTTTATTTTACTAATAGGGTTTGCTATACTGGTTGATTTACAACACTGTTTTTAAACGATTTATAAACTTCGCATAACGGCGTTTGCTGTTTCGTTAAAACAACTTCGATGAACAGACGTTCTATCTCATCTGTTTTAACTCACGAGCCTTGTTTTGCTCGTTTCTAAATCGTTTAACGTTGTGATATAAACTTCGCATAACGGCGTTTGCTGTTTCGTTAAAACAACTTCGTTGACCAGACGGTCTAACTCATCCCACAACTTGTCGAGCCTACTCACACTCGTTTCTAAATCGTTTAACGTTATGATATAAACTTCGCATAACGGCGTTCGCTGTTTCGTTAAAACAACTTTGATGAATAGACGTTCTATCTCATCTGTTTTAACTCACGAGCCTTGTTCTGCTCGTTTCTAAATCGTTTAACGTTATGATATAAACTTTATAAAAAACGGACGGATTGCCGTCCATTTTTAATTTAATTTAAAAAAATTTAAAAAAGTATTTTCAAATTCTTTTCATAGAAAAAAAATAGTGATATAATTAATTAGTAAATATTTTTAGCGGAGGCTATTTTTATGGCAATTAAGAACGAATATCTTTTATCTGTTTTAGAAACGGTTAAAAAAAGAAATCAGGGCGAACCTGAATTTATACAAGCAGTTACTGAAGTTTTCACTTCGTTAGAGCCTGTTCTTGAACAAAGACAAGACCTTATCGACGCTGGTGTTATTGAAAGAATTGTTGAACCTGAAAGACAAATTACTTTCCGTGTTCCTTGGGTAGACGACAACGGCAAACATCAC
The DNA here is from genome assembly GCA_045593005.1 of Christensenellaceae bacterium. Taxonomy (GTDB): domain Bacteria; phylum Bacillota; class Clostridia; order Christensenellales; family Borkfalkiaceae; genus UBA11475. Next base: position 48,370 of record JAZNVV010000038.1, on the reverse strand, counting down.
GTTAATAGAGGGTTTAGAGTACAATTCAACTCTGCCATCGGTCCATACAAGGGTGGTATTAGATTCCATCCGTCAGTATATTCTGGCATTATTAAGTTTTTAGGTTTTGAACAAACTTTCAAAAACAGCCTTACTACTTTGCCTATGGGTGGTGGTAAAGGTGGTTCAGACTTTGACCCTAAAGGCAAGTCTGATAATGAAATTATGCACTTTTGTCAATCTTTCGTCAATGAACTTTATAAATACATTAGCGCAGATATCGACGTCCCAGCAGGTGATATCGGTGTAGGCGCAAGAGAAGTTGGCTATATGTTTGGTCAATACAAAAAACTTAAAAATTGTTGGGAAGGCGTTTTCACAGGTAAAGGCTTAACTTACGGTGGCTCTTTAGTTAGAAAGCAGGCAACTGGCTACGGTCTTTGCTACTTTACAAAAGAAATGCTTTCAGCAAACGGTTTAAGTTTTGAAGGCAAGACAGTATTAGTATCTGGCTCTGGTAACGTTGCTATTTACGCTTGTGAAAAGGCAACAGAGTTCGGTGCTAAAGTTGTAGCTATGTCGGACAGTAACGGTTACGTTTATGATAAAGACGGTATCGACCTTGACCTTGTTAAGCAAATTAAGGAAGTTGAAAGAAAGCGTATAAAAGAATACGCAGAACGTAAACCTGGTGCAGTTTATACTGAAGGTTGCAAGGGTATTTGGACAATTCCTTGTGATATTGCTCTTCCTTGTGCAACTCAAAATGAAATCGACGGTGAATCTGCTGCGATTTTAGTTAAAAACGGTTGTAAGGTTGTTTCAGAAGGCGCTAATATGCCATCTACTCCAGAAGCAATCGATACATATTTAGAAAACGGTGTATTATATGGACCTGCAAAGGCAGCTAACGCAGGTGGCGTTGCAACTTCTGGTCTTGAAATGTGCCAAAACAGTATGAGATATAGTTGGACTGCTGAAGAAGTTGATGAAAAACTTAAGAGAATTATGAAGGATATCTTTGCTTCATGCGATAGTTATTCTAAACAATACGGCATGCCAGGTAACTATATGGCAGGTGCTAACATTGCAGGTTTCTTAAAAGTTGCCGAAGCAATGAAGGCTCAAGGCGACGTTTAATAAATTAAAAATTAAAAAAGAGCGTGTTTTTACGCTCTTTTTTGTTACAAAATTTTATTTTACGACTTTTCGTATTCAAATAGTCGATATAATTTTTTAGAAATACCACCTGCGTAAAGCTTGCTAAAAACAAACTTTTCAAAATTTTTTAACTCATTTATATATTTTTCAGGTGTCATAGCGCGTTCGGTTACGAACGAAAAATTTTCGTTTTGAAGTATAAGTGGATTATCTAAACCGTAAACTTTCGTAACACTCACGTCGTTTATAGGGTTTTTACGTTTAGACATCTTTGCTGCAAATAAACTATAACAGTCAACTAATAGCGAAAGCTTTGAGAACCGTGAACTTAAATTTTCCGTTAGTTTTTTAAGTTCTTCATTAGTCAAATACATACTTACGCCTTCCATAACGACTATGGCGTTAGAATTTTCGTTAATACTCGACAGCCATTCGCAATCTCTTGCGTCGCCTGCAATCATTTTATAGTTTATATCTTCATTATAATAACGTTTTCTTTCTTTTATAACGTCAAAAAAATCTATATCGTACCATTTACAACCTTTCGTCCCAACCCGTAGGTTGCGACTATCTAATCCACAACCGATATGAATTATCACGGCGTTCTCGTTTTTGGCGATTTTATCTTTTAACCATTCGTCGAAAACGGCAGCGCGAATGCCCATATAATAGGCAAGCCATTTAGATTTGGATTTTCCTTTTAAGGGGAATTTTGCCGTTTCCCAAATTTCCTCTGCCTTCGTGTCGCTTAAAAATAGCCCTTTTTTGCTTACGTACGCTTTGCCGAATAAAGGAATATATAAAGTTTTATTGACATTGTTCATATTTTAACCTTTGTTCTTATTCGTTTTCAATTTCAATTTGACACATTTTCATAGCAGATAAAGCGTTTAAGTGGCTTTCCACCGTAACGCCTGCCGAACAACTTGCGTCAACACAAACGGCAATTTCCGGTAAAGTATTTTTTATAAGCATTGCGTTAGAAATTACGCAAATATCCGTGCATAAACCTAAAAGCGTAACCTTACCGATAGGCTCGATGTCGTTAGCGTTTTTAATTATTTCGGCAAGTTTAACGCTACCAAAAGTCGGTTTATCAATAATCATACTTTTTGATGCAAACGGTTTAAGCTGATTGCAAATTTGCCAGCCTTCCGTGCCAAAAATACAATGTTTAACTGGTAATTTTACACCTTCTTGCGTGGTAAGATAATCGTTTGTATGAGTATCTCTTGTAAAGATAACAATTTCCCCGATAGAAAAAGCATATTCAATTCTCTTTTTAACGTTTTCCACAATTTTTACAGCCTCGACACTACCTAGCGCTCCGTCAATAAAATCGTTTTGCATATCTACAACAATTAAAAAATTTTGCATAATATCTCCTTATTTAGTAATATCACAATATTTGGCTTTTACAAAGTCTTTAAGTTCGTTAGGGTTAATAATAATTTGAACGCCACGCATACCTGCGCTAACGTAAATTTTATCAAAAAGAATTGCCGTTTCGTCTATAAAAGTAGGGAATTTTTTCTTCATTCCGATAGGGGAGCAACCACCTCTAACGTAGCCTGTGAGTGGCAAAAGTTCCTTTACAGGTATAAGTTCAACACGTTTATCGTTTGATGCAACAGCGCACTTTTTAAGGTCTAATTCTTCTGCAACGGAAATAAGAAAAACTTTAGGCTCGCCCTTGTCGTTTTTAGTAACAAGAGTTTTGAACATAACTTCCGGCTCAATACCAAGTTCCTTTGCGGCGTGAACGCCTGAAAGGTCACTCTCATCAACGTCGTAAGAGGAAGTGTCGTATTCAATTTTAGCAACGTCAAGCGCACGCATTGCGTTAGTTTTTACAAGTTTGCTCATATAAATATTTTAACACTATAAAGGAATAATTTCAAGGCGTATTGACGTATTTTAAAATATTATAATTGATTAAAATAAAAAAAATCCCACTCAAAAAGAGTGGGATAATACATACATATTTATATGATTAAGAACCAAATACGTGGCTAACTTTATTTAAGTCGTCTTCCATAACGCTTTCAAGATATTGTTTTAACTTTTCTGGTCTTCTAATACCTACGGTATCAACGTCAAGGTCGTCACCACCAAAGTTATCCATAATAATGTCACCGTAGCCAAAAATTCTTGCACGGAAAGTTTTATAGATGCTTACTGTTTTAACGCCAAAGAAAGCCATTTGTCTTTCATATCTAGCAAAAACGCCTCTCTTTTGAACAATTTTATCGTCATAAAATTCAATAGAAATGCAAGCGTTAGAAATAATTTTGCATATAAGTTTTAAAAACCAAAGACTGCCTATCGCAATAGGAAGAACCATTGCAAGCGTAGCAGCTGTGCCAGTTAAATTAAGTGCTGTTGGAAGAACAAGACCAGCAACGATAAGACCGGCAATAAGAATAAGTTTCCAAAATTTGAGCACTTTCCAAACGCTCATTTTAACTACGTAATTAGGCATAATAAATCTCCTTATGAACTTTAGTCCGTTTATATTATATACTTATTAATACAACTTGTCAATAAAAAAATGAATTTTATCACTAAAAATTTCGTTTTACCCTGCAATTTTTAACAATTTTATCATTTATTAGATAGATTTTTCTAGTTTTTTCCAAAATAAATAATTTAATCCAAAAAAATATTACTATAGCATATAACTTAAACTTTATCAGTTAAAAAGTCTAGTTGGTACACTTTTGCATAAGAACGGTATTGTCAAAATGTACCATTTATTATATTTTACGTGTGTAATTAAATTAAAAAACCCTGTATATATTATGCAGCCTGACTATTTTTAATCTTATTCCAACTAAAAAATCCGTATAAGTCGTTGAATAAAAATACGGTAAAACAAGTTACTAACGGAACGTAGGATATATCGCTAAATGATGCAAATATCCATAGAATTATTAAAATTACGTCGTTGAAACAGTAGGCTATTGCGTAGTAGGGACTTCTTAAATATGAAAACCCTGCCGCTAAAAAACTTGTCGTTATAGACACGGTGCTAACAATCAAGTTGGGGGTATTTAAAAGTTTTAATAAAAAATAAAAAATTGCCGTAACTATTATGCTTAATAAAAAAAGCGATAAGATTGTTTTTTTAGACGGCGTTTGAACTTCTACGATTTTGGTATCTTTATAAGGGTGTTTAAGCCAACTTATAAGCGAAAGTATAGCCATCGGCATAGCCATAAAGACGTAAGTAATCATTTCACCATAATATCTAAACGTTAATGAAACAACGCCATAGCAAAAGGAAAAAATTATCGTAAGCACCTGTGCAAATACGACGCCTTTTGCCATAAATATTAAAGTTGTTACGCCTATTAAGGAAGAGCCGAGAGATAGAGCGTTTCCACCGAAAATAAAATAGGTTACAAGTATCGCTAACAGCGAGCATGTCCAAATTGTAACGTCAATTTTATTTAAGTATTTTAATGGATTTTTCATAAGTTAACAATTCCTTGTAAAGAAAAACGCAATGAGTTTATTTAGATTGCAAATAAAAAAATCGACAAGTAACGACTTGTTGATTTTTGGTGTGGATAACAGGACTTGAACCTGCAAGGTTGCCCATAGGAGTCTGAGACCTACGCGTCTGCCAATTTCGCCATATCCACGTGGAGCAGGTGAAGGGAATCGAACCCTCGAATGCTGCTTGGGAAGCAGCCATTTTACCATTAAATTACACCTGCATATTAAAATCCCTAACAGTATAACAATAAAAAAGATAAAAGTAAATGGAATGAGCAAAAAATTTATTTTAAATATTGCAAAAAAAACAATTATATTGTATAATTATAAAATAAAAATATAAATTTGCATAAATAACGTTAAATTGCGTTGATTTGCAATACGAAGGGGGACACTATGGCATTATTTTCAAGGATAATCGAATGGTCTGACAATAGTAAAAATACATTAGTTTATAAATATCCACTTGATAAAGGTGGTAGAGAACTTAATAATAAGAGTAAACTTGTGGTTAGAGAATCGCAAGAAGCTGTTTTTGTACATAAGGGGCAAATTTGTGATATTTTCCCTGCAGGCACGTACGATTTAGGTACGGATATTTTTCCTATCCTATCAAAATTAGCCGGTTGGAGATATGGTTTCCAAACGCCTATTACTTGTGATATCTATTACGTAAACGTTAAGCAGTTCACTAATATGAAGTGGGGGACGTCTAATCCTATAATTATTCGCGATCCAGAATTTGGTATGGTTAGGGTAAAGGGTTTTGGTTCATATTCGTTTAAAGTTGACGACGTTGAAATTTTCTTAAAAGAACTTTTTGGCACGAACTCGTCGTTTGTAACGGAAGATATTGTAGGCTGGCTTAAATCTATGCTTGTATCTTATATTACCGACGCTATCGGCGAAAGTCGTATTTCCGTACTTGATATGGCTGCTAATACGCTTGAATTTAATCAGATAATTCAGGCGAACGTTCAAACAAAATTCAAAGAACTTGGCTTAAAACTTGTCAATCTTATGATTGAAAATCTTTCTCTTCCAGCAGAGGTTGAAAAGAGAATTGATGAAAGAAGTGGTTACGGTATTTTATCCGACGCTACTGGTACAATGATGAAGGTTGCCGCAGCCGACGCAATGAAAAATGCCGCTAAAAACCCAGGTGTCGGGGGTGGCTTTATGGGCGCAGGCGTAGGCATGGGCATGGGCGCAGGCATGGGACAAATTTTTGCCGACGCTATGAAAGATGCAAAAGACACGTCTAAACAGGCTAAAATTTCAGGTGGAAAATGCGCTTGTGGGGCAACCGTTCCGTCAGATGCTAAATTCTGTCCAGAATGTGGGCAAAAGTTAAACGTTAAAAGATTTTGCCCAGAATGTGGTGCAGAAATATCTTCGGGCGCTAAATTCTGTCCAGAATGTGGTACAAAACTTTAATAAACAATAATAAATATTATAAGCGCGATAGCGTGGAATAGTTTATAAAATAATAGAAAAACTATAAATTAGGAGAGAAATTATGGAAAAGAAAATTACAGCAGACACAAAAATCTTCGACGCACTCGAAATTAACCCAAACGCAGGGGAAATTCTTATGTCTTACGGCATGCATTGTTTAGGTTGTGCGCTTGCCCACGGCGAAACAGTTGGCGAAGCAGCGAACGTTCACGGGGCTGACCTTGAAAAAATGCTTGAAGATCTTAATAATATTGAATAATATTCATCATGAGTGAAATGAATTTTTTTGACGACCAGGTGAAAAAAGAAATTAAAGCCGAACACGAAAAATGTCCTAATTGTGGTAATAACCTTAAATTCAATCCAAATACGCAAAAACTTTATTGTGAATATTGTGATACGGAAGTTGGTTTTACGCAAAACACAAATTATAGGGAACTTGACATTAGGACTGCGTTTGTGACGGAAATGAACAGTTGGGACGATAGTGCCAAAGTTTTTGCATGCTCAAATTGTGGGGCGCAAGTTGTTCTTGAAAAGACGGAAACGGCATCAAGTTGCCCGTTTTGTGGGACGCCCCACGTTTTACCTACGGAAGAACACGTCGGATTAAAGCCAAACGTAGTAGTTCCGTTTTGTGTAGATAGGGAATCTGCCACTATTAACTTAAAAAAGTGGGCAAAGAAAAAGTTTTTTGCGCCAAGAAAGTTCAAAAAGACATTTTCGCCTGAAAAACTTTCGGGCGTGTATATGCCTTGTTTTACTTTTGATACCGATACGTCTTCCGTTTACGACGGCAAGATAGGTATTAGGAGGACAAGGACGGTCGGTTCGGGAAAGAATAGGCGCACGGAAACTTGGACGGAATGGCGTTACATAAGTGGAACTTTTAATAGGTTCTTCGACGACGTTACTATAACGGCGGCAAGCAAATTAGATCAAAAATCGCTTAATAAGTTAGGTGGATATTCAGCCGATAACAACAGAGTTTACGACGATAGCTATCTTTTTGGTTTTATGGCTTACAGAAACGAAAGGACTATTGATGAATGTTGGCAAGAGGCAAGGCAGAACGTTGACGACGTTTTAAGAAGGGAAATTTTATCGCAATATCACCACGACGTAGTTGCATATCTTAACGTAAATACTTCTCACTCGGGTGTTACGTATAAATATACTCTAGTGCCTGTATACGTAGGCAACTATAAATACGGAAAAAAGGTTTACAATTTTGTTTCTAATGGTGTAAATGGCGTTTCTACGGGTAAATATCCGTTGTCCCCGATAAGAGTCGGTGGCTTTGCTACGTTTTTAACGGCTTTGCTAGTTGGAATAGCAATGTTAATAATTTATTTGTAAAATTTTTTAATTTTTTTTTAACGCAACATTTAGTTTTTTTGACGGGCAATAACCCTATATATAGAGGTTTTTGCCCGTCTTTATTTTTTGTAAACACATATACTAAAAATCGTAAAAATCAGCAGATAAAACTTGCGATTTTTGACACAAAAAAATATTTTAAAAAAGTTTTAAAAATAGGTGAAAAACATTTGACTTATGAATTTTAATTATGTATAATGTGTAGGCTGTGTGAAATGGGTTTGACCCCAAAAGTTACTTTAAACTGCCAAAAAATAGGGTGGTAGATAATTTTGGGCGACAATTGTGGTGGCTTGACCACTGCGACTAACTTCGTATAAAGGGTAGCGGTCATTCGCAGCGACTTAAAAAAGTTTAAGTATCGGCGGATGATTTTTTTATTGTAACCCTTGCGACACACACGGCACAGTTTACACAAAAAACGTTAGTATAAAAAAGGAGAGAACAAATGGCAAGTCAGAAAATCAGAATTAAACTCGTTTCTTACGACCACGACATGGTAGACCAAGCTGCAGCAAGAATTGTTGAAACAATGAAGAAAGCAGGCGCAAAAATTTCAGGTCCTATTCCACTTCCTACGGAAAAGGAAGTAGTGACAATTTTAAGATCACCACACAAATATAAAGACAGTCGTGAACAGTTCGAAATCAGAACACACAAGAGACTTATCGACATCTATTCGCCAAACGTGAAGTTATTAGACAGCATTCACTTACCAGCAGGCGTAGATATCAAAATCAAGCTTTAATTTAAGGCAAAAACGGTACAAAACCCGTACCGATAGGCGGTTAGCCGCATAAACATTATTATATAATATATAACCGACACACAGCAAACTTCGGTTAGAAGGCAAGCGCTTACCTTAATAAGCGCAAACAAAAAAGAAAAGAATATCAATATTCAGGAGGGTGAACTTTATCTATGAATAAAGCAATCATTGGTAAAAAATTAGGTATGACACAACTCTTCTCTGCAGACGGTAAGGTTATTCCAGTAACCGTTGTAGAAGCAGGTCCGTGTCCTGTCGTTCAAATTAAGACGGCAGAAAAAGACGGTTACACAGCAGTTAAACTTGGTTTTGACGAAACGGCTGAAAAGAACTTATCAAAGCCACAACTCGGTCAGTTTAAAAAGGCTGGTGTTAAACCACAAAAGCAATTAAAGGAATTTAGAGTTTCCGACGTTGCTGATTATGAAGTAGGCAAAGACGTTACCGTATCAGTTTTCGCAGACGGTGACAAGGTAGACGTAACGGGTATCACAAAAGGTCACGGTTACACGGGTGTAATTAAGAGATGGAACAACCACCGTCTTAAAGAAACTCACGGTGTAGGCCCTGTACACAGATCCGTAGGTTCTATGGGCGCTAACTCAAGCCCATCAAGAGTATTCAAGGGTAAGAAGATGGCTGGTCAATACGGTCATGAACAAGTAACAGTTCAAAACCTTGAAATTGTAAAAGTCGACGTAGAAAGAAATGCACTTTTAATCAAGGGCGCTATACCAGGTCCTGTAAAAGGCATTGTTACGGTAAGAGCAACAGTTAAATAAGGAGAACGACTATGCAGGTAAAATTATTTGATATGAGCGCCAAAGAAGTTGGCGAATTAACCTTAAACGACCAGTTGTTCGATATCGAATACAACGAAGCAGTTATTCATCAAGCAATCGTAACTAGACTTGCTAATGAAAGACAAGGCACAAAGAGCACTCTTACAAGAAGCGAAGTAAGAGGTGGTGGCATTAAGCCTTGGAGACAAAAGGGTACGGGCCGTGCTCGTCAAGGTTCAATCCGTTCTCCACAATGGATTCACGGTGGCGTGGTATTCGCACCAAAATCAAGAGATTTCTCTAAAAAGATGAATCTTACTGCAAAAAGAGTTGCTATGTTCTCTGCTCTTTCACAAAAGATTAGAGATAACGAAGTTATTTTCGTAGACGCTCTTAAAGCAGAAAACGGCAAAACAAAGGAAATGGTTTCATTCCTTAAAGCGTTTGGTTTAGAAAAGACTGTATTATTCGTAATGGATAACGCAGACGTAAACGTATTAAGAGCAAGCGCAAACGTACAGGCAATCAGCACTATTCCAGTAGAACAGATCAACACTTACGATATCGTTAAAAATGCGAAAGTAGTTATCACAGCTGAAGCCGTTAAGAAGATTGAGGAGGCTTACGAAGTATAATGAAAACACATGACATTATTATCAGACCTATCCTTTCAGAAAAGAGCTATGCAGGTATTGCTGACAAGAAATACACTTTCGAGGTTGCTAAATCTGCTAACAAAACGGAAATCAAACTCGCAATCGAACAGATTTTCGGTGTAAAGGTAGAAAGCGTAAACACCGCTAACGTAGATGGCAAGTGGAAGAGAATGGGTATGCACCAAGGTCTTACACCATCTTACAAGAAGGCTATCGTTCAACTTAAAAAAGATAGCAAATCAATCGAATTCTTCGATTCCTTATCTTAATCAACGGAGGAACATACAATGGCAGTTAAGAGATATAAGCCGACTTCGGCAGCGCGTCGTTTTATGACTGTACACGCTTATGACGAAATCACGGCTACAAAACCAGAAAGATCTCTTCTCGAAGATCAGAGAAAGAGTGGTGGTAGAAACGCATCAGGCCGTATTACCGTAAGACATATCGGTGGTGGTAACAAGCGTAAATACCGTATTATCGACTTCAAGAGAGATAAGGTAGATATTCCTGCTACTGTTAAGACGATCGAATACGATCCAAACAGAAGCGCAAATATCGCACTCGTTTGTTATGCAGACGGCGCTAAAAGATACATTTTAGCACCTGTAGGCTTAAACGTTGGCGACAAAATCATTTCAAGTACTGAAGCAGATATCAAGGTTGGTAACGCACTTCCACTTGCAAATATCCCTGTAGGTACAATGGTTCACAATATTGAAATGCAACCTGGCAAAGGTGGTCAAATCGCTCGTTCAGCAGGTATGGCTGCACAGCTTATGGCTAAAGAAGGCAAGTATGCAACGATTAAAATGCCATCAGGCGAAATGAGATATATTCTTTTAGCATGTAAGGCAACAATCGGTCAAGTTGGTAACTTAGAACACGAAATTATCAGAATAGGTAAAGCTGGTAAGACACGTCATATGGGCGTACGTCCTACCGTTCGTGGTGTAGTTATGAACCCATGCGATCACCCACACGGTGGTGGTGAAGGTAAATCACCTATCGGTCATCCAGGCCCACTCACACCTTGGGGTAAACCTGCTCTTGGTTACAAGACAAGAAAGCGTAAGAAAGCATCTTCAAAGATGATTATTTCAAGAATAAATTAAGGAGGATAGTACTGTGTCAAGAAGTGTTAAAAAAGGCCCATACGTGGAAGCCAGACTTTTAAAGAGAATTGTTGAACTCAACGAAAAAAATGAAAAGAAAGTATTAAAAACATGGTCAAGATCATCTACTATTTTCCCAGAAATGGTTGGTCACACCATTGCAGTATACGACGGCAGAAAGCACGTTCCAGTATACGTAACAGAAGATATGGTCGGTTGCAAGCTCGGTGAATTTGCCCCTACGAGAACGTTTAAGGGACACGCTGGCGCTAAAACGACTTCGGCAAGATAGGAGGTCAATAATGGCTACAAATCAAAGAGAAAAAGCTCTTAAAATCGCAGAAAATAAAGATAAAAGACCTATGGCTATCGCTAAACACGTTAGAATTTCTCCATACAAGGTAAGAATCGTTCTCAATCTTATCAGAGGAAAAAGTTACGTTGAAGCAGTTGCTATATTGACCAACACACCTAAATCGGCGTCTGACCCTATTAAAAAGGTTCTTATGTCTGCAGCAGCAAATGCTGAACACAACCTCGGCATGAGCAAGGACAACCTTTTTGTAGCTGAATGTTTCGCAGATCAGGGCCCTACTCTTAAGAGAGTAAATCCTGTATCAAAGGGCAGAGCATACAGAATCTTAAAGCGTACAAGTCACATTACCGTGATTTTAGACGCAAGAGCATAGTAGGAGGACATTATGGGACAGAAAGTTAATCCACACGGTTTAAGAGTTGGTGTCATAAAAGATTGGGATACGCAATGGTTTGCTCCTAAAAAGGACATTGCAAAGTATCTTAAAGAAGACTACGTCATCCGTACGGCGTTAAAGAAAAAGTATTATCAAGCGGCAATTAGTAAAATCGTTATCGAACGTGCCGCACAAAGACTTATCATAACAATTCATACAGGCAGACCAGGCGTGCTTATCGGCAAGCAGGGTGCTGAAATTGAAATTATTAAAGCAACAGTTGCAAAACTTACGGGTAGCAAACAAATTTCAATCAATATCGTTGAAGTTAAGAGACCTGATGCTGATGCACAACTTGTTGCAGAAGGTATTGCAGCACAACTTGAAAAGAGAATTTCATTCCGTCGTGCTATGAAGCAGTCAATTTCACGCTCAATGAGATGTGGTATCAAAGGTATTAAAGTTATGGTAAGTGGCAGACTTGACGGTGCAGAAATTGCACGTTCAGAAAGCCACCACGAAGGTTCGATCCCACTTCAAACCTTAAGAGCAGACATTGATTACGGTTTTGCTGAAGCGCATACAACTTTCGGTGTAATCGGTATCAAAGCCTGGGTTTATAAGGGTGAAGTTATCGGCGGACGCACTAAAAAAGGTGTTGAAGGAGGCCAAGCATAATTATGTTAATGCCAAAGAGAGTTAAAAGAAGAAGAGTTCATCGCGGTAGAATGACCGGTAAGTGCACGAAGGGCAATACGATTGCTTACGGCGAATACGGTCTTGTTGCACAAGAACCTGCTTGGATTACTTCCAGACAGATTGAAGCAGCACGTATCGCTATGACAAGATTTATTAAGAGAGGCGGTCAGGTATGGATTGATATCTTCCCTCACAAGCCTATCACAAAGAAACCTGCCGATAGCCGTATGGGTAGTGGTAAAGGTTCTGTAGAATACTGGGTAGCAGTTGTAAAGCCAGGTAGAGTAATGTTCGAAATGGCTGGTGTATCTGAAGAAGTAGCAAAAGAAGCTATGAGACTTGCAGCGCACAAGCTCCCAATTAAGACAAAGTTCGTTAAAAAGAGCGACCTTGAAGAAATCGTAACAGAAGGAGATGCAGAATAATGAAGGTTAATGAAATTAAAGAACTTCAGAACTTATCAGTTGCTGAACTTAACACCAAACTTTCGGAACTCAAAGAAGAATTATTCAATCTCCGTTTCCGTCATGCTACTGGACAGTTAGAAAATCCAGTGTCTTTAAGAAATTGCAAGAAGGATATCGCACGTGTTCAAACGGTTATCCGTCAGAAAGAATTAAAGGCGTAAGGTAGGTGTAATATGGAAAGAAATTTAAGAAAAGAAAGAATCGGTATTGTAGTATCGGATAAAATGGATAAAACGGTAGTAGTTGCTATCGAAGAAAGATTCAAGCATCCTTTATACAAAAAGACGGTTAAAAAGACTCATAAATTCAAAGCACACGATGAACTTAACGCATGTGGCGTTGGCGACAAGGTTTTAATTGTTGAAACCAGAAAGCTTTCCAAGGATAAGAACTGGAGAGTAGCTGAAATCATCGAAAAGGCTAAATAAGGAGGACCGAGTAATGATACAACCACAGACAATATTAAAAGCGGCTGACAATTCCGGCGCAAAAGAATTGATGTGCATCAGAGTTCTCGGTGGCTCATTCAGAAGAACGGGTAACATCGGCGACGTTATCGTATGTAGCGTTAAAACAGCTACACCTGGTGGCGCAGCAAAGAAAGGTAAGGTTTATAGAGCGGTTATCGTTAGAAGCAAGAGCGGTATCAGACGTCCAGACGGCACGCATATTAAGTTTGATGAAAACGCTGCAGTTATTATTGACGGTCAAAAACAGCCTATCGGAACACGTATCTTTGGACCTATCGCTAGAGAACTTCGTGACAAGGATTATATGAAAATTATTTCCCTTGCACCAGAAGTTTTATAAGGAGTACGACTATGAAGATTAAAAAGAACGATACAGTTTTAGTAATTGCAGGCAAAGATGCAGGCAAGACCGCAAAGGTTTTAGTTGCTATGCCAAAAGCAAACAAGGTAGTAGTCGACGGCATTAACGTTCAGAAGAGACACACCAAGGCAAGAAATACAAACCAGACGAGCGAAATTAAGCAACAGTCAGGTCCTATTGATGCATCTAACGTAATGGTAGTTTGCCCAGCATGTGGCAAAGCAACCAGAGTAGGTTATAAAGTTGAAGGCAACAAGAAGGTAAGAGTATGCAAAAAGTGTGCTGCTTGTCTCGACGTTGCTGAAGCAAAAGAAGTAAAGAAGACAGCAAGAAAGAGCACAAAAAAGGCTGCTCCAAAAGCTGAAGGTGAAGAAGCACCTGCTAAAAAGCCTTCTACAAGAAAGAAGACTGTAAAAGCAGAAGTTGCTGAAGAAACCAATGCGTAATAACGGGAGGATATAATATTATGGCAGAAAAAACTGTTAATAGAGTAAAGGCTCGTTATACAAACGAGGTTACAACTTACTTAAAAGAAAAATTCGGCTACAAGAACGTAAACGAAATTCCAAAGCTCGTTAAGATCACAGTCAATACTGGTCTTGGCGACGTTAAGGAAAACGCAAAGAGCATTCAACAAGCAGTTGAAGAACTCAAGACGATTTCTGGTCAAAAGCCGTTACAAACAAAGGCAAGAAAGTCTATCGCTAACTTCAAAGTAAGAGAAGGTATGATAGTAGGCGCTAAAGTTACTTTAAGAAATGACAGAATGTACGAATTCTTTGATAAACTCGTATCAATCGCACTTCCAAGAGTAAGAGACTTTAGAGGCGTTCCTACGAAATCTTTTGATGGCAGAGGAAACTATGCTCTCGGCATTAAGGAACAATTAATCTTCCCTGAAATTTCTTACGATCAAGTAGAAAAGGTTAGAGGTTACGACGTTTGCTTCACAACGACAGCAAAGACTGACGAAGAAGCATACGAATTGTTAAAGGCACTCGGTATGCCTTTTGCAGCGAAGTAAGGCTTAAGGAGTAAAGATTATGGCAAAAAAAGCAATGATTAATAAGCAGCAAAGACCTGCTAAGTTCTCCACAAGAGCATATACAAGATGCAGCATTTGTGGCAGACCGCACGCAGTTTTAAGAAAATACGGTATTTGTCGTATTTGTTTCAGAAATTTAGCGTACAAGGGTGAAATCCCAGGCGTTAAAAAGGCAAGTTGGTAAGGAGGTACTAAAATGACAGACGTAATAGCAGATATGCTTACAAGAATTCGTAACGGATTACTTGCAAAACACGAAACGGTTACCGTACCGGCATCCAACACAAAAAAGGCAATTGCAGATATCCTTTTAAAGGAAGGTTACGTTGCAGACGTTAAGATTGAAGATGGTGTTCAAGGCACACTTGTAATTACTCTTAAATACGGCGCTAACGGCGCAAAGGTAATCTCTGGTTTAAAGAGAGTTTCTAAACCTGGTTTAAGAGTATACGTTGGTTGTGATGAAATTCCAAGCGTTCTTGGCGGTTTAGGTATTGCAATCCTTTCTACGTCAAAGGGTATTTTAACTGATAAGGAAGCAAGAAAGGCTCATCAGGGCGGTGAAGTTCTTGCTTACATCTGGTAAGGAGGTAACGGAATATGTCAAGAATAGGTAAGTTACCAGTAAACGTACCAGCAGGCGTTAGCATTGACGTTAAGAACAGCGTAATCACAGTAAAAGGTCCAAAAGGCACACTTGTACAAGATTATGATGCTGAAAACATTACAATTACTATTGATGGTTCAGTAGCAACGTTAACACGTGCTAACGACGATAAAGAAGTTAGAGCAAAACACGGTTTATATAGAGCATTACTTAACAATATGGTTATCGGCGTAACAGAAGGCTTTAAAAAGACTTTAGTTATCGCAGGCGTAGGTTATAAGGCTCAAAAACAGGGCAATAAAGTAGTATTAAACGTAGGCTACTCACACCCAGTTGAAATCTTCGAAACAGAAGACGTAAAACTCGACTGTCCGTCAATTACAGAAGTAACCGTAAGTGGTATTGACAAAACGAAAGTTGGTCAATTCGCAGCAACGGTTAGAAACATCAGAAAGCCTGAACCATATCACGGCTACGGCATCCACTACAGTGATGAAGTAATCGAAAGAAAGGAAGGCAAGACGGCAGGTAAGTAACATTTAGTTACTTTTGGTGGAATACGACGGAAACGACCGTCAGTATTCTGCTGAGTGCAGAAATGCGAAAAGTATTAAATAGGAGAATCACGATGATTTCTAAAATCGATAAAAACGCAGACAGAAAACAAAGACACGTCAGAGTTCGTGGTAAAGTTAAAGGTACTGCAAACGCTCCAAGACTTTGCGTATATAGAAGTTTAAATAACATTTACGCACAGTTAATTGACGACGTAGCAGGTAACACTTTAGTTACAGCATCGACACTTGACAAGGCACTTAAAGGTACGCTCGAAGGCAAAACAAAAGAAGAATGCGCAAAAGCAGTAGGCGAACTTATCGCTAAAAAGGCTCTTGAAAAAGGCATTGAAACAGTTGTATTTGACAGAGCAGGTTACCTTTATATCGGCAGAGTAGCAGCATTAGCTGACGGCGCTAGAGAAGGCGGCTTAAAGTTCTAAGCACCAAAAACATTAGAGAGGATTAAATTATGGCAAGAGAAAATAATAGAGCACCTCGTAGACCTGAAGACGATGGCATGATTAAAAAACTTATTTGTGTTAATCGTGTTACAAAGGTTGTAAAAGGTGGTAGAAATATGAGATTTGCTGCTCTCGTTGTTATCGGCGACGGCGCAGGCAAAATCGGCTATGCAATGGGTAAAGCAAACGAAGTTCCAGAAGCAATTGAAAAGGCTACTCAAAGAGCAAAGAGAAGCATGACAAAGATTGCTCTCGTAAATACTTCAATCCCACACGAAGTAATCGGCAAATTCAACAGAGGCTCAATCCTTATGATGCCTGCATCAGAAGGTACTGGTGTTATCGCAGGTGGTCCAGTACGTGCAGTAATGGAAGCAGTAGGTATTAAGGATATTAGAACGAAGTCTCACGGCTCAAACAACCCTATCAACATGGTTAAGGCTGCTGTTGAAGGACTTAAAGAACTCAGAACGATTGAAGAAGTCGCTGCAGTTCGCGGTAAGACCGTAGAAGAAATCAATGGTTAGGAGGTAACTTAAAATGGCAAAGAAAAAAGAAGTTGCAAAGAAAGTAAAGGTTACTTTAGTTAAGAGCACTATTGCTTGTACACCTAATCAAAAGAAAGTAGTAGAAAGTTTAGGTCTTAAAAAGATTCGTCAATACAATGAACTTCCTGACAATGCATGCGTACGTGGCATGGTTGCAAAGGTAAGCCACCTTGTTAGTATTGAAGAAGTTAAGTAATTAGGGTTAAAGGAGTAAATATTATGAGAATAGATACTATACAGCCTGCAATCGGTGCAACTACATCAAGCAAAAGACTTGGTAGAGGTATCGGCTCCGGCTTAGGTAAAACCTCCGGTAAAGGCCATAAAGGTCAGTGGGCAAGAAGCGGCGGTGGTGTTCGTCCTGGTTTTGAAGGTGGTCAAATGCCTTTAACAAGACGTATCCCAAAACGTGGCTTTAACAACAATTTCAGAAAGGTTTATTCTATCGTTAATCTTTCCGTTCTCAATTCGTTAGAAGCTGGTTCTATAGTAGATAAAGCGTTCCTTCTTGAAAAGGGACTTATTAAGGACATTAAGAACGATGCAGGTCTTAAAGTTTTAG
Organism: Christensenellaceae bacterium; assembly: GCA_045593005.1. Lineage (GTDB taxonomy): Bacteria > Bacillota > Clostridia > Christensenellales > Borkfalkiaceae > UBA11475. The sequence goes on along the minus strand of JAZNVV010000038.1, from coordinate 31,100 downwards.
GTAATGGTGAACTCACGGTTGCTTTAACGGTTAAGGCTGCAAAATTCTCATCTACAGCTAAAGAAGCTATCGAAAAAGCTGGTGGAAAGGTGGAAGTAGAATAATCCCTAAATTCGGAGGGCGAAAATGTTTCAAACATTAGTAAAGGCATTCAAAATCCCTGAAATTAGAAAGAAGATTTTGATTACAGTTGCCTTATTGTTTATTTATAGAGTAGGTTGTTACATTCCTGTTCCTGGTGTATCCATCATGGAAGATGCAATGTCTGGTTACAACTATTTACAAATTATGAGCGCAGTAACCGGTGGCGCATTACAATACGGTAGTTTACTTGCTATGGGTATCGGACCGTACATTAACGCCTCGATTATCGTTCAACTTTTATCAGTTGGTATCCCTGCTCTTGAAAGACTTTCAAAACAAGGTGAAGAAGGCAGGAAGAAACTTGCTAATATCACAAGATACGTTACGTTAGGTCTTGCAATTGCACAGTCTATCGGTATTATTTTAGGTTTCGTAGGCTACGTTAACACGGCTGAAATTTTCGGTGCAGAAGGTTTTGGCAGAGTTATGAGTTACATCTTCCTTGTCGTTGTATATACGGCAGGTGCAGCATTAACAATGTGGCTTGGTGAAAGAATTACCGACTACGGCGTATCAAACGGTATTTCAATGCTTATCTTCGCTGGTATTATCGCTACGGCAGGTAACGCAATTACTAGTCAAATTTCAGTAGGTTTCAATCTTACTAACATTTGGGTAATTATCGGTTTCGTTATCGTTGCAATCTTAATTTTTGCGGCAATCGTAACGGTAGACAATGCTGAAAGAAAAATTCCTGTTCAATATTCTAAACAGGTTAAGGGTAGAAAAATGTACGGTGGTAGTTCAACGAATATTCCTATTAAGGTAAATTCGTCGGGTGTTATGCCACTTATCTTCGCATTCTCTATCTTAAGTTTCCCAGAACTCATCATGAACCTTTTAGGTGTAAACGCAGTAACACATCCTTGGTACGAAACGTACACAAGAATAGTTGGTACAGAAAGTATATTATACAAAGTTATAATGTGCGCTCTTATCTTGTTCTTCGCTTACTTCTATCAACAGATGCAGTTCAATCCAGAAGATATTAGTAAAACAATTCAGGGTAACGGTGGATTTATCCCAGGTATTAGACCGGGTAAACCAACGGCAGAACATCTTAAAAAGATTTCTAATAGAATCACGCTTTTCGGTGCTATTTATCTTGCGCTCGTTGCGCTTATCCCGTCTATAATATTTAGTTTTATCAGCCCGGGCTTAGCAGGTGCATTTGGTGCTACCGGTTTACTTATTACGGTATCAGTAGCGCTTGAATTTAACCAAGCTATCGAATCGCAGATTATTATGAAAAATCATAAGGGTTTCTTAAAATAACATGAATATAATTTTATTAGGTGCTCCGGGTTCCGGCAAAGGAACCCAGGCGGCGCGTATTTCAGAAAAGTATTCTCTCGTACATATCTCCACAGGTGATATATTTAGAGAAAATATAAAAAATCAAACCGAATTAGGCAAAACGGCAAAATCATATATTGACCAAGGTCATCTTGTTCCTGATGAAGTTACAATTTCTATGGTTAAAGAAAGACTTTCAAGAGATGATTGCAAAAACGGTGTTCTTTTAGACGGTTTTCCAAGAACGGTTGCTCAAGCAGAGGCGCTTGAAAAATTTGCTACAATAGACAAAGCTATTGATATTGACGTTGATTACAATTTAATTATTGACAGAATAGTTAATAGACGTAGTTGTTTATCATGTGGTGGAACTTTCAATGCAAAAAGTTTAAGCGACGCTACAAAGTGTCCAACTTGTGGCAACGCTCTTTATCAAAGAGATGATGACAACGAAGCAACGGTTACTGAAAGAATTAACGTTTACGATAAGCAGACAAAACCTCTCGTAGATTTTTATAATGAAAGGGGCGTGCTTATTAAAGTTAATGGCAATCAGACAATAGATGACGTATTTGCTGACATTGTAAAGGTTATCGGGTAATGATAAAAATTAAAACAATGGCTGAAATTAACGCCATGAGAGATGCTTCTCGTATAGTCAGAGATACGCTTGACTTGTTAGAAACAAAGATAGCGATTGGCATGACTACGAAGGAGTTAGATATTATCGCACACGACTTCATAACGAAATCGGGCGCATATCCTTCAAGTTTAGGCTATTGTGGATATCCGGCATCCACGTGTATTTCGGTAGATAATATGGTAGTACACGGCATTCCGTCGGACAAAATAGTTATAAAAGAAGGGCAAATCGTCAGCGTCGATATAACGGCGTATTACAACGGATTCCACGGTGACGCGGCAAGAACGTTCATGGTAGGCAAGGTATCTCCCGAAAAGGAAAAACTTGTTAGGGTAACAAAAGAATGTTTCTTTAAAGCCTTGGAAGTTGTAGGCGAAGGCGTGCCGATAGGTTCGATAGGTCATGCAGTTCAATCACATGCTGAAGCAAACGGGTTTTCTGTCGTAAGGAAACTTGTTGGTCACGGTATCGGTAGAGAAATGCACGAAGACCCAAACGTTCCTAACTTCGGTGTGAAGGGAACAGGCGTAAGGTTAAAGAAGGGAATGGTAATTTGTATCGAACCTATGATAAATGCAGGTACGTTTCAAGTTGACTTCTTAAACGACGGCTGGAGCGTGGTAACAAGGGACGGTAGACCATCTGCGCATTACGAAAATACCGTAGCAATTACGGATGACGGCGTAGAAATCCTAACCCTATAAGCGTTAGAAAAAGTAAAGCATATAACGGGTGGCGCAGTTTTTCCTGCGTAACCAAACGAAATCGTTTTAGAAATAAAATGGTTTTCACAAAAAAAATGGAGGATAGTTTATGTCAAAGGATGATGTTATAGAAGCCGAAGGCATTATCGAAGAAGCCCTTCCGAACGCAGAGTTCAAAGTAAGGCTCTCAAACGGTTACGTCATAAAGGCTTATATATCCGGAAAACTACGCATGAATTACATTAAAATTATTCCGGGCGATAGCGTCAAACTCGAAATGAGTCCGTACGATTTAACCAAAGGCAGAATAATATGGCGTAGTAAAAACTAACGCATAAACTTTAATTATAAGGAGAAACCAAAATGAAAGTCAGACCATCAGTTAAACCTATGTGCGACAAGTGCAAAGTTATCAAAAGAAACGGCAGAATTATGGTAATTTGTTCTAAAAACAAGAACCACAAACAAAGACAAGGTTAATTAACTAATGCTTTAAGTTTTCAATAAACTTAAAAACACTCTGCTTATCAACGCAGTAGCATCATTCCAAGCGAACAAGTTGAGACGGCAGTTACCATAAAATAAACAAAAATTTAACGGAGGAACTATTAATGGCACGTATAGCCGGTGTAGATTTACCTAACAACAAAAGAGTTGAAATCGGTATTACTTACATTTACGGTATCGGTTTAGCAACGTCAAAGAAGATTCTTTCTGAAACAGGTGTTGATCCTGATGTTAGATGTAAAGATTTGACTGAAACCGATATTTCAAAATTGAGAGAATATATTGAACACAACCTTCGCGTAGAAGGTGATTTAAGAAGTGAAGTTAACCTTAACATTAAGAGATTAATGGAAATCGGTTGCTTTAGAGGCGTAAGACACAGAAAGGGTTTACCTGTTCGTGGTCAATCTTCTAAGAGAAACGCAAGAACCCGTAAAGGTCCTCGTCGTACAGTCGCAAAGAAAAAGACTGCGTCTAAATAATCGGAGGTAAGTTATGGCTGTTAAGAAGAAAATTGTCAAAAAACGTAGAGATATAAAGAAGGTTGATAAAGGTCAAGTACACATTCAGTCTTCTTTCAATAACACATTAGTAACAATTACCGATATGCAGGGTAATGCTCTTGCATGGTCAAGCGCAGGCAGTTTAGGTTTCAAAGGCTCAAGAAAGAGCACACCATTCGCAGCACAACAGGCTGCTGAAACTGCTGCTAATGCGGCAAAAGAATATGGTCTTCGTAGCGTAGAAGTTTACGTTAAAGGACCAGGTGCAGGTAGAGAATCTGCTATCAGAGCTCTCGCTAACTGTGGTTATGAAGTAACGCTCATTGAAGACGTTTCACCTATTCCACACAACGGTTGCAGACCACCTAAAAAGCGTAGAGTATAATGGAGGACTAACAAATGGCTAAATATACAGATTCTAAATGTCGTTTATGTAGACGTGAAGGCGCTAAGTTATTCTTAAAGGGCGAAAGATGTTTTAAAGGCACTTGCGCATTTGAAAGAAGACCAGTTGCTCCTGGTCAACACGGCGCAGCAAGAAAGAAGGTTTCTGAATACGGTTTACAGTTACGTGAAAAGCAGAAATGTAAGAGAATTTACGGCGTTCTTGAAGGACCATTCAGAAAGTATTACGAAAAGGCTGATAAAATGAAGGGTATCACCGGTGAAAACATGCTTTCTCTCTTGGAAAGAAGACTTGACAACGTTATCTATAGAATGGGTATCGGCGCATCAAGAAACCAAGCAAGACAACTTGTTACACACGGTCACTTCATGGTAAACGGTAAGAAGTGCAACATTGCATCTTACATGTTAAAAGCAGGCGACGTAATTGAAGTTAAAGAAAGCAAGAGAGATAACGCATTCTTTGCTGAAGTTAAGCAAATGAAGGTTGCTAATATGCCAAAATGGCTTGAATTCAACCCAGAAACGTTATCAGGTAAAGTAATCGCTCTTCCTGAAAGAGCAGATATCGACGCACAAATTAAGGAACACTTAATCGTCGAATTATATTCGAAGTAATTTGATAAATTAATGCTTTGCGACAATTTATCAAATTTCGCTTTGCATAAGTTACTCAAAAAAGCAAATCTGATGGGTGGTTATAGGGGGAGTTATGCGAAATTCCACGTCGCATACGAGAATGCCTATAACAACCTATATCGGAAACTATTTATAAAGGAGGAATTTTCATTATGATGGAAATTGAAATGCCAAAAATAGCAGTGGATGAAAATGCAGAAAAGAGTTATGCAAAAATAACGGTTGAACCATTAGAAAAAGGCTTTGGTCTTACTATCGGTAATGCATTAAGAAGAATTTTATTATCAGCACTTCCTGGTGCTGCAATCCAAAACATTAAGTTTGAAGGTGGTATTGTTAAGCACGAATTCCAGTCAGTTCCTGGCATTAAGGAAGACGTTGCAGACATTATCTTAAACCTTAAAACTGTAAACATTAAAACTGTTTCATTAGATATCGGCTTTAAAAAGACTGTTAGACTTTATAAAGAAGGTCCTGCAGTAGTTACTGCAAAAGATATCGAAATGGATGCTGAAATCGAAGTTCTTAACCCAGATCAGTACATTTGTACAATCGGTGAAGGTTTTGTACTCGATATGGAACTTGTAATCGGCAGAGGCAGGGGCTACACGGACGCTAAATTTAACAAGACGGACGTAGTAGACAGTATTGCAATCGACAGCATTTATACGCCTGTTAAAAAGGTTAGCTACAACGTTGAAGCATCACGTGTAGGTGAAAGCGTTGACTACGATAAACTTGTTTTAGAAGTTTGGACAAACGGTGCATTTAGTGGTAGAGATATAGTAAGTCTAGCTGCTAAAATCTTGGAAGAACATATTAGAATGTTCGTTGATTTAAGTGAAGTTGGTAGTTTAGGCGGTATTTTAGTACCACCAGAAGAAGACAAAAAGACTAAAATTCTCGAAATGGCAATAGAAGATCTTGACCTTACGGTTAGATCATACCATTGCTTAAAGAGAGCAAATATTCACACCGTTGATGATTTGATTAAAAAGACAGAACACGATATGCTTAAGGTTCGTAACCTCGGTAAGAAATCATTACTCGAAGTTATTGCTAAACTTGAAAGTTTAGGCTTAAGTTTAAAGGAAAAGGAGGACTAATACAATGCCAAGAAAATTAGGTGTTACAACGGCTCAAAGAAAGGCTATGCTCAGAAACCTTGCGTCCGACTTACTTTGGTACGGTAAAATTGAAACAACCGAAGCCAGAGCAAAGGAAACACGTTCTTATACAGAAAAACTTATTACGCTTGCAATCAATACGTATACAGATAACGTAGAAATCAAAAAGACTGAAACTAACGAAAAGGGTAAGGAAGTTAATATTACTATCGTTAAAGACGGTCCAAAGAAACTTGCAGCAAGAAGAAAGCTTATGGAATCTTTATTCGACTTACAAGAAGTAAGAGCATTTAAGGAATCAAAGGTTGACTTCAAGGCAAGAACGAAGGGCATCAACCACCCACTTATCGAAAAAATCTTCAACGAAATTGCTCCTAAATATGCAGCAAGAAAAGAAGAACTCGGTCAAGGTGGTGGCTACACAAGAATTATGAAGTGTGGTCCAAGAAAGGGCGACGCTGCTGAAGTAGCTATTATTGAACTTATCTAATAAATAAAAAACGCTTTGCTTTTGAGCAAGGCGTTTTTATTTTAAATATTATTCGTGTTACAAATTGAAATGAACAACTTTCACACTACCGTTGGCGTCAAAAATGCGCCAAAAAGAAGTTATTGACATAATTTTAGAATAGTGATATAATCAACCTATAATAATCGTTATATAATAAAGGTATAATATGTTAATAGTATTGCTAACGGCGCTTGGTGTTGGTGGGGCAACGGCAATCGGCGCTATAATAGGTTTTACTTTTAAAAAATTTTCACATAAGTTTTCAGATATTGTTCTAGCGTTTGCTGCTGGCGTTATGCTTTCGGCGGCTGTTATCGGGCTTATTCTACCGTCAGTTGAATACGGTGGTAAATGGGGCGTATTTATAACTATTGCAGGTATTTTCGTTGGGGCGTTTACTCTTGGAATTATAGATAGATTTATTCCACACACACACGGTCTACTTTCCGAAAATAGCAATGATAAAAGTAGTAAAATTAACAAGGTTGTTTTATTCGTTACGGCAATCGCTATACATAATTTGCCTGAAGGCATAGCGGCGGGCGTAGGTTTTGGTTCGGGCAACACGGTGCAGGCGTTAATTATTGCAGGAGGAATTGCCTTGCAAAATATTCCTGAAGGCATGGTAATTATCGGACCGATGCTTTCTGTCGGCGTAAAACCTAAAAAGACGCTTTTAATTGCCCTTTTAACCGGACTTGTTGAAGTTGTTGGAACTTTAATCGGATACTTTGCCGTGACTGTTGCGTCGTTTATTTTGCCGTTTGCGCTTGCATTTGCAGGTGGTACAATGATTTACGTTATTAGCCACGAAATGATACCTGAAACGCATTCACACGGGGCGCAAAAAGGTGCTACGTATTCGTTGTTATTAGGCTTTTGTTTAATGCTTTTACCCGACGTATTTTTAGGATAAATAAATATTTAAAATAAAAAAGAGTGCTTTTTTGCACTCTTTTTTGTGATTAATCGTTAAAACTATCTTTATATGCTTTACCGAATTTGAAAACAGGTGTTACAGTAGGAGCAAGTTGGATTTTTTCGCCTGTTTTTGGATTTGCGCCTTCTCTAGCAGGTTTAGATTTAGTTTCGAACGTACCAAAACCGGAGATTTGAACTTTTTCCCCTTTCTTTAAGTTTTCAGTAATAGCGTCGATAACTGCATCGAATGCAACGGTAGCGTCTTTAAGTGTAATCCCTGCGTTATTAGCAATATCCCTGATCAAATCACTTTTATTCATTTTCCCTTTCCTCCTAAGGTTATATACTATTATTATACCATTAAAATAAAATAATTCAATAGGAAAGTTGATTTTTTTACACAGTTTTTATAAAAAAATACCTAATTTTTACCATATTTTGATTAATTTGTGATAAATTTGGCAATAATTACGGCGTGAATACTTTTATTAAACACGTATGCGTAATTTTTTCATTAATAGTTTTTATACTGTCTTTTAGTGTTTATTCACGTCCAAGGCTTTTAAATTACGCTGATGACGTAATTATTTATACTGGCAATAATTCTTCAACAGCCGTTATTAAAAGAGTGGACGAGAGCTATTTTTCATTTGACAAAATTTTTGGAGAAAGTTGCACACTAAATCTTTCCGTGCAGGAAATTTTTGATAAATTTGACGTTGAAGTTTTATTTAGTGAAGTTGCTGAAAACGTTACCTGTTATTACGGATACTCAAAAACTTTTCCTTATAAAAAAGAAATATATGGAAAAACTGTCAACGTGCACGTCGCTGTTGAAGGGGATAGGGTAACCTTTGGCACGCCGATTATTTACGGTAGTTTTTAATAATTTTATTTTTAATGTATAAAAAAATATTTTTGTGTCAATAACCTTACCGAACGATAAGACGGAGGTTATAAAATGAGTTCACAAAAAAATATTAACGTTAAAACAGTATGGTTTTACGTAGCGCTTGCAATTTGCGTAGTCGCTATGGCAATTTCGGTAGTAGTATTTTTAATTGTAGGGGATAATTCAAATACAGTTGATAATTCTACAAATCAAACGCAAAACGGTGGAGTTTCTGATAATTTAGGTAGTGGCGACCAGTCAAATTCAGGCGACATTAACGACGGTGATTTAGTTCCTAATGAACCGACTATTAGTAGAATTACTTTTATTATGCCAGTTGACGGTGAAATTTTAAACGATTTTAGTGATACGCCTGTGTTTAGCGCAACGCTCAATAGATATTCGTCACATATGGCAATAGACTTTTCAGCAAAGGAAGGCTCGCCAGTATACGCCGTGTACGCAGGTACGGTTTCAAACGTCACGAATAGCATTACCAAGGGTGTAACGGTTACGATTGACCACGGCAACGACCTGTTTACCGTTTATAATTCACTTGAAGATATAGAGGACGTTCAAATCGGTGAAGTTGTAAACCAAGGCGACGTTATCGGATACGTTTCAACAACTAACAAGCAGGAATTATCCGACGGACCACACTTACACTTTGAAGTTATTGAAAGTGGTAAATATATTGACCCTGAAAAATACCTTAACTTAAGTGAAAAATAGTTTTTACGTCATAACGAAAAAATCTCTCGCATATATTATTATCAAATAATATATACGGGAGTTTTTTATATGAGAAAAATTTCATTATTTTTAGTCGTTATAATTTCGGCGTTATTGTTTCCTGCCTGTTCGTGTAACGGGTGTTCTTCTTGCGACAAAAAAACGGACAGGACCTTTTACGATATAAACGTAAATTTTGACGAAGAAAACATGCTAATTACCGGTGCTGTTAAAATTGATTTTTATAATAATTTTGATATCGCAGTAAACGTTTTAAAGTTCAATCTTTTTGGCAACGCTTTTAGGGAAGACGCCGTGTATAAACCGATTGCGCTTTCACAACAAAAAAAGGCTTATCCAAATGGTTTAAGTTACGGAAATATGAGTGTATCTGCCGTTTTTGACGGTGATGACGAACTTGCTTATTCAATCGTAGGCGACGACGAAAACGTGCTTTTGGTCGAACTTGACGATACCGTTTACCCCGAAGAACGTACCTTTGTCGAAATTTATTACTCTCTTAAACTTGCCAACGTGCTTGCAAGAACTGGTTATAACGACAATACTGTAAACCTTGGAAATTTTTATCCTATACTATGCACTCATAGCGAAAGTGGTTTTACAGAATGCCTATATTACTCGTTTGGCGATCCGTTTGTTTCAGACGTTGCAGATTATAAAGTTACCATTACTACGCCTAATAATTTTAACGTTGCGTCGTCGGGAAGTTTAGTAAAAAGCAATTCAGAAGGCAATCAAATAACAAACGTATACAGCCTTTCAAATGCACGTGATTTTGCGCTTGTGCTGTCGGATAAGTATGAGAGCGTGTCTTCTAACGTCGACGGGACGGAAATCAATTATTATTATCATTCAGACGTAGATGCAAGAGCGTCGCTTGCAACGGCAGAAAAAGCGTTAAAAACGTTTAACAATCTATTTGGGAAATATCCTTATAAAACACTTTCGATTTGCGAAACGGGCTTTAACGAAGGTGGTATGGAATACCCTTGTTTAGTAATGATTAGCGACGATATAACAGAGCATAGGACGTTTGAAGAAGTTATAATTCACGAAATTGCGCATCAATGGTGGTACGGATTAGTCGGTAATAATGAAATTGAAAGTGGCTTTTTAGACGAAGGATTGACGGAATATTCTGTTGTATTGTTCTATGAAAACAACCCCGAATACGGTCTAACAAGGGAAAATTTAATTGACATTTCTCACAAGACGTATACGACTTATTGTACGGTGTACGACAAATTGTTTGGGAATAAAAACACGATAATGACGAGAAGTCTTGCAGATTTTACGACGTCGTACGAATACGTAAATATTGCTTACGTCAAAGGTGCGCTAATGTTCGACTACTTGCGAATGGGCGTTGGAGACGAAGTTTTTTATAATGGATTAAAAACTTATTTAGCCGATAATTCATACAAAATTGCAACACCTGACAGCCTTGTCGGAGCGTTTGAAAAGGTAGGCGCTAACACTAATGGGTTCTTTAAAAGTTGGTTTAATGGCGAAGTGGTAATTTAATTAATAAAACACGTAAAAAAACGATATTTTTTATAAAATAAAAACTCTGATATTGACAAATACTTTTTTATATGTTAAAATCATTTGGTAACAAGTATATTTTCTTGTTAAATAAGGAGTTTTTATGAAAAGATTTTTAAAAATCTCATTCTGCATTATAATGGCAGTATTAATGTGCGTTCCTATGATGGCATGTGCTGGTGGCAACGGTGATTTGCCAAAATCAGGTTTAGATATTCGTAAGGCAAACGGCGCGTACATTGTTAAAAGTTATGCAAAAGAAGTTGATGACAACGGCGCTGTTATTGATAAATTAACCATCAGTGGTGAAACTGTTGTTGGTGAAGATTATGATGGTGAAGAAATTAAGATTTCAGCAAACGCATTTAAGGGCAATAATTTCTTAAAAGAAATTGTAATTACGTCAGACGTCGTTGAAATCGGTAAAGGCGCTTTTGCTGGTATGACAAAGCTTGAAAAGTTGACTATTCCTTTTGCAGGCTCTAAAATCGGCGCTGTAGATAACGCAAGACTTATGGGTTATCTCTTTGGTGATACAAGTTATGACGAAGGTGTTTCAATTACCCAAACAGTTTCTGGTAGTGAAGAAAATTCTGATGCAACGACGGCAACCTACTACGTTCCTGTTTCATTAAAGGAAATAACTATTAACGCTCCTGCGGCTGGCTACGTTCTTCCTGAAAAGACTTTTAGTGGTTTTGATAGCGCATTAAATAAGGTTGTTATTAACGGCAACGTTACTGAAATTGCTGACGGTGCGTTTATGGGTTGTTCTATTCAGTCAATCGATTTATCTAACGTAACTAAAATCGGCGCATACGCATTTGCAAGTTGTCCTATGCTTAAAACGGTAACTTTCGGTGCTGGTTTAGAAGTTATAGGCGAAAAGGCTTTCTATCAGTTTAAGGGTATAAAGATTGCTTTCCCTACGGTTAGTGAAAAGGTATTAAAAATCGGCACGCAAGCGTTTGCTGAAAGTAAACTTACCGAAATTGAAGGATATGAAAACGTTTTAGAAGTTGGCAAATGGGCTTTCTATAATTCAGAAGATTTACCTACACCTACTGTTAACCTTGGCGCAAATATTTTTGGCAACGCATTTGACGGTTGCAAAGCATAATTACAAATAAATTAAGAGCAAGCGCTTATTAAGCGTTTGCTCTTTTTTAATGCCTAAAATTATTAATTTTTAGAATTCCAGATATTTAAACTATTCTCTATCGCAGGGGTTATTTTGCTTGTTAAAACGTTGTAACCAAGCTCGGTTAAATGTCCACCGTCAGTTGTGTATTCAGCATAAATTTCGTCCGTTTCAAGATTAAGCAAAGGAGAGTATAAATCGACAAAACTAAATGAATATTTTTCAGCAAGCATTTTAATTTTTACGTTATTAAATGATGCAATTTGGTTATTCTTTCCCCACTTACCACTCATAGAAGTTAAAGATAGCAATATAATTTGAGTATTTGGAACGTTTGTCTTAAAACCTTGCAAGATTTTTTCGTAATTATCAAACATTGAGTTAAAGTTGTTTGCACCGATAAGCATTACGGCTACTTTTGGCTTTGTATCGTATAATGAAACCTGCAACCTGTTTTCTAAATCAAAAGTATTATTGCCAGCAATACCTCTATTTAATACGACGTATTGTGGGTAATGCTTTTTAAGGTCGTATCCGTCGGTTAGGCTATCGCCTAAAAATACTACGTCTACTTCATAATCATCGTACTGGGCGTTTTCAGAGATATAGGTTGCGATTTTATTAGCACAATATTCTTCAATCATTTGTTTTAATTCTTCGTCTTCGTCCTTACAGCCAAAAAGTGGCAAACAAGCGATTAAAAGACAAAGCATAAATATAAAAATTTTCTTCATAATATGCCTATTTAATAATATCAATTTCCGAAACGTATCTATCAAAAAGGTTGTACCTTTCTGGGTGGGTAAGCGCTGTAAACATCATATCCCTAACTCCAGGGATTTTTTTATTTATATCATTGATAATGTCCTTTATTTCCTCACGCTTGGTCATTTTGTTGGCAGGACAGCAACTTTTAACTACTGGTAGATTGTTGCTTTTAATGCAAGAAACAACGTCGTATTCTTTAACGTACATCATAGGTCTAATAAGCGTTAAACCAGTTCTGTCAAGATAACTTTTAGGGGCAAAGGTTGAAAGCCTGCCTTCATAAAACATAGACATCATAAGTGTGTCCAACATATCATCACGGTGGTGTCCTAATGCAATTTTATTAAAACCAAGTTCCACCGTCTTATTATACAAAGCACCTTTGCGCATCTTTGAACAAAGAGCACAAGGGTTTTCTTCCTTTCTAACGTCAAAAACAATTTCGCCTATTTGCGTTTTAACTATATGTAACGGAACGCCCAAGTCGTCGCATAATTGTTGTAGTGGGGCATAGTCGGTTTTTTGTCCTGTAAACGATAGGTCAACGGTAATGGCAACAAGGTCAAACTTTTCAGGCGAGTATCTTTTTAGCGACGCAAGCATTGCTAAAAGACAAACGCTATCTTTTCCACCAGAAAGACCTACTGCAATTTTATCCCCGTCGGCAATCATTTTATAGTCGGTAACAGCCCTTCTCATTGAAGAAACAAGACGTTCAAGTTTCATAAAACCCCTTTAACCGAAAGAAAAATCGGTTGACAATAATATCAATTATTATTATACTTAATTTATATAAAAAAATAAAGCGAATAAAATAATTAATGGAATTTATTACTACTTTTTTATGTAAATATTTAGGTGTACGGCTAACTACGGTGATAGGCGCAACAATTCCTCTCATAGAAATCAAAGGGTCAATCTTATTTGCCCGAAAGGTTGGGCTTGGCTTTTTTGAGGCGTTTATACTGTCGGCAATAGGCTCTTTTATTGTCTTTTTAATGCTGTTTGTGTTGCTAAAACCTATAATAAATTTATTAAAGAAAACTAAAACTTTCACTCGGTTAGCGCTTGCTATTGAAGGATATATTTCCGACAAAGCAAAAGGTAAAACGGATGCTAAAGGTGGTGGAACGTATCTGTCAAAGTTTACCACAGTTTTGATTTTTGTTGCTCTTCCGTTGCCACTAACCGGCGTGTGGATGGGTACGGCACTTGCTGTGTTTTTAGAAATAGGTTTTAAAAAATCACTTATAGCCGTTACAATAGGTAATTTAATAGCAGGTTTAATCGTTTCCGTATTAGCGCAACTTTTATTAGAGTACGTTAATTTGATATTATATGCGCTTTTATTTATTGCTGTTATTTTATTGATAATATTTATTTGTAAAATTGCTATTAGAATAAAAAAATTAAAGGTGTAGATATGGGGTTTTTAGCTTTTTTAAAAAGTAAATTTACAAAAAAGAAAGCCGTTATCGGATTAGCGCTTGGTTCGGGTGGGGCAAAAGGTTTTGCTCATTTAGGAGCGCTTAAAGCGTTTGAAGAAAACGGGATAGAATTCGACGTCATAGGTGGTACGAGTATCGGCAGTATAGTTGGCGCGTTTTATGCAGACGGATATAGTTCAACCGATATTTACGGTCTAATTTCAGGGCTAAACCTTAAAGATATGCTAAACGGTATTCCTTTTAATATGGATATGTCGGGTATAAAGAAAGTTCTTGATAGACAAATCGGTGGCAAAAATATTGAAGACCTTAAAAAACCTATGGTTGTCGTAGCTACCGACGCTGACGAAATGAAGGAAGTAGTTTTTACAAAGGGTAACGTTGCGACGGCGCTTTGTGGCTCAAGTTGTTATGCACCGTTCTTTCGCCCTGTTGTCGACACCGAAGGGCGTAGGCTTATCGACGGCGCTTATATGAACGCAATACCTGCCGACAGAGTGGCTGAACTTGGCGCTGACTATATCGTGGGTATAGACCTATCTGCATTTAAAGAGCCTACTCCTATCGAAAAGAAAAGACCTGGCTCGGCAGAAAATTCTTCTTTTCAAGGATATGAATATTCAGACGTTATGCTAACGCCCGATTTAACAGCGTATAAGGCTATTGCCTACAATAAGCGCAACGAAATGTATGAACTAGGCTATCAATCGGCAATGGCAAAAATGGAACAGATCAAAGCCGACTATTTGCTTTTAAGAGCAGGCAAAAAGCCTAAAAGTAAAAAAACATTGATATAAATAATGGTTAACTTTCACGCTACCGTTATGTATAAAAACGGTATAGTTTAATTGCATTTTTTAGCAACAAAAAAGCACCCAAACGGGTGCTTTTATATTTTATTAAAGTTCGATTGCTTTTAAGATGTAACTTTCAAGCTCGTCAATAGGTAAACGAATTTGTTCCATACTATCTCTATCACGAACGGTAACCGTATTATCGTTAAGAGTATCGAAGTCAACCGTAATACAGAACGGCGTACCGATTTCATCTTGTCTTCTGTAACGTTTACCGATAGAACCAGCCTCGTCATAAGTACACATAAACTTTTTAGAAAGCTTTCTATAAAGTTCAGTTGCCTTTGCGCCAAGTTCTTTCTTTTGAAGTGGTAAAACAGCACATTTGTAAGCAGAAATTGCTGGGTGGAAATGCATTACGACACGCGTTTCTCCACCTTCAAGCGTTTCTTCATCATAAGCCTCTGATAAAACGGCAAGCATAAGTCTATCTGCACCGATAGAATATTCAACGACAAACGGAATAAACTTTTCATTAGTAATAGGGTCTGTGTAAAGCATTGATTTAGAAGAATATTCCTGATGGCGTGAGAGGTCGTAGTTCGTTCTATTGTGGATACCGTTAAGTTCCGACCAGCCGATAGGGAATAAATACTGAATATCACAAGCAGCTCTTGCGTAGTGAGCAAGTTTGTCGTGGTCTTTATATCTTAAATGGTCAGCCGATAAACCTATAGAAATAAGGAAGTCCCAAGCGGCTTTCTTGAAGTAGTCATACCACTCGCCGTCCGTACCTTCTTTGCAGAACCATTGATGTTCCATCTGTTCAAATTCAATAGTTCTAAAAATAAAGTTACCCGGCGTAATTTCGTTTCTAAACGCCTTACCGATTTGACCGATACCAAAAGGAACTTTCGCTCTCGTCGTACGTTGAACGTTTAAAAAGTTAACAAATTCACCTTGCGCCGTTTCAGGTCTTAAATAGATTGTGTTAGTAGAATCTTCCGTTACGCCCCTTGAAGTTTGGAACATAAGGTTAAAGTTTCTAATAGGCGTCCAGTTAAACTTACCACAAATAGGACAATGAACTTCGTGTTCGTTAATATAAGCCTGCATTTCATCTTGGCTCATAGTATCAGGGTTTATAGCGCCTTTAGAATGATTTTCGATAAGGTTGTCGGCACGGTGGCGCGATTTACATTCCTTACAATCCATTTTTGGATCGGAAAAGCTTGCCGTATGGCCAGATGCGTCCCATACTCTTGCGTTCATTAAGATAGCTGCGTCAACGCCGAAAGAATTTTCGCTTTCTTGAACGAACTTCTTCCACCAAGCGCGTTTGATATTATTTTTTATTTCAACACCGATAGGGCCGTAATCCCAAGTATTGCCCATACCACCGTAAATTTCAGAACCAGGGAAGATTATACCCCTTGATTTACATAAATTTACAAGTTTGTCCATTGTTGCCTTGCTGTTTGACATAATATTTCTCCATTATTTTGTTTTAGCCGTGTGGCGAAAGTTTTATTTTGCCTTAATATTTACGTTTGACGTCTTGCCAAATTAATGGCGCACTAAGCGCATAAAACTGACTTCAATTAATCTTTTATATTTTAACTTATAAGGAAATTTTAGTCAACGAAATTCCTTAACTTGTATTAAAAATTAATACATTTTTGCTTTTTATTTTATAAACTTTATGTTATAATTAAAAAAATTATAAATAAAGCAGGATAATTTATATATGAGCGAAATCAAAAACCTTCCAGAAGCAACTAATTTTATTGAACAAATTATTAACGAAGAACTTGACGTGGGCAAGGTTTCTTCTGTAATGACAAGATTTCCACCTGAACCTAACGGATATCTTCATATCGGGCACGCAAAAAGTCTTTGCATTAACTTTGGTATGAAGGATAAGTATAACGGCAAGTGCAACTTGTTTTTAGACGATACTAATCCTATGAAGGAAAAGGAAGAATACGTTGAAGCCATTAAAAAAGATATTGCTTGGCTAGGTTTTTCTTACGATAACGTTACGTACGCATCCGATTTTTACGATAAAATTTACGACTTTGCCGTTCAGGAAATTAAACTTGGCAACGCGTTTGTATGCGATATGACACCGGAGGAAATTTCGGCAAACAGAGGTAATCTTGTTGAGCCTGGAAAAGAAAGTCCATATCGCAACCGTTCTATTGAAGAAAATTTACGTCTTTTTGAGGAAATGAGAGAGGGTAAATATGCTGACGGTAGTAAATGTTTAAGAGCGAAAATAGATATGGCGTCGCCTAATATGAATATGCGCGACCCTGTTATTTACCGTATCTTGCGTGAAACGCATTACCGTACGGGCGATAAATGGTGCGTATATCCTATGTACGATTTTGCTCACCCTATATGCGACTACTTGCAGGGTGTAACGCACTCTATTTGCACGCTGGAATTTGAAGATCACCGTCCACTTTACGACTGGGTTGGCTTAACTTTAGGATTTAATCCTAAACCAAGACAAATTGAATTTGCCCGTCTTAACGTTACAAACCTAGTTATGAGCAAGCGTTATCTTAAAAAACTTGTTGACGACGGCTCTGTTGAAGGCTGGGATGACCCACGTATGCCTACGCTTACGGGCTTACGTAATCGTGGTGTTCCTGCCGAAGCTCTTAAAGATTTTTGTGCGCGCATAGGTGTTTCAAAAGCAAATTCCGAAGTTCAAATTAGTTATTTAGAAGCGTGCATTAGAGAATATCTTAATCTTCACGCAGAAAGGGCTATGGCTGTATTAAAACCGTTAAAGGTTACCATTACAAATTATGCTGGCGACGGCGAAGAACTTGAATTTGAAGTTAACCCTAATGAAGAAATTAAGCGTACGCGCAAGATAACCTTTTCAAAGGAACTTTACATTGATGCCGACGACTTTTCTCTTTGTCCACCACCTAAATATTTCAGACTTAAAAAAGATGGCTACGTAAGACTTAAAAACGCATATATTATTAAGTGTGACGACGTACTCTTTAATGACGACGGCTCCGTTAAAGAACTCCTTTGCAGTTACGTTCCAGAGTCAAAAAGTGGTAACGATAATTCTGGCATTAAGGTTAAAGGGGTTATTCAATGGGTTGATGCAAACAACTGCGTTGATACCGAAATTAGAAAATACGGCTACCTTTTAAATGACGAAGAATATCCTGGTCAAGATTTTGGCGAAAGGATGAATAGGGATAGCGTCGTTAAGTTTAACGGCAAGGTTGAGCCTTATATTTTTGACGGCGACTACGATAAACCTTATCAGTTTTTAAGAACGGGCTATTTTAAGAAGCTTAATACGAAAAACGGTTTGGTTTTATCAGAAATCGTGTCTTTGAAGGACAATTTTAACAAATAATATAAAAAATATTAAAAAATCAAGGTTGTTTTTTAAAATTACATTGACATTTTTATATTTAAATAATATACTATAAATACAGTATCTTGGGTTTTTATATGTTTTAAATTATACTCAAGACTTTTGGGAGAGTAATTTATGGTTACTATTGACATTATAGTGATTGCTTTATTAGCCATCGTTGCAGTTGTAAACTTTTTCGGTGGTTTCCATAAAGGACCACTTAACAACATATTCACAATCGTTAGATTAGCAGGCGTTGTTCTTTTAGCTCCGATTATTGTTAAAGAGCTTAAAGGTATTGATGCTATTGCAAGTATGATAACGCCACTTGGCGCATCAATCGACGGTATTATTAAGGGAATGGGAGATACTATCGTAACTGTTATCTTCTACGCGATTGCCGCGCTTGCATTATTTATCGTATTAGGTATTCTTCTTGGAATTTTGAAATGGCTTTTACGCTATCAGTTCGATCCAAAGCGTGAGCCTGCTACATACGTTGTAATTATCGACAAGGTTTTAGGCGTTGTATTTAGCGTTGCCATCTACGGTGCAATTATTTTGGCTATACTTGCGCTTTTAGGTAACCTTGGCGTGCCAGCAATCGACGGTTTTCTTGAAGGTAGCAAAATTTGTGAAATAAATCCACTTAACGCTATTTTTGCTGGTATGTTTTAAGAAATATTAAAGGAAGGCTTTGCGCCTTCCTTTTTTTGTTAAAATTGTTTATAGTAAATATGATAAATATGACGTAAATAAAATTTATTTATATTTTTCATATTTTAATATACGTTTCTTATCGCTAATATTTCGGCAGTATATCCGTCTATAAGTAGTGCTTTGTAGTTATTGTCTTTATCGGCAATACCCACGTAGTAGTAAGGTTTTTCTTTCACGACGGTAAGTTTAATTATTATTTCTGCGTTAAAATTATCTCCGTCTTTTAGGCTATCAACGTAACTTTTTTGATTAGTGTATAAAGAAGATAAAGCCTTGTCGACGGTTATCACATTATCGGGTATTATGCTGGTGAATTTTACGGCAACTGGCTCGTTTTTAACGGTAACGGTAGCGTCAAACGTGTACGCGTCAAGATTTTTAACGGGTAACGTTGCTGTCAGATGGCTTTTTACAGGTTCAAACGAAAAATCTGATTGATATTCTTTATCCGTCGTAACGCTAACGTGGTAGTTTGCGTTTGGTTCTACAGCGTTTATCTTAAAAGTCAGATAAGGCAAAAGGTTGCCCTTTATTCCGTCAGATTTATAAGGAAATTCTGCCTGACCGTAATATGCCGTTATTTTTAAACCGTTATATTCGCCAACGTAAACGTTAGTTTGACAATAGGACACGTAGTCATTTAAGGAAAACTCTTTTTTGCAACTGGTTACGCAAAAAAAAGACAAGCAAAAAACAAGTAAAAATAAAAAAGGACTTTTTTTCATAATACACCTCCATTTATTTTATTATTAAAAGGGGTGTAAAATGATAGAAAAGGAAATATTATCCAAATAATTTATTAAAAATAAATTGATTTTACTTTATAAATATGTTAGAATAGAAAAAATATTTAAAAGGATTGTATAGCGATTGAAAAATCTTGTTGTAAAAACAGCGTTGATTACGCTAATATCCGTATTTGTTGCAATTATTGTTACGTTTGCAATGCTTATTGCGTTTGCACCAGGTGTTATGTTTAACGTTACGTCTAGGTTAGGGATGGACAAGACGGCTCTTTCATTTGCCGTTCGCCAGTATGAAAAGACGGAAGATATTACTGACCTTGGTGAAATTGTTTATTTAGCAAGCGAAGTAGAAGATTATAATTGTTTATCTAAATATAGTAAAGAACTTTTATATCACGAAGATTTTACTACGTACGCAAGCACACAGGACGGTGGTTATGATAAATATGCCGAATACGTTATGACAAATTACGTTCTCTCGCTTGTTGAAACTTCTAACATTAACACGGCTGATGAAGTATTTAATCTTTACGATAAATTTTACACTTCTTATACAAGCTATAATCCTATTTATAACCTTATTAGATTTACTAGCGATTACGATACACAGGTAGAAGAAAAACTTAACTTAATAAATGAAGGACAAACTGTTTTACTTGCGCAAGATTTAGCGCTTGTAAAATCAAGATAATTATAAATAACACATAGGAGAATAAATATGGGCAAAATGATTAAAGAAGGTTTAACCTTTGACGACGTACTTTTAGTTCCACAGGCAAGTGAAGTTACACCGAATATGATTGATTTATCGGTTAACCTTACTAATGAATTAAAACTTAATATCCCTCTTATGTCCGCAGCAATGGACACCGTAACCGAATCAAGACTTGCGATTGCTATGGCAAGGGAAGGTGGTATCGGTATGATTCACAAAAATATGTCTATCGAAAAGCAGGCTCTTGAAGTAGACAAGGTTAAAAGAAGTGAACACGGCGTTATTACAGACCCGTTCTTTTTAGCACCTAATAATAAAGTTTCCGAAGCCGTTGCGCTTATGGAAAAATATCGTATTAGTGGTGTTCCTATCACAAAGGACGGCAAACTTGTTGGTATTTTAACAAATAGAGATTTAAGATTTGAAAATAATTTTGAACAGCCTATTAGAAATATTATGACAAAGAAGAACCTTGTAACAGCTCCTGTTGGAACTTCTTTAGAAGAGGCTCAAAAGATTTTAGGCAAAAATCGTATAGAAAAACTTCCTATAGTTGATGAAGGTGGTTATCTTAAAGGTCTTATTACTATTAAAGACATTGAAAAGGCTATCCAGTATCCTAACTCTGCAAAAGATAAAAACGGCAGACTTTTAGCAGGTGCTGCAGTAGGTATTGCCGCAAATACTATGGAAAGGGTTGCTGCCCTTTATGACGCAAAGGTAGATATTATTGCTATTGATACGGCTCACGGTCATAGTAAAAACGTTATCGAAATGGTTAAAAAGGTTAAGCTTGCATATCCAAATCTTCCTATTATAGCAGGTAACGTTGCAACTGCTGACGCTACGAAGGCTTTAATTGAAGAGGCAGGCGCTGACGTTGTAAAAGTAGGTATCGGACCTGGTTCTATTTGTACTACGCGTATTGTTGCAGGTATCGGCGTTCCACAACTTACTGCAGTTATGGATTGTGCTGAAATGGCTGAAAAACTTGGTAAAAGAGTTATTGCTGACGGTGGCTTAAAATATAGTGGCGACATTGTAAAAGCGTTAGCAGCAGGTGCTTCTGCATGTATGCTTGGTTCACTCTTTGCTGGCACTTACGAATCTCCTGGTGAAATTGAACTTTATCAAGGAAGAAGTTTCAAGGTATATCGTGGTATGGGCTCAATCGCTGCTATGAATAACGGTTCAAGCGATAGATACTTCCAAGAAGGCGCAAGAAAGCTTGTTCCTGAAGGGGTAGAAGGTAGAGTTCCTTATAGAGGTTCTCTTGCAGAAATTATATTCCAACTTTGTGGTGGTATTCGTTCTGGTATGGGTTACTGTGGCCAGCCAACTATCGACTTATTAAGAGAAAATGGTCAATTTATAAAAATCACCAACGCAGGTCTTTTAGAGTCACACCCACACGATATTGCTATCACAAAGGAAGCACCTAACTATTCTCCACGTGGTTAATATAATAATTAATAAAAAGGCACTATAAAGTGCCTTTTTTTTGTTGAAAATTAAAAATATATTGCATTTTGTTTTCTTTTACTTTACCTTGTGATATACTTTATATGTTAATAGGAGTAAACATGGAAGTTTCGTTATATCATCAAAAAAAGTTTGGTTCTTTTTATTCAATCGTAATACTTTTAGGCGCTTTTTTCACAATGATTTATTCTGGCTTAAACCTTAAAAGTCAATCGACGGTTGATATGATTTTAAGTCTTATACAACCTATCGTATTTATACTTGCGTCTACTTTTTACCTTAAAGAAAAGCAGATATTTTTCACAGAAGGTATAAAGGTAAAAAAGTTTAGCGTTAAGTATTTAATTATTGCTATAGTAATGTCAATAGGGTTAATGCTTGGCTTTGGCTACGTAAATATCGTTATCGGAAACGAACTTGTTAAAGCTGGTGCAATTACCGTTCAAAATATTACTATGGACGGGTTTGGCGACTACGTTAAGTATGTAATCGGTACGGCGATAGCCCCTGCTGTTGGTGAAGAAATTTTGTTTAGAGGCGTCGTTTTATACACTTTTGTTAATTTCTGTGTAGCAGAGGCTGGTGTTACAGATGGCAAGACTGACCTTAAAATTTCCTTTTTTATAGGCATTACTTTTGCGTTATTCCACGCAAATCCTGCGCAAATTGTTTATCAGTTTGCTTGGGGTTTTGCCCTTACTCTTATCGCTATAAGAACGGGTTCAATTTTGCCTGCCGTTTTGATGCATTTTTTAAATAACTTTTTAATTATCACGTGCATGTACGTTAACTTCAATCCGTTTAATATTGTTACGACAATAATCGGGCTTGTGGTATTTATCGGCGCAATAGTAGTAGTGATGCTTGGTAAAAAGTTTAATCAAGGCGTTAAGTTTACCTGCATAAACTTTTACAAGGGCGCTTGGGTAGGCGTTGTATTCAGCGTTTTAATGATGGTAATTTCCATTTTAACTAATTTATATGCTTAAAGTAAATATTGTAGCAGTTGGCAAGATTAAGGAAAAATACTTTGCCGACGGTATAGAAGAATATTCAAAACGCCTTTTAAGATTTTGCAATTTTCGCATCATTGAAGTTGCTGAAGAAAATTATACAAAAGCGTCTGCAGGCGACGTGCTTGTTATAAAGAAAAGGGAAGAAGAACGTATTATTCCTCACCTAAAAGGCAAAATTTATGCAATGGCTATTGAAGGGAAGAATTTTTCCAGCGAAGATTTTGCTAAAAAACTAATTTCGTCGTCATTGACGGATAGTGAGATAACTTTTGTGATAGGGGGCTCTTACGGACTTGGTGATGAAATTAAAAAGCGTGCTGAACTTATTTCTTTTTCAAAAATGACCTTTCCACATACGTTATTTAGGCTTATGCTTACCGAGCAAATTTATAGAGCGTTTATGTTGAATTCCGGCTCGGTATATCACAAATAATTATGCGTTTTCATATTTTTAAGTATGGAAATTATAGAAAAAATCACACATTTTTATTCCCTTTACGAAGGGGAAAAGGGGATTTTAGGTTACACAGAGTTAAACCGACCTATATATTATTTTGACGTCGGAAAAACATGCCGTCCCCTTATTTTTATTCAGGGCGCTATCCACGCAAGAGAGTATATTACTGCCGATATATTGATTAAGGAAGTGGAATATTTAAAAAGTAAATTGCCTTACGGCAGAGTTGTTATTGCGCCACTAATTAATGTCGACGGCGTTAAAATAGTAAAAACTATACCTAACTATAAGGCAAACGCCAAAGGCGTAGATTTAAACGTTAATTTCCCAGCAAAGTGGGGGACGGGGGCAAGTAATAAGTTACAGCGTAGCTGTTCCGATTATATAGGAAGTGCGCCTGCCTGCGCTAAAGAAGTGCAAGCGTTAACGTCCTTTACGCAGTTCTTAATGCCGGACGCTACAATAAGTTTTCACAGTAAGGGCAGGGAAATTTATTATGACTTTAACGACGAAAATTTAAAAGAAAAGCACCGACCGTATGCCGAACAAATTTCGGCGCTGACTGGGTATAAAATAAAAACCGGCTTAAAGTCGGCTGGTGGTTACAAAGACTGGGTTTTGCAAGAATATGGAATTTTGTCGTTCACCATTGAAGTTGGTAGCGACGACTTGTCGCACCCGATATCTTTAGATGAAAGCGACGGCATTTTTGAAGAAATTAAAGACGTGCCTATTTGCTTAATAAAAATGCTTAAATGAAACGTTTTGAGAGCAACGGTATCGTGAAAAACGACCAAAATATAAGGTGAAGAAATGAATTATATGAAAAAAGCCATTACTTTGGCAAAAAAGGCGATAGAGTTAGACGAAGTGCCTATAGGCGCCGTTATCGTTTGTAACGGTAAAGTTATTGCGTCGGCTTATAACAAGCGCGAAACCACACAAATGGCAACTGCCCACGCTGAAATTTTAGCGATAAATAAAGCTTGCAAAAAGCTTAAAAGTTGGCGACTTGACGGGGCTGAAATGTACGTAACGTTAGAGCCGTGTCCTATGTGTGCTGGCGCAATCGTTAACGCAAGGATAAAAAAGGTGTATTTTGGTGCGTACGAACAAAAAAGTGGTGGGGCAATTTCAAAATTTAATATATTGAGCGAGGGTGGACTTAATCACGTTACCGAATTCGAGGGTGGAATTATGGA
This sequence comes from Christensenellaceae bacterium, assembly GCA_045593005.1. Taxonomy (GTDB): domain Bacteria; phylum Bacillota; class Clostridia; order Christensenellales; family Borkfalkiaceae; genus UBA11475. The sequence continues at coordinate 6,624 of JAZNVV010000038.1, read as the reverse complement.
AGAAGAATGCTCTAATATGTTAAAAAATTATTTTAAAGCGAAAAGAAATTAACTATTCGCCTTAAAGACTTGACTAACTTCATTTAAAGTTTTACAATATATATGTTATAAATAATACAAAAGCGAGGACTATAATGAATTTACACGGTAATGCCATTGCACTTTATGCAGGTAACTCTAACAAAGCGTTAGCAGAAGCAATCGCTAAAGAATTAGACACAAAACTTTGCGATGCAGAAGTAAAAACTTTCTCTGATGGAGAAATTAGCGTTTCTATTCCTGAAACAGTTAGAGGTAAAGACGTATTTATTATTCAATCAACGTCTAATCCTGTTAACAGTAACCTTATGGAACTTTTAATTATGGTTGACGCAATTAAAAGAGCGTCGGCAGCAAAGATAACGGCAGTTATGCCATACTTCGGTTATGCAAGACAGGATAGAAAGGCAAGACCAAGAGATCCTATTACAGCAAAACTTGTTGCAAATATGCTCCAAGGCGCAGGTGTAGACAGTATTGTTACTCTTGACCTTCACGCAGCACAAATTCAAGGCTTTTTCGATATTCCAGTAAACCACCTTTACGGAGCGCCTATTCTTTCAAAATATTATAAAGATTTAATCAAGGACAACCCTGACGACTACGTTGTAATTTCGCCAGACGTTGGCTCGGTTGCAAGAGCGAGAAACTTTGCAAAAGACCTTGGCTTACAGTTTGCTATTATTGATAAGAGAAGACCAAAGGCAAACGTAATGGAAGTTATGAATATTATCGGTGATATCGAAGGCAAGATTTGCCTTATGGTAGACGATATGATTGATACTGCAGGCACTATCGTTAACGGGGCTGAAGCGCTTAAAAAGAACGGCGCTAAAGAAGTTTACGCTTGTTGCTCACACGGGGTATTAAGTGGTCCTGCTATTGAAAGACTTACAAACTCTTGCATTAAAGAGATTGCAGTATTAGATACCATTGATTTCCCAGAAGAAGTATTAAACTGCAAAAAAATCAAAAAACTTTCGGTTGCTCCTTACTTTGCAAAGGCAATTAATCAAATTTTCCATGACAAATCATTGTCGGAAATTTACTAAACACACAAAAGCCGACTTATCGTCGGCTTTTCTTTTCTAAAAAGGACTTTTTATGAAACTTATTGTTGGACTTGGTAACCCTGATAAAGAATATAAAGGGACTTACCATAATTTAGGGTTTTCGGCAATCGACGTTTTATGTGACGAACTTGGCGTGTACGTCAATAAAGATTCGTGCAGGGCGCTTATAGGTAGCGCTTACGTCGGTAAAGAAAAGGTTATATTTGCAAAACCACAAACATATATGAATTTGAGTGGGGAAAGCGTTTACGAACTTTGTTCCTACTACAAAATCAGCCCAGAGGACGTTATAGTCATTTACGACGACTTTGATTTGCCTAAAGGCGACGTCAGAATACGTAAAAGTGGTTCAGCCGGCACGCACAACGGTATGCGCAATATCGTTAAAATGCTTGGCACGCAAAATTTTGCTCGCATAAGAATAGGCTTTAAGCCTGATAACCCAAAAATAGAACTTATAAATTATGTATTGTCGGGGATTTTGGCAGAAGATAAACCTATTTTTGAAAAATCAATCAAACGCGCGTCTGATGCTGCAAAAGCCTTTGCCGAGGGAAAAGATTTCGATTTTATTATGAGGACGTATAACGGTAGCGTTATCGAAATTCAATAATTACATATGTCCGAAATTGTTTCTAAATTCAACAAATTTAATACTGAAAACGACATACGCGAAGTAGTCGAATCATACCGCCACGGAGTTCCTTTGGCGGCTTTTGGCATACCGTTTGGTGTCAAATGCTACCTTCTAACTTTAATGGAAGGCAAAATTTTATACGTTGTTAAAGACTTTTTGGAAGCAGAAAAAACGGCAAAAGAATTGAGTGGACTAACCACTAAAAAGGTAGCCGTTTTATATGAAAGAGAAGAATTGCTGTTAACGTCGAAGGCTTTTTCAAAAGACGCTCAATTTAAACGAATAAAAGGCATTGTTTCAGCAAATTCTGATGCCGAAATAATCGTAGCTACGTTACCTGCAATTATGGGCTTATATCCTACAAACGTTAAAGTTTTATCATTACAAAAGGGCAACGAATACGACGTTATTGAACTTGAAAAAGAGTTAGTTTTAATGGGCTACGTAAAAGTTCCGTTATGTGAGGCAAACGGTACTTTTGCCCGTCGTGGCGATATTTTTGACATATATCCTGTCGGTGAAAATAATCCGGTTAGAATTGACTTTTTTGGTGACGAGATTGAAAGGATAAAAGTTTATAACGTGGAGGATAATAGCACCGTTTCGATAGTGCAATCGGTTAGCGTTATTCCTGCGACGGAGATAAGTTATAAAAATGAGGACTTATCTGAATTAAACAAGCAAATAGACGAAGAAATTATTAATTTTAAGGGAAAAAAGAACGAAAGATTTTCTGAATTTTGTCAAGAAATAAAAGAAAATTTACTTCAAAAAAACTACGCGCAGTTGACGTCGATTATTCCGTTGCTTTCAAACTTTGCGCCTATATACGACGCGATAAATTTTGATGCTGTTATTTATAGTGAGCCACGAGTTTTACACGACGTTTTAGACGCAATTTATAAAGAGCATAACGAAAGATTTTATGCGTTATATAATGAGGGTGAAGTATTTGATGCTGATAAATATCAGTTAGTTTCGCCCGAAGAACTTATTATAGGGTTTAATAAAAAAAGGCTTGTAGCCTTCCAAGCGCTTACTGCAGACGTTAGATTTTTTAATCCGTTGAAGATAATTAACGTTAAATCTAGCCCGTCGCCTAAATATTTAGGTAAATATAAAGACCTTGTGAACGACGTTAGAGCGTGGGTTGATAATCACTACACGGTTGAACTTTTCACAGCAGATATTGAAAGAGCGCAAAAACTTTCTGAAGATTTATGGACGGACGGCATACCTGTAGGCAAAGGGGTTACCGTTACTCCTTCAACAATGCCGGAAGGGTTTATTTGCCACGGACTAAAAGCTGTTGCAATCGGCTCTGACGATATATACTTAAAGCCTAAAAAGAAGGAAAAAAGAAGTAGACAAAAGACAAAAGTTTTCTTTTCAGCGCCAGTTGCCGGTGACTACGCCGTACACGAAATTCACGGTATAGGTAAGGTAATAGGCAACAAAAAATTAACGACGGGACTTGGTACGAAAGATTACGTTGCCGTAGCCTATAAAGGTGGGGATATTTTATACGTCCCTGTGGAGCAGTTGGACGCACTTACCCGATACGTTGGGGGCGAAAAAGAGCCGTCGCTGTCAAAAATAGGTGGCAAGGACTTTGACCGAATTAAGCAACGTGTCAGGGAAAGTTTAAGACAACTTTCGTTTGACTTAAAGAAGTTATACGAAGAACGTTCACGCAAAAACGGTTACGAATTTGAGGAGGCAGAGGACCTTCAAGACGCGTTTGACGGAGCGTTTGGGTTTGAGGATACGCCCGACCAAATTTCGGCAAATGAAGATATTAGGGAAGATATGTGCTCACGTAAAGTAATGGATAGGTTGCTTTGTGGGGACGTGGGTTTTGGCAAGACGGAGGTTGCGTTTAGGGCTGTATTTAGAGCAGTCGTTAACGGAAAGCAAGCCGTTATGCTTGCGCCAACTACCATACTAGCCGAACAACATTTTAATACGGCAAAAAAAAGATTTGCTGATTTTAGCATAAATATTGAAAGTCTTGACCGGTTTAAGACTAAAAAGCAACAATCGGAAGTTTTACAAAAACTTTCCGAAGGAAAAATCGACTTTATTATAGGCACGCATAGACTTCTTTCTTCCGACGTAAAGTTTAAGGACTTGGGACTTTTAGTTCTTGATGAAGAACAGCGCTTTGGCGTTGAACATAAGGAAAAAATCAAAACGCTTAAAAACAACGTGGATACTATTACTTTGACGGCTACACCTATACCAAGAACGCTACACATGTCGCTGTCAGGAATAAGGGATATTAGTACGATAAATACACCACCAAAAGAAAGATTGCCCGTTCAAACTTACGTTACCGAGCAGACGGATGCGTTAATAACCGACGCCGTCCGACGTGAAGTTATGCGTGGTGGGCAGGTGTTTATACTTTATAACCGTGTTGAAACAATAGACCACTTTGCTGAAAAAATAAAAAATTTATTGCCGTCAATAAAACTTACTATCGCTCACGGACAAATGGACGAAAAAGTTCTTGAAAGAAATATTAGCGAATTTTATCGTGGAGAAACGGACGTTTTGCTTGCCACAACAATTATAGAAAACGGCATTGACTTACCAAAGGCAAATACTATAATAGTTATCGACGCCGATTTGCTGGGGCTTTCTACTTTATATCAATTACGTGGTAGGGTGGGTAGAAGTAATCGTCTTGCGCACGCATATTTTACTTTCAAGCGTGAAAAAGTTTTATCTGACGTCGCTTATAAAAGGTTGTCGTCGCTTATGGAATTTACTGAAATGGGTAGTGGCTTTAAAATTGCAATGCGCGACCTTGAAATTCGTGGGGCTGGCAACGTTTTGGGCGCACAACAGCACGGTCATCTTGACAAAGTTGGTTACGAGCTTTATTCAAAATTATTAAAAGAAGAACTTGACGGGGTTAATGAAGAACAGTTTATAGACCTTGACGTAAAGGTTTCAGCGTATATTCCCGACGAATATATCGAAAATGCTAACGGAAGAATGGATGCGTATAAGGAAATTGCCGAAATTTCTTCAAAAGAAGAGGCTGACGAAGTGCTTGCTCTACTTGAAGATACTTACGGCGACGCACCGTTAGAGACGATTAATCTTATCAAGATTGCTCTTATTAAAAAGATGTTAAAAGACATAGGGGCAACTGCATTTTACGTAGGCAAAGACGACGCTTTCTTTGGATTTAAAAACCTTAAATCACTTGAAAATGAAAGACTGTTAGACGCTGTTTCAGATAACAAAAGGGCGTCTTTGTCTATGTCGGGTGGGGTAGGAATAAAGTTCGATAGGACTGATCTTGATGGCTTTGATACCTTAAATATGCTCATTGAGTTTTTGGAAAAAGCAACTTTTAAAGATGCAGTTTTTGATGAATAGCTTTTTTGCTTTCAAAAAAAGAACGAATTTTAAAAAATTGTTAAAATGCAAGGCAAAAATAGATAAAAATCAAATCAAACTATTGCATTTTGTTTTTAAATATATTATAATCTAATAGATTGACTATGTATTTACTCTTTGTTATTACTATAGCAATGGACACAAAATAAATTTCACGGGGTTTTTTATGAAAAAAAGACTTATTAAATTATTATCGCTTGTCTTGGTAGTAGTTATGTCGCTTTCTACCTTTGCTTGCGATTTAGTAAAGGTCGATATGACAAGGGCTGACGAACAAGTCGTTGCTACTGTACAAGTATTCGACAGCGCACCAAAGGAAGAAGTTAAAAATAAAGACGTTAAAAACGTTTATATGATGAACGGCGCATATTATATTTATTCTATGGGTTACACGGTTGAAGAAGCACTTGACTATATTCTTGATTCTATTATCGAAACAAAAATCAACGTTCAACTTGCGCTCGACTACTTTAACGGTTTAGGCTCTGATTACGCTGACCTTAATACGAACGAAAATGACGTTTGGTCTGCAAAGAGATATTTAACAGCTAAAGAAATTGCTGAAGCAAACTATAACGTTAAAAAGAGTGTAAACGAAACTATCGACTCTTATTTGCCAGCAGAGGATGAAGAACCTTCTGAAAGTTACAAGGAAAAGGTTAGGGCAGTTCCTACAGGCGCTGTTAACTACGTTCACGAACTCACTACTGAAGAAATGAACGCTTACACTATCGATACAGGTGTTTATTCAGGTGGCAATGCTAACGATTCTGAAAGAAGAACAGCTTACTATATGCTCTTAAAGTCAATGTCTGACAATGGTTATATTGACGATTCTTTCGACTGGAAGACTGATAACATTACCGATACGCAATATTATAAAGATAGCGTTAAGGAACAGATGGAAACCATTTTACTTAACAAGTATAATAGCTATCTTATCTACGATTATTATAAGACGGTTTCTTTTGACGTTATCGAGCAAACGCACGAAGATTTATTTGCATCTCAATCAAAGGCAAAAACGTATACTGAATTTAATGAAATGCTCACTAATGCATCAGCAAAGAACCCTGTTTTATACAACCACTTCAATGGTTTTGGCTACGTTTACAACCTTTTAATCCCTATGGATAGCGTTCAGTCTGCTAAACTTGCTGAACTTGAAAAGAACGATAAAGCAGGATATAGAGCAGATAGAGAAGACATTTTAGCAAATACAACCGTTAAAGATTTAAGAAATACTTGGATTAACGCTGGTTACGACTTTGATAAAGACACGAATAAGTTCTTAAATGATTACGCTGTCGCAGGTGACGCTCTTGAATTTAAAGGTTTTGTTGAATGGACTAATAAAGACGGTGTTACCGTTGCTAAAAAGACTGACGGTGATAAAACTTATTTCGAATACACGGTAGACGGTAAGGTTGACAAAGATTACGTTCCTGAATACAAGGCAAC
>JAZNVV010000037.1:0-14612 GCA_045593005.1 Christensenellaceae bacterium | reverse complement strand
ATTAATAATTAAATTAAACGTCCCCACGTTTGACGTGGGGATATTTATTTTTAAAATAATTTTTTTAGTTTTAAAATATTATTTAACTTATGTACAAAACGGCAAAAAAGTGATATAATGATTAGTAGGTTATTACTTATGAAAACGATTTTATTAAAAGCAGATAGGCAAGCAGTTGAGCTTGCATCAAACTTAATAAAACAGGGGGATATTGTAGCTATTCCTACCGAAACTGTTTACGGTATTGCAGGCAACGCTTATGACGACGGCGCTATAAAAAAGATTTTTAAGGCAAAAGGTAGACCACAAGATAATCCACTTATTGTGCATATTTCTGATATGGAAATGTTTTACGAGGTTGCTGGTCAAGTATCAAGCGACGCTGAAAAATTAGCAAAAGCATTTTGGCCTGGTCCGTTGACAATCGTCGTTCCAAAGGGTGAAAAAGTTGCAAAAACAACTTGCGCTGGGCTTGATAGCGTAGGGGTGAGAATGCCTTCAAACGCTTTCGCGCACGATTTAATAGTTAGCAGTGGCGTTCCGTTTGCAGCGCCATCTGCCAACATTTCAGGCAAGCCAAGTCCTACGACTGCGCAAGCAGTTTTTCAAGATATGGACGGTAGACTTCCCCTTATCGTTGACGGTGGGGAATCTATTGCAGGCGTGGAATCTACTGTGGTTTCCGTTCTTGACGACGTACCGGTTTTACTTCGCCCAGGCTACGTTACGAAAGAACAAATGGAAGAAGTGCTTGGCAAAGAAGTGGTGATTTCTTCTGCTATTTTAGAGAGCGCAAAGGAAGGGGAAAAGGTGCGTTCCCCTGGTATGAAATATAAGCATTACGCGCCAAAAGCTGACGTTACCGTTATCGACGGACGGTTTGAGGATTTTAAAAAGTACGTTAAAGAGCATATAGAGGACGGCGTTTACTGTATGGTTTTTGAGGGGGAAGATGCTAAACTTTCGTGCCCGTGCGTAATTTTAGGCAAGTATTCAGACGAAAAAGAGCAAGCCCACAATTTGTTTAAGGTTTTAAGGCATTTAGACGAACTTGGCGCAAAAAAAGTATACGCAAGGTGTCCAAAGCGTGATGGGGTTGCACTTGCCGTTTACAACAGACTTATTAGAGCGGCAGGATTTAAATTGATTAAAGTATAGTAAATTTTTTATTTTATAAGGGGGTAAAAAATGGGTTTATACGAAGAGATAAAAAAAGACGAAAGAATAAAAGTATATATAGAACATTCCGACCAAGCTTTAGAAGCGCTTGGCTATACCGAACATAGTTTTCAGCACGTATGCAAGGTAGCTGAACAAACGGGGTATATTTTAGAAACGTTAGGGTATTCGGAAAGGGAAATTGAGCTTGGCAAAGTTGCAGCGTATCTTCACGACATAGGCAATATCGTAAACCGTGTAGGTCATTGTCAAAGTAGCGCCCTTATGGCTTTTAGATTGCTTGAAGAATATTCCGTTCCAGCAAAAGACGTTGCTGAAATTGTTTCTGCAATCGGCAATCATGACGAGGGCAACGGTGTGCCTGTTAGTCCTATTTCGGCAGCGCTTATCTTGGCTGACAAAGCCGACGTTAGAAGAACAAGGGTTAGAAATTCCGATTTGCCTACTTTTGATATTCACGATAGGGTTAATTATTCGGTTAAGGAATCTATCCTTAAAATAAACGAAGCAAAAACAATTATTAAACTTAAGCTTTCAGTCGATACGCGTTTTGGCTCTGTGATGGAATACTTTGAAATTTTTATGGAACGCATGATTTTATGTCGCAAAGCGGCAAACAAATTAGGATTAGAATTTAAACTTATTATCAATGAACAACAATTAATTTAGGTGACATATGAAGGTTTTATCAAGACAAGGCAACGCGCGCAAATGTATTATTTGTGGTATGGAAAATGATTTGGGCTTAAAAGCACCGTTTTATAATATGGAAGACGGTAGCGTTGCAACTATTGTAAAGTTTAGTGAGTTGCACCAAAGTTATCCTGATAGAACGCACGGTGGAATGGTCGCCTCGCTTTTAGACGAACTTATGGGTAGGGTAATTTGGCATTCCGTAGACGGAAAAGACAATTTAGACATGTTTGCCGTAACAATGACGCTAACTGTAAAATACCGTAAGCCAACTCCTTACGGCGTTAAAGTCAAAGCAAGGGCTAACTATCTAAAAAACACTTCAAGGGCGTACGTATCTAGGGGTGAACTTTACGATATGGACGGCAATTTGCTTGTAGAGGCAGAGGCATCTTACATAAAAGTTAAACCGTCAAACGTTGCAAAAGACGACGCCACAATGCATGAGGAAATGGCTTACCATTATGAAAAAGACATTGACGAAATAGAATTTTAATAAAAACGCCTAAAAGGGCGTATTTTCTTTTTGTGGGTAAATTTTAGCGTCAACGGTATTGTGAAATTATGCCACATAGCATATTTTTTTATTTATATAAAAATCTGGAAAGGTTTTTAAAAATAACACTAATAAAAAAATCCCACTTTTTTGGTGGGAATTATGTTAAAACAGTTGACATTAGGGAAAAAAAATATTATAACTTATATGATAAAGCATACCAGTTTGGTATGATTAAAAAGTTAATGGTTTCCTATTTGGGAAAAAGGAGAAAAAATGTTCGTATATTTAGACAATGCGGCGACGACAAAAACAAGTCAAAAAGTAGTAGATGCAATGTTGCCGTATTTCACTAACTTTTATGGCAATCCGTCAAGTCTACACACGGTAGGTCAGACTGCGAAGGAAGAACTTGATAAAGCCCGTCAAACAGTTGCTGATTGTTTTAATGCAAGCGCTGGCGAAATATATTTTACTTCAGGTGGCTCGGAGGCTGATAACCAAGCAATTATAACTGCTTGTGAAATAGGGGCAAGAAAGGGTAAAAAACATATTGTTTCTTCAAAATTTGAGCATCACGCAGTTTTGCACACCCTTGACAAAATGAAGAAGAGGGGCTTTGAAGTAACTCTTGTCGAAGTTAATGCTGACGGCGTAATCAAGCCCGAAGACGTTGCGTCTGCTATTAGAGAAGATACTTGCCTTGTAACAATAATGTTTGCAAATAACGAAATAGGCACTATTCAACCGATAAAGGAAATAGGCGCTATTTGCAAGGAAAGAAAGGTTATTTTCCACACCGACGCTGTACAGGCTGCAGGTCACATTGCTATCGACGTTAAGGATATGAATATTGATATGTTATCAATTTCGGCACACAAATTCCACGGACCTAAAGGAGTAGGCGCTTTATATGCAAGAAAGGGTGTATTCCTTTCAAACGTTATCGAGGGGGGCGCGCAGGAGAAGGGCAAACGTGGTGGCACGGAAAACTTGCCTGCTATCGTAGGTATGGCTGTTGCGCTAAAAGACGCTTGCGATAATATCGAAAAGAACGGTAAATATATTTCAAATCTTCGCGATAGACTTATAAAAGGACTTAAAAAGATACCACACTCAAAAATTAATGGTGACGAAGTAAAACGTGTTCCTAATAACGTAAATATTTGTTTTGAAGGTATTGAGGGCGAAAGTTTACTTTTACTTTTAGATATGGAGGGTATTTCGGCGTCGTCGGGTTCGGCTTGTACGTCTGGCTCGCTTGATCCAAGCCACGTTTTATTATCGATAGGACTTCCACACGAAGTCGCTCACGGAAGTTTAAGACTTTCTTTATCGGAAGAAAATACTGTAGAAGAAATCGATTACGTATTAGAAAAAGTTCCACAGGTTGTTGAACTTTTAAGGAAAATGTCACCTGTATGGGATCAACTTAAAAAAGGAGAAAGAGAACATGTTATATAGTCAAAAGGTAATGGACCACTTTAAAAACCCACGCAACGTTGGTGAAATTGAAAACGCCGATGGTATCGGTGAAGTCGGCAACGTTAAGTGTGGCGATATTATGAGAATGTATATCAAAGTAGAAAACAACGTTTTAGTTGACGTTAAGTTTATGACTTTTGGTTGTGGTAGCGCCATTGCTACAAGTTCTATGGCAACAGAACTTATTAAAGGCAAAACGATTGATGAAGCGTTAGAACTTACAAACAAGGCTGTCGTTGAAGCATTAGACGGCTTACCAACGCACAAAATTCACTGTTCAGTTTTAGCAGAAGAAGCAATCAAGGCTGCTATCGTGGACTATTTTAAGAAAAACAATATCCCTTATGATGAGGAAAAATTTGGCGTTCATCATTGTGCTGACTGTCATAAATAAATTTATTGTTTGGTAACGTTTGATTGATACGTTACCACTAAAAACTTGACAAAATAGGGTAATATGGAAAGATTTAAACGCACCGTTTCGCTTATCGGCAAGGACGGATTTAGTAAACTTAATAGTAAAAAGATAATCGTCTTTGGCTTGGGTGGTGTCGGTAGTTACGTTGCTGAAGCATTAGTTCGCGCAGGGGTTAGAAAACTTGCCGTCGTTGACAATGACGTCGTTTCAGAGAGCAATATAAATAGGCAATTAATTGCGCTTGATTCGACTGTCGGTAAACTTAAAACGGAAGTTTTTTACGAGCGAGCAAAGGATATTAATCCTGACGTTATAATCAAGCGTTATCCGATTTTTTACGGGGAAGAAACGGCTGATGAAATTGACCTATCTTTATATGACTATATTATAGACGCAATAGATACTGTAACGGCAAAACTTATGATTATAGAAAGGGCTGTCGCTTTAAAAAAGCCAGTTATATCTTGTATGGGTACAGGTAATAAGCTTGACCCGACGGCGTTTAAAATAGCAGATATTTCAAAAACAAAATATTGTCCGTTAGCCCGTGTTATGCGTAGAGAATTATCTAAACGCAATATCACTAACGGCGTTAAAGTGTTGTATTCGGAAGAGCAATCGCTTTCGCCTATAAGTATTGATGAAAATGATAAAAAAGGCAACAATATAGCGCCTGCAAGTATATCGTTTGTTCCGTCTGTTGCCGGACTTATTATTGCAGGCGAAGTTGTTAAAGATTTAATTAAAGCCTAGGGTGTTAAAATGAAGGTTTCAACAAAGGGCAGATATGCGTTAAGATTGATGCTTGACGTTGCCGAACATCAAAGCGACGGTGCAGTTACCGTTAAAGACGTCGCAAAAAGACAGGATATTTCTGAAAAATATCTTGAAAGAATAGTAAATTCGCTTGTAAAGGGTGGGTTGCTTGTCAGCCAAAGGGGGTCGACAGGTGGTTATAGGCTTGTGAAAAACCCCGAAGAATACACCGTTGGCAGTATTTTAGCTGAAACGGAAAATAGTATCGCACCCGTTGCGTGCTATGGTGATAATTCCGAAAAATGTGGCAGATGCGACGCTTGTGTTACCGAACAGTTTTGGAAGGGGCTTGACAAAGTTGTCAACGAATATCTTCAGTCGGTTACTCTTAAAGATTTACTTTTAAAAACTTGTAAAGGGGTATAAAATGAAAGTTTATAATAGTATAACTGAACTTGTCGGCAACACTCCGTTATTAAGATTACATAATTTAGAAAAGATTTATAACCTTAAATCAAAGGTCATTGCAAAAATTGAAAGTTTCAATCCGGCAGGCTCGGCAAAAGATAGAGTTGCAAAGGCAATAATAGAAGATTTTGAAAAGCGTGGCGTGATAAAAAACGGTGCTACGATTATTGAGCCCACTTCTGGCAATACTGGCATAGCGCTTTCGGCAATATGTTCAGCTAAAGGCTATAAGACCGTTATCGTTATGCCTGACAATATGAGCGCTGAAAGAATAAAACTTATGAAGGCGTATGGTGCTGAAGTGGTTTTAACGGACGGCAAATTAGGTATGGTGGGGGCTATTGCTAAAGCTGAAGAGTTAAATAAAAACACGCCAAACAGCGTGATAGCCGGTCAGTTTAACAACCCTGCAAATCCACTTGCGCACTATTTAACGACGGGTAGAGAAATTTATTCTGATACCGATGGTGAAGTCGATTTTTTAGTTGCAGGCGTTGGCACGGGTGGAACTTTAAGTGGTACGGCAAAATACTTAAAAGAGGTTAAACCGTCGATAAAAGTGTACGGCGTTGAGCCAAAAAATAGCCCACTTATATCAACGGGTAAAAGTGGCCCTCATAAAATTCAAGGTATCGGAGCGAACTTTATACCGTCCAACTTTGACAATACCGTTTGCGACCAAATCTTGACGGCGACGGATGAGGAGGCGTATAGTTTTAGCAAAATTTTAGCAAAGACGGAAGGAATTTTGTGTGGTATATCGTCGGGGGCAACGTTGTCGGTTGCCGTAGAACTAGCAAAAAAATACGTGGGTAAAACGATAGTCGTTATTTTGCACGATACGGGCGATAGATATTTATCGGTTGAAGATTTTGTTTAATATTGACCAAAAATTTAATAATTTATTTAGTTATAAAAGCGCCTGATTATAAAGGCGCTTTTTTGATAATCTAATTTTTTGATTATAATATTAATGTAAATTTTACCAAACATATATACATTGTATATTTTTAAAAATAACCACAATATATTGAAAAAGTGCTTGACAATCAGCACAATATATAGTACCATTATAATGCACATAAATTTCACAGGAGAGATAAGGTATGAAGATTATCAAAAGAAGTGGGGCAGAAGAAGTTTTCGATATAGTAAAGATTATTGCTGCTATAACGAAAGCAAATAACAGCGTAAACGAGCACGAAAGATTATCGGCAGAAGTCATTAAACAAATTGCAGAAGAAGTTACGGCTACTTGCGATAGTATGTCGCGCGCTATGAGCGTTGAAGAAATTCAAGACTTGGTAGAAGACGGCATTATGGCTAGGGGGGCTTTTTCGCTTGCAAGAAAATATATTACCTATCGTTATCAACGTGCGCTTGTAAGAAAATCTAACACTACTGATGAACAAATCTTATCTCTTATTGAATGTAATAACGAAGAAGTTAAGCAGGAAAATAGTAATAAAAACCCTACTGTAAATAGCGTTCAGCGTGACTATATGGCTGGTGAAGTTAGTAAGGATATTACAAAGCGTATTCTTCTTCCACAGGATGTTGTTTCTGCTCATGAAGAAGGTATTATACACTTCCACGATGCAGACTATTTTGCGCAACATATGCACAACTGCGATCTTGTCAATCTTGAAGATATGCTCAACAACGGAACGGTTATTTCCGGCACAATGATTGAAACTCCACACAGTTTTTCGACTGCTTGTAACATTAGCACGCAAATTATTGCGCAGGTTGCGTCTAACCAGTATGGTGGTCAAAGTATTTCTTTAACGCACCTTGCTCCTTTTGTAGACGTTAGCCGTAAAAAAATTCAAAAGGAAGTTGCTGCTGAACTTTCTATTGTTGGTATTACTGACGAACAAAAGATTAAAACGATTGCAGAAAAGCGCCTTCGTGAAGAAGTTAAAAAGGGTATTCAAATGATACAATATCAAGTAGTTACTCTTTTAACGACAAACGGTCAAGCGCCTTTCGTAACGGTATTTATGTATCTTAACGAAGCACGCAACGAACAGGAAAAGCAAGACCTTGCGCTTATTATTGAGGAAACTTTAAAACAGCGTATCCAAGGTGTTAAAAACGAACAAGGTATTTGGATTACGCCTGCTTTCCCTAAACTTATTTACGTTTTAGAAGAAGACAACATTACTGAAGATAGCAGATTTTGGTATTTGACGGAACTTGCTGCAAAATGTACGGCAAAGCGTATGGTTCCTGATTATATTTCCGAAAAGAAGATGCTTGAATATAAAGTTGACAAAAATGGTGAAGGTCATTGTTATACTTGTATGGGTTGCCGTTCGTTCCTCACCCCTTACGTTGATGAAAACGGTAAGCCAAAATATTACGGCAGATTTAACCAAGGCGTAGTTACTATTAACCTTGTTGACGTAGCATTATCGTCTGGTGGCGACGTTGAAAAATTTTGGAAGATTTTTGATGAACGTTTAGAACTTTGCCATAGAGCGCTCCTTTGCCGTCACGAACGTTTAAAAGGCACGCTTTCCGACGCCGCTCCTATTTTATGGCAATACGGTGCACTTGCAAGACTTAAAAAAGGCGAAACTATTGATAATCTCTTATTCGGTGGATATTCTACTATTTCACTTGGATATGCAGGTTTATACGAATGTGTTAAGTATATGACGGGTAAGTCGCATACTGCTAACGAAGCAAAACCTTTCGCTCTTTCCGTTATGAAGTATATGAACGACAAGTGCAAGGGCTGGAAGGAAATGCATAATATTGACTTCTCATTATACGGCACACCTCTTGAAAGTACAACTTATAAATTTGCTAAAAATCTTCAAAAGCGTTTCGGCATAATTGAAGGCGTAACTGATAAGAGTTATATTACGAACAGTTATCACGTTCACGTTTCGGAGCCTATCGACGCATTTACAAAGTTAAAGTTTGAAAGTGAATTCCAGCAATTATCACCTGGTGGTGCTATCAGTTATGTTGAAGTTCCTAATATGCAGGACAATATCCCTGCTGTGTTATCGGTTATGAAGTTTATTTACGACAACATTATGTATGCCGAACTTAACACAAAGAGCGATTATTGTCAGGTATGTGGTTATGATGGTGAAATTCAAGTTATCCCTGATGAAAACGGTAAACTTGTTTGGGAATGCCCACATTGTAAAAACCGTGACCAGTCAAAAATGAACGTTGCCCGTCGTACGTGTGGCTATATAGGTACACAGTACTGGAATCAGGGTAGAACGCAAGAAATTAAAGAAAGGGTATTGCATTTATAATGGTTTTGGTCGTGTTTCACACGACCGTTACCTTTTATAACGATACCACAAAGGTATTGTATGTATTACGGTGAAATTAAAACGAACGATATAGCGAACGGCGAAGGCGTTAGAACGGCGCTTTTTGTTTCGGGTTGTACAAGGCGTTGTAAAAACTGTTTTAATCAAAAAACGTGGGATTTTTGTTACGGTACGGAGTTTACTTCTGAAACGGAAGAATTTATATTTAACGAAACAAAACCCGACTGGATACAAGGTATTTCCATTTTAGGGGGAGAGCCTATGGAAATACAAAACCAACAAGCGCTTTTACCTTTTTTAAAAAGGTTTAAGGAAAAATTTCCAAAAAAAGACGTTTGGTTATTTACAGGATTTGTATTTGACGTTGATCTAGTTAAAGGTGGACAGCGTTACACCGATTGTACGGACGAACTTTTATCACTAATTGATATTATTATAGATGGACGTTACGTAGAAGAATTACACGATATCACTTTGCAGTTTAGGGGCAGTTCTAATCAACGCGTTATAGACGTAAAAAAATCGTTAAGTAGTAATAAGGTTGTAATTTGGGAAAAATTACGTAGATAAAATAGTAAAAGTCAGGCTAATTGCCTGACTTTTTTTACAGCAAAAAATCCACCAGCTAGGCTGGTGGATATTTGTTAATTTTTATTTGTGTTTGTTAAATTTATAAGATAAAAGTATCATTATTTGTATAGGAATTCCAACAATGTATAACATCCAAAGATTATAAGATATAAGTTGTAAGTGTATGTATGCTAAAGACGTCCAAGCAAATAAAGATATACAAATAAACAAATTTTTTCTATTGCCCCATATAGCGCAAAAGATAATTCCTAATAAAAAGGAAATAGGTGCGCCAAGCACAAATAATTGCCACAAAGATATCCCTAATATTGATTTGCATAAAATAAATGAAAGGAACATCACTACCCAAACGGAAAGAACGGCAAGCAAGGATATAATAAGTTTGTTGCCAAGATGTTTTTTGTTAACACGCTCTTTTTTTGCATTTAACTTTTCGGTAAAAAGTGAAGTAAAAGGGATTTGATAAACTTCTGCAAGTTTTTCAAGCGTATCAATGTCAGGCATAACTTCACCGTGTTCCCAACGTGAAACAGCCTTATCAGAATATCCTACTTTTTCAGCAAGTTCAAGTTGTGTAAGCTTGCTGTCTTTTCTTAATTGTATTAAATTTTCAACTAAAGTTTCTTTAACAGATTTCATAACAATTGAATTATATCACTATATATTTTTTAAATCAAGCATTATTTAACAAAACAAATATCTATACATTATTATAGGACGGTCGGTTCTTTTTTTGTTTTAAAAAAATTAAAAAAACGGTCAATAAATTGCTTTTTTTGTTAAAAAATGCTTAAAAATAGGCGTATTCTCGCTTTATGAGAGATGTTTTTTTAAACTCTCACGCACGTTAAGAGGGCTCTCAAAAGTGGTAAAAATATTAGAGAGTTTAATTTTAATAATTCTCTTTGATAAAACTAACAAACTATTTATAATTTTGTTCGTAAAGCGATAGAACGCTTTTATAGGAGGTATAAATGTTAAAAGAAAAAAAGGAAATCCCTATATTTATAGCTATTGACGACAATTACGTTCCTTTTACGGCTGTTGCAATAACTTCTATTAAAGAACACGCAAATAAAAACGTAAACTACTCATTGTACATTATGTCAGAGGGACTTACCGAAGAAAATATGATGCAACTAAATAGATTGCAGTCTGAAAACGTAAAAATTAATTACGTTGATTTAACGGAAAAAATTAAAAGTATAAAAAATGAGATGCAAGTTAGTTTAAGAGATTATTATACTGTTTCTATTTTTTATAGGTTGTTTATTCCGTCAATGTTTCCTAATATTGATAAAGCAATTTATATTGACAGCGACATTGTACTTTTAACGGATATTGCAAAACTTTTTGACGAGAATATAGAGAACTATCTTTTGGGCGCTATAACCGATCAAGTTGTCGCTTATAATGAAAGTTTTTGTTATTATACCGTTAACGCACTTGGAATTAAACCAAAGGAATATTTTAATTCAGGTGTCCTTGTTATGAATTTGTCAGAATTTAGAAGACAAAAAGTGGAAGAAAAGTTTATTAAAATTCTAACGACCTATAATCCACCTACCGTTGCGCCCGATCAAGACTACTTAAACGTTCTATGTAATGGAAAAGTTAAGTATTTATCCGACGGTTGGGATAGAATGCCGACGGCAACGACTAAATTTAGTGAGGAAAATTATCTTATTCATTACAATATGTTTGACAAGCCGTGGAAATATAAAGGTGTAGCGTATGAGGAGTGTTTTTGGTATTACGCAAAAAAGACAAGCTTTTATGACGACTTAATAAAAATGCGTTCAAACTATACTGACGAAAGTAAAACTAGCGATAAAGTGTGTGGCATAGCACTTATAAAAAAGGCGTTAGAAATTGCAAACGGAGAAAAAACGTTTAGAAAAATAATAGGTAGGTAAAAATATGATTAAGAATATGGAATGTGCTAACGTTAATTTAAATATAAATACTAAACTTCGTGATGAAAGATTAGAAGTGCTATCACGCATAATGGCAAATGAAAGACTTGGTGGGGATAACTTTTTTAACGACGTTGAAAACGACCCACCTGCAAGGACAATAATGCCAAAAGACGTCGATTATTTAGCAAAAAAATTATCGACAAAAATAAAACGCAAAATAGCAGGCTTTATTGCAAAAAGATACGAAAGTAAAGTCGTTAAAGATTTCAACATTACCGTAATAGGTGCTGAAAATTTAAAAGACATTAGTGGTGGGGCAATTATAACTAGCAATCATTTTAGTATTTATGAAAACGTTGCCGTCCATCAAGTAGTAAAAAAGATGCAAGGCAATAAAGGTTTTTATAAAATTATCAGAGAAGGCAATTATTTTATGTCTGGTATTTTTGGTTTTTTATTAAAGTATGAACGCACCTTGCCACTTTCATCAAACGTGCGTACAATGATGAACTTAAATAAAGCCGTAGATAAGTTATTAAAGGACGGAAATAAAATTTTAATTTATCCCGAGCAGTCTATGTGGTGGAATTATAAAAAACCACGGCCATATAAAATAGGTGCGTTTAAGTATGCGGCGTCAAATAACGTGCCTATCGTGCCATTATTTGTTGCAATGACGGACAAGGAGGAGTTTGATAAAGACGGTTTTAACAAAAAAAGTTACACGGTTAGAATTATGCCACCTATTTTTACTGATAAAAATTTGTCTGTAAAAGAAAATGCTTTAGTTATGATGAATAAAAATTATGAATTATCTAAAAAAATGTATGAAAGAATGTATGGCGAAAAATTAACTTATTTATGTGAAAATAGTTAAATTATAACATATATTAATAAATGCATAAATAAACATACAAAAAATAATTATAATAAATTGTAAAAAATAAAGACATATTAATCAAATAAATAGATTTTTAGTCTTTATAACATCAAAAATTAT
Source organism: Christensenellaceae bacterium (assembly GCA_045593005.1). Taxonomy (GTDB): domain Bacteria; phylum Bacillota; class Clostridia; order Christensenellales; family Borkfalkiaceae; genus UBA11475. Next base: position 2,305 of record JAZNVV010000037.1, on the reverse strand, counting down.
ATATAAAATAAACATTATTTAAATATATTAATAAAAAAAATATTTGAAACAATATTTGTTATAAAATCGTAAAAATTTAATAAAAAAGGCATAAAATTGTTTGCATTTTTATAATTATAGTGCTATAATGCAATCAATCAGTTACCGTTGATGTTTACGGAATGTAAAAACCGTATTCGGAGGAACTCTGGAGAATCCCTTAAATGGGTGCCGAAGGTGCAAGACGCAAGTCGAATCTCTCAGGCAAAAGGACAGAGCCATTTAACGTTGCTTTTTTCTATTCTTTAGAGTTGCTGATATTAGCAACTTTTTTTGTTGCAAAAACGTTGGATAAAATTTTTTTAGGAGATACAAAAATGAAGGCTTTACTTTTAGGTAGTTTCATGGACGGCGTACTAAAAGTCGTTCAAACAATCAATGCGTATCTTGCAGACTACGTTTTGATCGCGCTTTTAATTGGCGTGGGGCTTTGGTTCACAATCAGAACAAAGTTCGTTCAAGTTCGTTGTTTTGGCGAAGGTATGAAAAACGTTTTCGGTAAGATGAAATTAAATGGCGAAAAGCAAAAGAGTGGTTTAAGTTCTTTCCAGGCTTTAGCAACGGCTATTGCAGCGCAAGTAGGTACAGGTAACATTATCGGTGCAAGCGGCGCTATCATTATCGGTGGTCCTGGTGCAATTTTCTGGATGTGGATAATCGCTTTCTTTGGTATGGCTACAATATATGCCGAAGCAGTTCTTGCTCAAAAAACAAGAGTTGTAAATGAAGACGGTACAGTTTCAGGTGGTCCTGTTTACTATATCAAAACTGCTTTCAAGGGCAAATTAGGTAAGTTTTTAGCAGGTTTCTTTGCTGTAGCAATCATTTTAGCACTTGGCTTTATGGGTACAATGGTTCAATCTAACTCTATTGCATCTACAATGTCAACGGCTTTCGGTGTAAGTGAAGAAAACAAAATGTGGGTACAAGCAATTATCGGTATCGTTTTAGTTGTTATTTCAGCAATTATCTTTATTGGTGGTATTAGCAGAATTGCATCTGTAACGGAAAAACTTGTTCCTATTATGGCTGTTTTATATTTATTAGGTGGTATTGTTATCCTTTGCATTAATATTACAGCAGTTCCAAGAGCATTCGGTATGATTTTTGAATATGCTTTCGTACCAAACGCTATTATCGGTGGTGGTATCGGTTATGCAATCAAAACTGCTATCAGCCAAGGCGCTAAACGTGGTTTATTCAGTAACGAAGCTGGTATGGGTTCTACACCACACGCGCACGCTCAAGCAAACGTTAAAGACCCACACGAACAGGGTACAACTGCTATGATCGGTGTATTTATTGATACGTTTATAGTATTAACAATGACGGCTTTAATAGTTATCACGGTAATGTATTCAGCAAATCCTGGCGCTTGGGCACTTCCTGGTATTGATAAAACTAATATCGTTCAAGCATCATTTGCAGCATCATTCGGTAATGCAACGTTTGGTAATATGTTTGTTGCAATTTGCTTATTATTCTTTGCATTCTCAACAATCATAAGCTGGAACTACTTTGGTAAGATTAACGTTGAACATTTATTTGGTAAAAAAGGCGTAATCGTGTATGCGATCATATCACTTGTATTTATTTTCTTGGGTTCAATTCTTTCTAACGACCTTGTTTGGGAACTTGCTGATACGTTTAACTTCCTTATGGTTATCCCTAACGCCATCGCACTTGTTGCGCTTTCAGGGCTTGTAGTTTCAATTTGTCACTTCGGTAAAAAGAAAACTCCACAGCAAGAAATGGCTGAAAAATTAGACGAAGCAAAATAATTAAAAATAAAAAAAGCACTTTCGTTTGGAAGTGCTTTTTTTGTGCGTTGGTATTGATTTTATTGCAAACGGTATGGCGAAAAGCAACCACGACAAGATAAATAATTAAAAAAAATAATGCTAATAACGCTAATATTATTTTGCATTGTATAATTAAATTTAACATAAAAAACAAATTGTTATATTTCTAAAAATCACTTTAGATAAAAATGGCTTATGTAAAAAATTACTAAAATTTTTTTGAAAAAAATTTAAAAAAAGGTATTGACATTGCACAAAAGTTGTAGTATAAGTTAATAAACAAACATAGTATTTTGCCTTTTGGCAAGGAGTATATTATGACGCGACGTGTGAATTTTCTGGCAAAAAATTCAAGACCGAAGTGAGATAGTAAAGGAAAAACTGACCGAATAGTGGTGGGTATTTCCTTTTTTTTATTTGAGAAATTTAGCGTAAAATAACTTGTAAATTTAATAAGGAAAAAT
>JAZNVV010000036.1:0-20607 GCA_045593005.1 Christensenellaceae bacterium | reverse complement strand
GGTTCAAGTCCGAGTCCAGGATAAAATCATAGATTTTACCCAACTTTGGTTAAAAACAGTAGGTGTCTACTGTTTTTACGACTATTGTCGCCACGTCGATCCCCGGCACCATAAAAAAGACCAACGAAAAGTTGGTCTTTTTTTCATAATTTTACTTGTATTAAAATAATAAATGGTAAGATTTTAAGGGAACGGTTGTGTGAAAATTGACCATAAAATAATAAAAGCCCCTAAAAATAGGGGCTTAAATACTATTTGCAACCGCAACCGCCGTGGCCGAAGAAACCACCACCGTTTCCACCTTTACAGAAACAGCAAATGAGCGCTAAAGCGATAGGCAAAGCGTAGCAACTGTTCAAAATTCCACAAATACCACCGTTTTTACAAACGCAAAGTATTAACAAAATAATTAAAATCCAAAGACAGCAGTTGTTATCCATTCCAAATAAATTCATATATGTACCTCCGTTTTTCAGTATAGGCATTTAGCCTGCTACTTTATAATAAGTAAAATAAAAGAAAAATGTTACATAAACTTAAATAAAATTGATTTTTAACGCTATAAAATATTTGCTTTATAATAGTAAAAATGCTAAAATAAACACAGCAGGCACCTTTTTGGGCTTGACTTTATTTTACAAACTTCATAAGGAATTTTTATCAACAGATATTCTTTAGGAAATTTGATTGGAGTTATTATGAGAAATTCTGGCAGTAGTTTTTTTAGCACACGTAATATTGTGTACGTTGCGATTTTGACAGCACTTTTAGTTGTTTTAAACCTATTAAGCACTGTTTTTAAAATTGTTACGAACATCAATTTTACATTAATACCTATCGTCTTGGGCGCTCTTTTAATGGGCGTAAAAGGTGGTGTGTTACTTGGTTTAATAAGCGGATTTATGACGTTTATTTTTGGTGTAACAGGTGTTGATCCGTTTACGAACTTTTTATTCGTAGAGCATCCAGTTCTTACCTTTTTAACTTGCACGGTTAAAACGACGGCAGCTGGTGGTTTAGGTGGTTTTGTTTACGGTTTATTAAAGGGAAAGCGTAAATATATAGGCACGTTTATAGCGTCGGCAGTTGTTCCAGTAGTAAATACCAGTATCTTTATTATCGGCGCACTTACTATGTATGACACAATTTCAGTTCTTGCAGGTGGCACGGGTGTAATATACTTCTTAATTATTGTTTGCGCAGGCGTTAATTTCTTGATTGAGCTTGCTGTAAACGTAATTTTAGCACCTATGGTATTTAGAATTGTTGACGTAATAGAAACACGTATTAAATAAGGGAAAAAAGATGTTAATTGCTATAGATATAGGAAATACGAATATTAAATATGGTATATTCGAAGGTAAAACGTTAAGAGCAAGTTTTAGGGTATCGTCAGCGCTTTCACGCACGGCAGATGAATACGGTTCTGTTTTAGCGAGCCTTTTAGCAAGCCAAAACATTAAACTTAAAGATATTGACGGTGTAATAATTTCGTCGGTAATACCTTCGCTTAACTATACAATGTGCCATATGTGTGAATATTTTTTCAACGTCAAACCTATAATGGTTGGAAAAGGTGTAAAAACAGGGCTTAATATCAAGGCTGAAAACCCAAGGGAAGTTGGCGCTGATATTATTGTAAACAGCGTGTCTGCTTACAATAAATACGGTGGCCCTATAGTTGTTATTGATTTTGGTACGGCAACTACGTTCGACATAATAAGTGAAAATGGTGAACTTTTAGGCGTTGTTATCGCACCTGGTATTAAAACTTCGCTTGAAGGTCTTGCAACTAAAACAGCGCAATTACCTATGGTAGAACTTGACGTTCCAAAGACGGTTATCGGTAAAAATACAAAACATTGTATGCAATCGGGCATAATCTTTGGTTTTGCAGGACTTGTCGATAATATTATCAACAAAATTAAAAAAGAACTTGGCGTTGATAGCATTAACGTTGTTGCGACAGGTGGTATGGGTGAAGTTTTGGCAAAAGAAGTTTCATCTATTACTATATTTGATAGAACACTTACGCTTAATGGATTACGTTATATATACGAATTAAATTCAAATAAAGGCGAAAAGTAGTCAAATTTAGCGTTTTATTACGACGCTTTAAATAATGTAATAAGAAGGTTTAGACTGTACTTGGAGGAAAAGATGAAAAAAGTTGGCGTAGCTATTTTGGGGCTTGGTGTTGTCGGTGGTGGCACTTTTCAAATACTAAATGATAAAAAGGAATATTTTAAAAAGACACAAGGTCTTGATATAACGGTTGAAAGCGTGCTTGAACTCAATAAGGAAAGGGCTCTTTCTTTAGGTGTTCCTGAACAGGCTATCGCATCAAGTATTGCAGAAGTTGTTTCAAATCCTAACGTTGATATAGTTGTAGAAGTTATCGGTGGCGTTAAGGTTGCAAGGGAATTTGTGCTTCAAGCAATAAAGAGTGGTAAGACAGTTGTAACTTCTAATAAAGAACTTGTTGCTAAATACTGGCACGAACTTGAAGCCGCAGCAAAGACTAACCACGTAGGCTTATATTTTGAAGCAAGTTGCGTAGGTGGTGTCCCTATCATCAGAACGCTTATCGACGGTATGCAAGCAAATAAAATTGTTTCACTTAAAGGCATTGTAAACGGTACGACAAACTTTATTTTGACAAAAATGTTCTCCGACGGTGCTGACTATTTGGACGTTTTAAAAGAAGCGCAAAAACTTGGCTATGCAGAGGCTAATCCTACTGCTGACGTTGAAGGTTTTGACTCAATGTACAAACTTTCAATACTTTCAAGTATTGCTTTTTCTAAAAAGGTCGGTATTGACAACGTTTATCGTGAAGGTATAACGAAAATCAGCAAAGAAGATATTGCATATGCAAAGGAAATGGGCTACGTTATCAAACTTTTAGCAATCGCTAAAAACGGTAAAAACGGTATCGAAGCAAGGGTTCACCCAACGCTTATTAAAAATAGCAATATGCTTGCATCTGTTGACGATTCGTTTAACGCAGTATTATTGCACGGCGACAGCGTGGACGATATAATGCTTTACGGCAGAGGTGCTGGCGCAGCGCCTACTGGTAGCGCAATAGTTTCCGACGTTATATTTGCAGCAAATTATTCGGAAGCACCACGTAGATACGCTCCGTTTAGTAATTGCGAAGTTGCTGATAAAACTACTAAATTTGTAACTGATTTTGAAAGTAAATATTTTGTAAGATTAAAATTTGAAAAAGACGGTAACCTTGCAAAAATAATTTCAACGTTTGCAAAATCTGGCATAGCGTTAGAATCAGCAAAAACGGACGGCGACATGGCAATTATTTTTACCGAAATAGCAAAAGAATCTGCTCTTAATAAAGCAGTTGCAAAACTTTCAGGAATTGCAAAACTTGCTAGTTTTATTAGAGTTGAAGACTAATTTAAAAGCCCTCTAAAAAGAGGGCTTTTTATATAATGGTATGGTTTTGTAGGGGTACGTATCTATGAAATGCTACCATTTTATTTTATAACAAAAGATAAAAGGCGAAAATATTCGCCTTTTTTTATAATTCTTTTTGACATTCGGCAACTACGTTTTCGTAACAAGAACATTTGCTTGTTCCGTCAAAACCCGTATCGTTGCATTTGTTGCACTTAAACTTTGGTTTTAAGTCGTTAAGGGTAAGTTTTTCCTTTTTTAAAAGGGCAATCAGTTTAACGTGCGCGTCGTGTTTTTCTTTTTCAAGTTCTGCAATAGATTCGCTTGCGTGTCCAAACTGAGCCATTGCAATTTTAATATCAAGAGAGTTGTAATTTTCGTATAACTCCTTAAATCCTTCTATCTGTTCAGCCTTTAGTAAATTTTGTTTTGCAATTTCGTTAGCGTGATAGCGATATTCTTCATATTTAGCAGAAACTTTTTCAACGGTAACCCCACTTGGTCTGCCGTTAGTTTTAACGGAAGAATTTATCGCCATAGACTTTTCGTCGTTATCGGCATCTTCAATAGTGAAGATGTTTTTCGTTTTCCAACTAGCCAAAATAGCATTGACGTATGGCAAAGGTGAAGTCTTGCCGACTGCTTTTTTAACAGCGTAAGCAATCATCTCTTCAGAGAAATTCCACTCACGCCACGTCTTTAAGTTATCTCTATCCCAACCAGTAACGGCACGTTTTAAGCCAAGCGTTTCTAAAAGGGAAGAAATAAATTCGTCGTCTTTTTCTTTAATCAAGAAATATTCACTAATAGCGTCGTAGGAAATCAAGCCGTTTTTGAATAAAAATTCAATTAGTTTGTCCATACTTTCAAGGCTGTTTTTACCTTGTTTAAAGCAGTAATTTGCTATAAATAGCAATCCGTCTTCACGATAGCCCATATCGAACCATTTTGAAGTATAATTATCAACAACGGTATCAATAACTTCAAAATAAAGGGAAAGTGATTTGGCAATTTTAATAGACGTATCAAATATTTCCTTCTTTTTGCCAACGTGATTGTCAATTTCTTCAATAGTAAAACATTTGAGCCCGTAAAGTTCCATAATAAAGGCGTCTAACTTATCAAAACTGCCTTTTTTCATACTTTTAGCGGCGTGTAAAATGCTTTCAAAATTAAAGCCAAGTTCGTTAGTCCATTTATTGAGGAATTTAAGATTTTCGATATCAGGCGTTTTTGTAGAGCCAAGTGCTTTAAGAATTTTTTCAAGTTCAGGCGTGCGTGAAACGTATTTAGAAATTTCAGCATCAACCTTTTCAACTGTGTTGATACCCCTTGCACCAAAGTCTTTTGCAACTTTAGAAATATATTTATAGCCGATATTATCACCCTTTCTTTCAATGCAATATCGAACAATCATAAGCATAGCGTCCTGACGAATAGAATAAATTTCCATTACGGAAAAATATTCACTATATTCCGACACACTAATTGCTTTATTAGGGAATAGTTGTTGAAGTTCAGCGCAAAATTCTGTATATTTTTCAGGTTTATAGCGTTTTGCTTTAGCGTAAGACTTTGAAATAGGCTGATAAATAACTGAAAAAGGGTTTTGCGTAACGGAAACAAGGTCAAATTCCTGCCAGTATAAGAACGCGTTAATAACTTCATCTTCAGAAAGCGAGAGATGTTTAGCCATTTCTTCAAGAGGAAGGTCGTAATTATTATTTTGGCACAAAAAAAGCCCGTAAAGATAAACTTTAACGGCATTTCCGTCCGAAATAGGCAAGTATTCAAGAATAAAAGTGTTTTCGACGTTAGTAAAAGTAGATGCCGAAAACTCTTTAGATAAAGAACAAACCATCGTGTTACCGTGAATAAATTATTGCGTAATCGGTGTATAAATTAAATAAAGCACTTGATTTTTGTCGGGTGTTAATGTATAATTACATTAACAAAGTAGATTTTTCGATAAAAAATAAAAAACCCCCGCTAAAAATGAGCGGTTTATATAGATATTAGCACCGTTTGTGCTAAAATATTATACAAAAAAATTCTCGCAAAAGCAAGTCATTCTTGCATTTTTTTATAGTTATAAGTTAAAAAGCGAGCAAGGAGTTTTACTTGGCATCAAAAATTTTAACCCCCGTTACTTTATGGGAAGAGTTTTCACTCACAGGGTACAAACAAAATTTAATAAACGAAAGCACGGTAAACGGCACTACCATAAGAGAAGTTTATTTATATCGCAAATGTCCTTCAGGTGCAGACGTCCGTATTTACGTAAAAATGGCGTATGCCGGGTCGTATGAAGGTAAGTCTACAATTTTTTATATTCCTGACGCTGGGGAAGAAATTTTAGACGAACATCTTTTATCAATAGTCGAACTTGGCTACGTTGCGTTTTCTATGGATATTTCGGGGGATAATGGAAAAACAAAAGAGGTAAATGATGAATTAAGTTACTCTCCGTTTACAGCCTATCCCGATTCTATCAAATACGCTAAATGGTCTGAATACAGGTCAAACCCTTGTTATATAGGCAAAAGCGCAAAGGAAACGGCATATTATCAATGGTCGGTAAACGCAAGATACGTTCTTGATTATATAAGAAGTCAATCGGTAGGTAGTATAGCTGTTATGGCAAAAGGGGCGTCGGTTACTACGGCGTTCCATTTGGGCGCAACTGAAAAACTTTCAGCACTTGTTGCTTTATACGGTTGTGGTTGGATTATTCCACTCGGCAATAAGTATGGCGAAAACGTTAAAGTTGATTATGCTCCGGACGAACTTAAATTTGTAGCCGGGCTTGAAGCGCAAAGTTACTCTGCATACTTAAAGTGTCCAACGCTTATGTGCGTTACTACAAACAATCCTAAATACGATATTGATAGGGCGTACGACACCTTTACCCGTATAAGAGAAGACGTGTATTCAGCAATCGTTTATACGGTAGGGCTTGGCAACTACTTATCTAACAAAGCGTTTAGGGACGTTAAATTATTCTTGAATAAATATTTAGACAAGATAGCAATGCATCTTCCAAACGAGATTTTTACTGATGCAAAAATAATCGACAAAAAGATAAACGTTTCAGTCACGTACGACGGCGAAAATGCTGATAGAGTTCATATTTTTGCAAGTGAAGGCGTAATAGAGCCTGAATATAGGTGTTGGAAAAAGATTGCGTCTTTTGATCCGTCCGATAAAACGAAAAAGTGTGAAGTAGAATTTTCACCGGTGCAGGAAAACGGGATAGTTTTCTTCTATTCTGAAATTGTTTACAAAAACGGATTTACAGTATCTTCACCACTTGTAGTAAAGCGTTTTAGTAAAAACGAAGTAAAATGCGTGCCACAATTCAACGTTGTATATTCTTGCAAAGAAAAGTATAAAGAAGGTATTTTTGAGGGTATAAATACCAACGTAAAAACGTCGCTTTATATGAAAACAGTTTCTGAACCCGTTGTAGAAAAGGTTGGTGCTTTTGGAATAAACGGGGTGGACGCAAGTAGGGGTATATATACCTTCAACGTTCTTAAACCAACTCAGGACGCAATGTTTATGATTGACGTATATTCTCAACTAGGCGCAAAAGTTACGATAGACCTTGTTGTAAACGCTTTAACCGATAGTGAAAAGGTTTATTCGGTTACCGTGGATATTGAAGGTGGTAATTTATGGCATAAACTTCAATTTGAAATGGCAAAATTCAAAACCAAGGAAGGTTTTTCGTTAAAATCGTATGAAAACGTTAAAGCGATTAAAATTCACGGGGATAACGAATTTATAGTAAACAACTTAATGTGGATTTAATTTTAATAGGTGAGTTATGATTTACAAAGTGGGGGATATAATTCATACTAAAAAGCCACACGCATGTAAAAGTACGGTGTGGGAGGTTGTTCGTGACGGGGCTGATTACAAGATAAAATGTACAGGCTGTCAAAGGGTGGTAATGCTTACCCCTGACGAACTTAAAAAAATAGTAAAAAAAGTTGAAAGGCAAGGAAATGTATAAAAAAATACTAAAAATTACTGCATTTTCATTAGTCGCTTTTATAGTTTTATCGCTGACCACTTGGCTTATAATAAAAAGCGTTATGCTTGAAGCTGTTGAAATAGTCGGTGCGTCAATGGAAGATACGCTTTTTGACGGCGACGTCATTTACGTCAACACTAAAAAAGAGCCTGAACGTGGTGATATAATTATCATTTTAGGCGAAAAGACTGACGGAGAAGATAGTTTAATAGTTAAACGTTTTATAGCAGGGGACGGCGATACTATAAAAATTGACGATGGAAAATTATACGTAAGAAAAAAGGGCGAAACCGATTTTAATGAAGTTAGTGAAGAATTTTCTAAAAGCCCGTTAAATGATTACGATTCCGACTGGCTTGGCGAGTATCCAGAAGGCTACACGCTAAAAAAGGACGAAATTTTCTATTTAGGCGACAACCGTGGCAACAGTAAGGATAGTAGAAGTATGGATTTCAAAACTTGTACTACCGACCAGATTTTAGGCGTCGGAACAAAGTTTTTCCTTAAAACGAAAGGCTTTACGACTTGGTTTTACGAATTTAAGGACGAAATAAGAGAATTTTTTGGGTTAAAGCCAAATTTATACAAAAACAAATAAGGATAAAAAATGATAAAATATTTTGACGAAAACGAGCTAGTTGCCGTAAGAAAGCAATATAAAAACACTATAATTACGATAGTATTAATGTGTCTTGCCTTTTTGGCTATATCACTTTTGCTTGTATTGACGTACGCAGGGTTGCCTTTTAAAGATGAAAGAGGCACAACTTTGCAAGTTTTAACTATGGTAGCGAGCGCTATATATTTATTTTTCATATACATTACGATAGGCATAAAACTTAAAAGGGTAAAAAAATACTTTGCTATGTTAAAAGATTTAAGCACTATTCAACCTACTGAAACGATAGGCATTGTCAAAGGTTTTAGTGAAGCGCTTGATACTAAAGACGGCGTAGATACAAAGTGTATAATAATTTCAGTTTACGTTGAAAGGCGTCAAGACTGGTTTGATAGATACGTTTTTGTTCCGTACGAAAGGGAACTCCCACCACTAAAAATAGATAGTAAGGTTAAGTTTTACACGGTAAACAACAACCTTTTTGGATATGAAGAATTAGACAGCGACAGCGCTGTAATTGAAGGTTAAAATGGAAAGAAATCAAGTAGAAACCCGTTTAAAGTGGAAAATAGAAGATATGTTTGCAAGCGTTTCGGCTTGGCAAACGGAATACGACGCCGTTTTAAAGGAAATAGACTTTTCTTCCTTTATAGGCAAGCTTGGCGATAAAGAGCAGTTTAAAAAGTTCAATGCAAAATCTGACGAGTTATCCAAGCGAGTAGAAAGACTTTACGTTTACGCAATGATGACTGTAGATACTGACACAAGGTCGTCCGACGGTAATAAATTACTTGCCCTTGCCCAAAAACTTTATACAAAACTTTCATCTTTAACGGCTTTTGCCGTGCCTGAACTTTTATCTCTTGAAGAAAGTGTATTAAAGGGCTATATAAATGACGGCGACTTTTCCGATTACGACTACACTCTTAAAAGAATTTTAGAAAAAAAAGAGCACGTGCTTTCGCCGGAGATTGAAGAACTTTTAGCATCAATGGGCGAAGTAACTTCAACTTTTAAGGAAATTTTTTCTAAAATTGACAACGCTGATTTACCTATAAAGACGATAAAGCATAATGGTGAAAGTTATAAACTTACGCACGGCGAATATAGCGTGCTTATGCAGTCGGACGATAGAGCATTAAGAAGAAAGGCTTTTTGCGCTTATTACGACGCTTTTATTTCAGTTATCAATACTATAACTTCAACCTATCGTGGCAACGTAAAAAAGAACGTCTTTTATAAAAATGCGCGCAAATACGAAAGTTGCTTAAATATGGCGCTTAAAGGTGAGGACGTGCCTGACGCAGTTTACCATAACTTAATTGAAAGCGTTCACGATAATTTGCCTATTATGCACAAGTATATTAAGGCAAAACGTAAAGCGTTAAACCTTAAAACTATGCATATGTACGATATGTACGTGCCTATTACGAAGGACGCTGACATTAAAATGGAATATGACGAGGCTTATGATTACGTTGTAAAGGCATTGTCCGTTTTAGGTGAAGAATATCAAAATATTTTGATTAAAGCAAAACAAGACCGTTGGTTAGACGTTGTAGAAACAGATGGTAAAAGAAGTGGCGCATATAGTGTTTCGGTGTACGATTGCCACCCTTACGTTTTACTCAACTATCAAAAAACCACGCACGACGTTTTTACTATCGCTCACGAAATGGGGCATAGTATACACTCCTATTTTTCAAACAGAACGCAACCTTACGCCAAGGCAGACTATACGATTTTTGTTGCTGAAGTTGCCTCTACCGTAAACGAAGTGTTATTGCATAGATACATTTTAGACAACGTTACCGACGTTGAAGTAAAAAAGTATATTTTATCTTACTTTTTAGAAATGATTAGGACTACGTTGTTTAGACAAACGCAATTTGCTGAATTTGAACATATTGCGCACAAAACGGAAGAAGACGGAACGCCGTTAACAAAGGACTTTTTGAACGAAACTTATCTTAAACTTAACAAAGATTATTATGGTAACGGTATAGTTTCAGACGAGCGTATTGCGTACGAATGGTGTCGCATACCACATTTTTACAACGCTTTTTACGTTTATAAATATTCAACGGGCATAATCAGCGCATTATCTATTGCTGATAGAATTTTAACCGAGGGCGAGCCTGCTGTTAAAGACTACTTCAAATTTTTATCATCTGGGGGTAGCGACAGCCCTGTTGAACTTCTTAAACTAGCCGGCGTGGACCTTACGAAAAAGGACGCTTACGTTAAGGCTATGGAAACGTTTAAGTATTACCTTGACGAACTTGAAAAACTTTTATAAATTCTAAAACCTTAAATAAATCGGAGATACAAATGACATTAAGTTATAAAAACAATTTGCAAGAATATAAAAAATTCTTGTATTACACAGCGCTTTTTGAAGAAAAAAGGTTGCGCAACATAATAGTTTACGGTGCGTTAAGCATAGCGCTTTTGATAGCGTCCATTGTACTGATTTGTTGTAAAATCTACAACGCAGGCACTCTCTTTTTATATCTATTCGTAGGGTTGAGCGCCATTTCACTTTGGCAACTTGGCAAGGTGGTGCTAGTAATAAGGCGTTCTATAAAAAATATGCCTATCGTTGCACCCGACTTTTTAAATATCAGTAACACTTATGAATTTACCGAGGACGGTTTCACCGTTTCTTCAAAAAATAACGTCAGAAAAAAGACACAGGTTACAGAGTTAGAATATTCAGCAATTTTAAAGGGTAGGGAAAGGAAGGATATCGTTTACTTATATCTGTACCCAAACGTTGCGCTGATGTTTAAAAAATCAGATTACGACGGCGACGTTAATCAATTAATATCGCTACTTAAAAACAAAATAGGGGATAAATTTTTATGCCGAAACAAATAAAAAATCTTTCAAAGCACGAAATAAACATTAAAGACGTTACAATGCCACACAATTTAGAGGCTGAACAAGCCCTTTTAGGCTGTCTTATGCTTGATAGTGAAATTCAAATTGACGTTTTATCAAAACTTTTAGTGAGTGATTTTTACGTTGCGTCGCACAAAACTATTTTCGAGGCAATGCTTGAAATCAATAATAACAACGTTCCTATCGACTTTGTTACGTTAACCGATAAATTAGAGGCTGATGGTAATTTAGACTCTGCTGGTGGTATCGAATATTTAACAAACTTAACGGGTATTATTCCGTCGTCGGCAAATTATCAGCATTACCTTGATATAGTTACGCGTGACGGCGCTTTAAGACGACTTATTAAAGGTTCAAGTGAAGTTATTTTAAGAGCGCAAAACTCGCAGGACAAGCAAGAGGCGTTATCTTTTGCAGAAAAAACGGTGTTTGATTTATCCTCGTCGGTATCTACTTCCGATATGGTTAGAATCAATACTGTTTTACCTGAAGTTTTAAATAAATTTGACCTTGTCAGTAAGGATAAAAACGCGTTAAGGGGAATAAGTTCGGGCTTTAAGCGCCTTGACTTTATGCTTAACGGATTACATAAAACGGACTTTATATTAATTGCTGCCCGTCCTGCTATGGGTAAAACTTCGTTTGCAATGAATATTATTGAAAACGTTGCGACGCAATCTAATAAAGTTTGCGCAGTATTTTCTCTTGAAATGGGCAAAGAACAGTTAACGCAAAGAATGCTCTGTTCGCTTGCAGAAGTAAGTATGGAAGACGCCGTTAAAGGCAATTTATCAAAGGATCAATGGTTCAAAATTGCCGCCGCACGTGAAAAACTTTCAAAAGCAAAGATTTTTATAAATGATTCAACTCTTATTACACCGACGGAAATTCTTTCGCATTGTCGTAGAATTAAGAAAAAGCACGGTCTTGATATCGTCATGATCGACTATATCCAGCTTATGTCAAGTGGTTCAAGCAAAACAGCTGACAATCGTCAGCAGGAAGTTTCTGAAATTTCACGTAGTTTAAAGATTTTAGCAAAGGAATTACAAGTTCCCGTGCTTGCACTTTCGCAGTTATCACGTTCAGTTGAATCAAGAAGCGACCATAGACCACAACTATCCGATATTCGTGAGTCGGGTGCAATCGAACAGGACGCAGATATCGTAATGTTTATTCACCGTCCGGACTATTATCAAACGCAGGGTAGTGAGGCAAATACGACTGTTAATCCTAACGTGGCTGAAATTATTGTTGCCAAGCACCGTAACGGTCCTACGGGCATGGTAAAACTATTCTTCAAGAACGAATGTACGAAGTTTATGAATATTGAAGAACGCGATGGACAAATGGTTGTCGTTGGCAGTAACGAAGTTTACGTTCCGAACGCTAAAAAGGCTGACGACGTTTCAGACGTTCCTTTCGAGCCGGACACTCCGTCGATATCGGAAGCAACTAAAATTTTCGACGAAGACGACGATAACGACTACACGTATGAAGATAAATCTGACGAGGAAAAATTAGAAGATGAATTATTCGGCAATTAAAGTGCTTTTTGTTTCAGGTTTGGACACGACTTTTGCGCAAGTTGCTGAATGTCTTTTTAACGATAAAGCAGTTGCCTACGGGCTTTCACATAGGGCAATATCGGCAGGCATTATGGCTGTCGACGGCAACGAATTACCTTTCCCCGTGCTTAAAGCGCTATGGCTACGTGGGGTGGAAACGGAAAACGTTCTCTCACGTGCGTACACGGACGAACTATTTAAAAGCGCAGATATGGTTATCGCACTTAATAAACAGTTGAAATTTTCTTTGCCAAAGTCCGATAAAATATTTACGCTAGGCGAACTTTTAGGGCTTGATGAACTTAAACTTCATCAAAGTGATGAAATAGGTTATTATCTTGACGTTTGCACGGATATGGATAAATATATAACTAAACTTTTAGAAAAAATTAAAAATAAGGAAAATACATTATGAAAATCGCAATTAGTAACGACCACGGTGGAATTAACTTTAAAAAGTTAGTTATCGAACATCTTACAAAAAAGGGCATAGAATGCGTTGACTACGGTTATCAGGAAGGTGGTGAACCAAGCCCAGACTATCCAGATTACGCAATTTTAGCCTGCAAAGCTGTTGCAAGTGGTGAGTGTGACTTTGGCATTTTAATTTGTGGTACGGGTATCGGAATGAGTATCGTTGCAAATAAATTTAAGGGTATTAGATGTGGACATTGTCACGATACTTTCAGCGCGAGAATGACTAGGGAACATAATCACGCTAATATGATTGCTTTTGGTGAAAGAGTTATCGGTGCTGGGTTAATGCTTGATATTGTCGACGCATTTTTATCTGCGACACCAGCCGAAGGCAGACACGCAAGACGTGTTGAAAAAATTATGGCTGTTGAAAATTTGTAATTAGTAATTATTCGTTAAGTATCAACGTAAAATATACCGACTAAAAAAAGGAAGGAATATTTTTTATGAAAATAAAAAAAGCCGTAATACCAGCGGCAGGACTTGGAACAAGGTTTTTGCCTGCAACAAAAGCAGTCCCAAAGCCTATGTTACCGGTGTTTAATAAACCCACTATTCAATATATTGTTGAAGAGGCAGTAAATGCAGGGATTGAAGAAATTGCAATTATCGTAAGTCCTGAAAGTGAAGTTATTAAAAACCACTTTTCTAAAAACACCGTTTTGGAAGAAAACCTTAAAAGCAGGGGCAAAACTGAACTTTACGACATTGCCGTTAAAACACGCAATTTATGCAAGATTGAATTTATTTGCCAGCCAACGCCTAATGGACTTGCCGGGGCAGTTTTGATGGCTGAACGGTTTGTTCAAAATCAACCGTTTGCATTGCTTTTAGGTGACGAAATTTATTCTAAAAACGACGAAAAATCTTGTCTTGAAAAGTTGTGTCAAGAATACTTAACAACAGGCGCAAGTCAAATTGCGTCGGCAGAAGTTTTTGGCGACGATATAACAAAATACGGTAACTTTGATTACGTTACTGATACAGATGGCAGACTAAAAGTTATTAATTTAGTTGAAAAGCCTGCAATTAACGAAGCCTTTTCAAATATGGCGTCGTTTGGTAGGGCAGTTTTATCTCCAAACATTTTTACATACATTAAAGAAAGTATGAAAAATTACGACGGCGAAGCGTATTTAACCGACGCCTATCTTGCTCTTGCAGAAACGGAGGGGCTTTATGCTTGTGAATACACAGACACACGTTTCGATATAGGCGATAAAGTAGGCTACGTAAAAGCAAACGTAGAGTACGCCTTAAAAGACGGCGATTGTAAAGAAGATTTAATAGGATATATAAAAGAACTTTCAAACAAACTTTAAGGGGAAAGAATGAACAACGAAGAATTCTATACTGCAGGGATAAGGCAGGTTATAGAAATAGCAAAAAAAATAGGCAGGACGTACAAGACTAGTTATTATGGTACGGAGCACGTTTTAGTCGGGCTACTTAAAGCGCCTGATGGACTTGCGCGCAATCTTTTACTTGATGCCGGTGCTGAAGAACAACTTGTTTTACAGGGCTTTGAAAACGTTATAAACAGCAAGGAAACTACTGTCGGTTTTACACCTAGGGCAAAAGCGCTTTTTCACTCGGCAGAAGATTTAGCGATTAGGGCAAGAACGGGCTACGTCAGTACGGAACATCTTTTATACGCGTTAACGCAGGATACGGAGTGCTACGCTAACAAATTACTTCGCGTAATGAAAGTAAATATGCTCAAAATGGAAACGGAATTAGAAAATAGAATTTTCGGCACGGGCGAGCAGGAAAATACAGCGACGCAAGACGACGTAGATACAAATTCTAAAATTTTAGATGACACCGTTTTAGTGCCGTCAAGTTCAACTAGTGAAGATATAGGTGATCTTGAAAAGTACGGTGTAAACCTTACGCAAATGGCAAGGGACAACAAACTTGACCCAGTCATAGGCAGAAAAAAGGAGATTGATAGGGTTATTCAAATACTTTCACGTAGGACAAAAAACAACCCTGTTTTAATAGGTGAACCGGGCGTTGGTAAGTCAGCCGTTATCGAAGGACTTGCACAGGCAATAGTATCTGGGCACGTTCCGGAAATTTTGAATAATAAGATAGTATTTTCGTTAGATATTGCTGGCGCTTTAGCAGGCACGAAATATCGTGGCGAATTTGAAGAACGCCTTAAAGAAATTATTTCAATAATAAAAAGAAAGGGCAATATTGTATTATTTATTGACGAAATACATAATATAGTCGGCGCTGGTACGGGCGATAGTAGCGCAATGGATATGTCAAATATCTTAAAGCCTATGCTTGCCCGTGGTGAACTTCAAACGATAGGCGCTACGACTATTGAAGAATACCGTAAATATATCGAAAAGGACACGGCGTTAGAGAGAAGATTTCAGCCAGTTATGGTAGATGCCCCGACTGCTGAAGATGCCATTGAAATTTTAAAAGGTTTAAGGGATAAATACGAATCGCACCATAAAGTAATGATAACTGATGAGGCGATTGAATACGCCGTAAATCTTTCAGAAAGATATATTACGGATAGATTTTTAC
The DNA here is from genome assembly GCA_045593005.1 of Christensenellaceae bacterium. Classification (GTDB taxonomy): domain Bacteria; phylum Bacillota; class Clostridia; order Christensenellales; family Borkfalkiaceae; genus UBA11475. Next base: position 5,033 of record JAZNVV010000036.1, on the reverse strand, counting down.
CTGATAAAGCTATCGACCTTATTGATGAGGCGTCGTCAAGAGTAAGACTTGATAGTTATAATTCTTCGGAAGAATTAATTAAAAAAGAGAACGAATATAATATTTTGGTTGCGCAACAAAACGACGCCATAAAACGTGGCGACAACGTGCGTGCTGAAAAGTTTAAGGTTTATATAAACAAAGTAAAAAAAGAGCTTGATAGACTTCATAAAAGGGCAGATGAAATTCGTCCTGACGAAACTTTGCGCGTAACGGGTGAGGACGTGGCGTCAATCGTTGCAAGTTGGACGGGTGTTCCTGTAACAAGGATAACTGAAAGTGAATCGAAAAAGATTTTGCGTTTAGAAGATACGTTACACCAGCGTGTAATAGGTCAATCGGAGGCTGTAAGGGCTGTTTCTAATGCGATTAGGCGTGCAAGAGCAGGGCTTAAAGACCCTTCGCGTCCTATCGGTTCGTTTATATTCGTAGGTCCTACGGGTGTAGGTAAAACTGAACTATCTAAAGCGCTTGCCGAGGCGTTATTTGGTGACGAAAACGCTCTTATTAGAATAGATATGTCTGAATATATGGAAAAAAATAGCGTCAACAAACTTATCGGTGCGCCACCAGGATACGTTGGCTTTGATGAAGCAGGTCAACTCACCGAAAAAATAAAACGCAAACCGTATTCGGTAGTGTTATTTGACGAAATTGAAAAGGCTCACGACGACGTATTTAACGTTTTACTGCAACTTCTTGACGACGGTAGATTAACCGATAGTAAAGGTAGGGTTGTAAGTTTTAAAAATTGCGTGATAATTTTAACTTCAAACGTTGGTGCATCAGAAGTAACAAAGCGCAACACGTTAGGATTTTTATCCCGTGATGACGACGCCGATTACGACGATATGAAAGAGCGCATAACTGATGCGTTAAAAGCCAAGTTTAAGCCAGAATTTTTAAACAGAATAGACGATATTATAACCTTCCACAAACTTGGTAAAGAAGATATCGGCTCTATTGCTGAAATTTTATTGACAGGTTTACGTAAGCGCTTAAAAGCAATGGGAATTACTTTGGATATTACTGATGAAGCTATGGATAATTTACTTGAAGAGGGGTACGATTCCGGCTACGGTGCAAGACCACTTAAAAGGGTTATTCAGCGCCGTATAGAAGATAAATTATCGGAAGAAATTTTACTTGGCAATATTTCAAACAATTCAATCGCAACGATAGATTTTGTCGACGGTGAATATGTATATACGTCTTCACAATGGAGTGAAAACTAAAAAATAAAGGTTTTTTGCTTGTGATTTTCGTATATTATAATAGAATAAATTATGTGATAAGGAGGACTAATTATGAAAATAGAATTAGTAGCAAGAAATTATGAACCGGCAGAACATTTGAAGAGAATTATTTCGGAAAAACTTTCTAAACTTGACAAATATTTTTCTTCTGATGACACTTCGGCAAAAGTGTGCCTTAAAAAAGAGGGCGCAAGACTTACTACTGAAGTGATGCTCGATTATGCAGGCAAGTTTGTTAGGGCAGAAGTATCAAGCGACAATTTTTATGAAAACATTGATAAAGTTCTTCCAAAACTTGAAGGGCAGATAAGAAAGTTTAGAACAATGTTTGATAAACACAGTAAAAACTCTGCATTTAAAGAACAAGCAATCTATGCAGTAAACGACGTGCCTGAACAAAAAACTGGTAAAATCGTTAAAGAAAAACGTTTCAAAATGTTGCCTATGACAGCTGAAGAAGCCGCTTCTGAAATGGAACTTTTAGGACACAATTTTTATGTTTATAAAGACGTTAAAACGGATAAAATTAACGTTATTTATTTAAGAAATGACGGAGAATACGGAATTATAGAACCAGAGGATTAATATGAAGATAGGTGTTTCAACGGCGTCGTTGTTTTTGGACCTTAATACCGAAGACGCAACGTCATATTTAGCGAATAATAATGTAGACGTATCAGAAGCATTTTTAACTGCTTTTAGTGAGTATGAAGAAAGTTTTGCTCATCTTTTAAATAAAAATCGCAAGGATATGTCGTTCAATTCCGTCCACGCTTTAACGACGCAGTTTGAACCACAACTATACACCAAAAACAAAAGAGCGTTAGACGACGCTTATTGCGTTTTAGAAAAAGTTTTAAAAGCAGGGGAAATTATAGGCGCAAAAAATTATACCTTTCACGGTTATGCAAGGATAAAAAGAACGCCTTTAACTATCAATTACGACGAATGCGCTTTCTTTACGCAAGCCGTTATCGACAGGTGTAAAAAACACGGTTTAAGCCTTGCCTATGAAAACGTTCACTGGTGCTATTACAATTACGTCGGTTTTTTTAGTGAAATTAAAAAGCGTTGTCCTGAACTTAAAGGTACGCTTGACGTAAAGCAAGCAAGACAATCGGGAATAAATTATACCGAATTTTTGTCGGAAATGGGCAGTAGTATTGCTACGGTACATATAAGCGACATTGACGAGAACGGTAAAATGTGTTTGCCAACACGTGGAACGTTTGACTTTGACGAAATGTTCAGTAGGCTATCCGACGTTGGTTTTGACGGTGCTGTGCTTATTGAGGCTTATCGAAAAGATTATAATAAGAGGGAAGAACTTATTTTAGCAACCGACGACCTTAAATCAATAGCAAGTAAATATTTTAAAATTTAACAAAACAAAAAGGCTCACTTCGATTGAAGTGAGCCTTTTTTTTTTAGTATTAATTAAAATTCTTTAATAATTTTTTTAGGACATTTAAGAACGCAAGTTTTACAGCCCGTACATTTTAAATAATCAATAACAGGTAAATTATCAACCATTGTAATAGCGTTTTCAGGGCAATTCTTGGCACAAAGCGAACAACCTATACAGCCAACTTTACAAGCCGACATAACGTCTTTCCCTTTGCATTTTGACGAACAAGCAACATAAACGCTAGCCGTTTTAGGAATAAGTTCAATGACGTGTTTAGGGCAAGCGTTTACGCAAGAGCCACAACCACCACAAAGGCTTTTGTCAATTTTCGCAATACCGTTGTCGGTTAAAATTGCGCCATTTACACATTTAAGCGCACAAGTCCCGTCGCCTAAACAACCGTATTCACACAGCTTATCACCACCAAAGTATGACACCTTTTTATCACAACCACTATTTCCAACGTAGTCGAACTTTTTACCTGCAACGTCGTTTGTTCCAGCGCATTTAACTACTGCAACCATAGGTATAGTTTCGTTGACTATAACGCCTAAAATTTCGCCGATTTTAGCCTTATTTTCTTTTGAAGTAGCCGAGCAAGAACTTATATCAGCCCTGCCTTCAACAAGCGCTTTAGCAAAATCGCTACAACCTGCAAAACCACAGCCACCACAGTTAGCGCCTGAAAGATTTTCAGAAACCTCTGCAATTTTTGGGTCTTCATTGACAGCGCAGTATTTTGAAATCACTAAAATAAGAACGGTAAATAATAAAGCAAGGACGGCTAAAATAAGCATCACAAAACCGAAACCTGCCCAGTTTATAGGTCTTAATAAATTAAACATTTTAGCACCTCCTTAAAGCGAAATCATACTAAACACGTAGAACGCCATAGCAATAAACATAGCCGTTATCATAGCGATAGGAAACCCTTTAAGGTGTTTATTAAAAGGGATATGGTTAAGTTTTTCTCTTAAACCACTCATAATTACAATAGCGATTGTAAAACCAACCCCACCAAAGAAACCGTAAGCAACGGAATTTAGTAAGCCCATTGCTTGTAAGCCTAACGCTTCAGCCGTGCCAACGTCAATAACAAGTTCAGCAACACCTAATACGGCGCAGTTAGTAGTAATGAGTGGTAAATATATACCCATAGCATTATAAAGAGTAGGTGAGAACTTCTTTAGTACTACTTCAATCATTTGAACAAGTGATGCAATAACAAAGATAAACACTATAACTTCTAAATATTCAAGCCCAAGAGGAACAAGAATAAGCGTATAAATAGGGTATGTAATAAGGCAAGTAATAGTCATAACAAACGTTACGGCAACACCCATACCAAACGCTGATTTTATATCTTTAGAAACCCCCAAGAACGGACAAATACCTAAAAACTGTACGACAACGAAGTTATTGATAAACATTGCCGTAATGGCAATCAAGAAAATTGTTCCCATTATGCAACAACCTCCTTGTTAGATTTCTTCTTTTTATCAGCAATTTTACCTAAAACGTAATTAAATACTGCAATAAATAAAGCATACGTAAAGAAAGCGCCGGCAGAAGAAGAGAAAAAACCGATTTCAAAATCCCAAAGTTTAAGCCCAAAAATCGAGCCTGCGCCTAAAAGTTCTCTAACAATGCCCATAAGCGTTAAAGACGCTGTAAAACCAAGCCCCATAAATAGACCGTCAAGCGCAGAGTCAAGCACCGGATTTTTAGATGCAAAACTTTCAGCTCTGCCCAAAATAATACAGTTTACGACTATAAGTGGTAAATACACGCCTAGCGCGTCGTAAAGGGAAGGAATAAACTTATCAAGAACAAGTTTAACAATGGTAACAAACGTCGCAATAATAAGTATAAACGCAGGTATTCTTGTTTTAGACGGAATTATGTTTTTAAGTAACGAAATTAAAACGTTTGAGCATAAAAGTACAAACGTAACGGCAAGCCCCATACCTATACCGTTTGATGCCACAGTAGTAAGGGCAAGGGTAGGACAAGTGCCTAAAACAAGTCTAAACGTCGGGTTGTTTGTGATTAAGCCTTCGGAGGCAATTTTTTTCAAATTAGTCATATTTAACCTCCTATTTGCGTCTGCACAAAGTCAAGCGCTACAATTACAGCGTTAGATGCCGCTGTTGACGAGTAGGTTGCACCGGAAACAATTTCCGTAACCTCCTCATTTGATTGAGTAGAGTTTTTACCTGTAAACTTTTCGTATATGCTGGTAAGTTTACTCATAAGTGTTTGACCGGTATAACTATCTTGAACGGTATTTTTAACGGTTGCGACACCATTGTCAAGTCGGATCGTAGCCA
>JAZNVV010000035.1:0-25075 GCA_045593005.1 Christensenellaceae bacterium | reverse complement strand
CCAAGTCTTATAAGACTTGTCAAGTATTTTTTGACTTAAAACAATTATAATATAAATATGAAGTTCCAAGAAAGAATAAAAGAGTTACGTTTACAAAAAGGTTTAAGTCAAATGGAGTTGGCACTAGTGACAGGTATTAGTCAATCGGCAATAGCCAAGTGGGAACTAGGTAAAACGGAGCCAACAGCAACGGCAATCATTCTTCTTGCGCAATTTTTTGGAGAAACAACGGATTATCTTTTGGGAATGGAAAATGAATAAAAAAGGAAGGGCAACCTTCCTTTTTTTTGGTGTGTTTTCACGCTACCGTTGGTGTCAAATTTGTACGTTATGCAACGTTTTTTACTATTCTAACGGCTAAAACGGTCATATCGTCTTTATAAACGTTTTGACATAATTCTTTTGCTTTATCAAGAAGTGTTTCTGCAACGGAAGTAGGGTTTTTAGCAGGGAATTCCTTTATAAAATCTAAAATTTCTGCAGTAGAGCCAAACGCGTCGGAAATGCCGTCAGTCATAAAAATTAGAGTGTCGCCAACGTTAAGTTTTGCGCTAACGACAGTTGGCTCAAGTTCTTTAATAATGCCTAACGGCAAAGAATTACCTTCTACAATTTTTATTCCTTGTTCGCTAATTAAATATCCACGTGGCGCGCCGAACTTGATAAAGTCTGCCTGAAGTGAATTTAGGTCGATTGTACATACGTCCAAGGCTGAAAAACTATCGTCGGTATTAATTGATAAAATTTTATTCACAAGTGGCAAAATTGTTTGTGAAGTAAGTCCAGATTTGTAAAGGCTTTCTAATAGAGAAAGAGTTATGCTTGAAATTGTATTAGCCCTTTCACCACTACCCATTCCGTCGGATAGTGCTATCATAAATTTGTTATTAAGTAGCATAGTTTCAGAATGAGTATCGCCCGATTTATCGCTGACCGTTTTTACTGTGCTTGCTATTCCGTAAACGGCTTTATATGGACAGGCAGGGGAAAGTATAAGATGAATTTTTTCATTCGCAAATTCATTATAATTTGTAATTTTTACCTTTATTTTTAGAGCGTCGCTAACTATTTGTTCTAAAAGAGTGTATCTATAGTCGGAACGTGGCAAAACAAGTGAAATTTCAACGTTTTTTTCGTCGCCGTACACTAAAATTTCTAAAGGGGAAAACCCTTTTTTACGTAAAAAATTATAAAGTTTGTCTTGCAAACCGTTTTTGTAGTTAAGTTCTTGTGCTGATGAGTCTGCAAGTGTTAAAAGCATTTCAGCAATGCCCTCCGATTGTTTAGCGATTAACTCACGGCTGAGCGAAAAGTTTGAGTTTTCTATCAAAGCGTTGCGATATTCGGCAAGGTCTTTGTTAATTGAAAAGATAAGGGCATTGACGTTAAAACATTTATCGGTCAATTCTTTAGGTACGTCAATAAAAGTAATTTTCCCCTTTGCAAGCCCTATCTTTACCGTTTTATCAATGTCTGCTTTAATTTCCTTGTTGCAATTTGTCCTAAATTTTTTACATTCGTTAAGTTTATCACAATTAAGACATACTTCTTTGTACGTTTTTTCTACCATTAAAATTTTTGTTTCTTCTTCGGAAATTTCTCTCTTTTTCAATTCGTCAAAAGCAAGGCTTATTTCCGAAAAAACCGTTGATAAACCGTAAAGTTTTTCTTTAAGTTGTCGTCTTGCGTTATTAATTGTTTCCCTCGCTAAAATTTTTCCTCTAGACTGCAAAAGCGACTCTTTGACGCTGTTGTAACAAGATGACGGAATAACCAAAAAAATTAACACTACGCCAAGTGTTAAGCAAAAGTCAAGGACTTCATACTGTGGATGAATTGAAAAAACAAAATACATAGCGCAGTCAAGCCCGACAGCCAAAAGCCCTGAAAAGTAGTAGGAAATATTCATTGTGTGATAACACAAAACGGTAATCACTAAAAGCCCTGCAAGGAAAGATATGTCAGAGTAATAAATGGCAAAAGGCAACGACAGCGCACAAGCGACGGAAAATGGTACGGAGCCTTTAAATATACGGCAAACGGATAGTACGGTAAATATAGCAAACGACCAAATTATCGTTGGGGAAGTTACGTTTATTAAACCCAAAGTCAAAATAATTACTTCGGTAAAAAGCATAATAAATTCTTCCCCCGTGGGCTGGTATTTTATGCCTTTTAAATTGAGATATTTAACACACGCTATGGATATAAACGTTAGTAAAACGGTTATAACGGAAATAATAATTTTGAAATATATTTCGTCATTATAAAAAAATATGTAATAAACCAGCGACGAAGAAAGGTAGATTGCTAATTCGTATTTAGGGTATGAATTTCTAAAGCGATAAAAGTAAAATACGGTGGTAGTAACAGCGACGGAAACTAATACTGCAAGCATAAGTTTATACCCACCCGTAATTAACGCTGAAAGGCAAACTAATATCGCCAAAATAATAGGCGAAAAGTTAGCATAACATAAGGCGTTAGAAAGGGCAACGGATACAGGCGTAGGCGTGCTGAACGCTTTAGAATATAATATAAAAAGTATAAATGCAATAAAGTATTTAAGCACCGTTTTATATGCGTACGGCTTAACTAACGTCGATAATTTATTCTTCATACCGTCATATTAACAGCGTTAAAAGAAAATATTAAGACTTTTAATGACGATAAAAAGTATATTTTGTTAAAAGTAGCAATAAAAAATCGCCACCATAAATTAGGTGACGATAATTTTTTATATTATAATTTTATTGAGCAGTAATTTCTACTGAATTTAACGTGTATATGAGTGCGCCCACGTGTGATGGCAATCTAGTAATCATTTTAACCATAAACGCATTGTTATATTCTGTTTCGCCAACGGTTATGGTATCGCGCTGAATATCTAAAAGGATAGGGCTACCCGTATTGTTTTCAGCCGTTCTTAAAACGGCTAATCTTGCAGTTGGAATTTGATCGCCTGAACTTTCACCATTTACGGCTATCGTAACGTAGGTAGTGCTGTTTGTAACGTTAGAAACGCTTATATCTTCAACGTTAAGATAAGATGGAGATGCAACTTTTAAGTTGTCGCCGTTTTTTAACGAAATATTTCTACAAGCAAATAAAAGCGTTTCGTTATCTATAAATTTCTTAAAATCTCCTTCCGTTTTAAAACCATTGTGAGTATTAATTTTTGGAACGGAAATTTTATCCCCGTCGGCAGGCAATTCGCTATTTTGAGTAATCTTAAAAGTTATATCGCCACCGTCGTAAAAAGTTTCGGTATTGTAAACGTATCTAACTATTTTTTCAGCGTAGCCCTCCGTGTTAAGTGATACGTTTGTGGTGTCGTAATTTTTAACAGAATATATAGGGCTAAAACCAAAAGTTTCGTCGTAAAAATAAACTTCCGATAAAACTTTATCGTTAAAAGAAAGCGTTTTGCCGTCTATTGTGTAAGTAGGGTTAACCGATAAATCTGTTTTTATTTTATAATATTTACCAGTAAAACTACTGTCTACGTAACTTTTTACATTTTCAGGTAAAGCGTCCTTTGTAACAACTTCCGTCGTTATCGTATAAATACTATCTGATAAAGTTATATCACAGCCGATATCTTCTACTTTTTTATAGTTATAATTGTTTTCGTTAAAATTTGCGCTATACGTAACGGTGTAAGTTGCCGTTTCTTTATATCCATAAGTTGGCAAAGCGTCGCCCGTCCAGTTTAAGTAGTATGAAACAGGGTCTTCTGGCGAACACGAACAACCGTTGCCGTTAGAACAACCTATTGCAGTAAAGCATAAAATTAAAGAAAATAAAACTATTAGTAACTTTTTCATAAAAACCTTTTAACTAAAATAAATTCAATAAACATTTTAACACATTATTTTAAAATTGTAAACTCTACCATTAAAAAACTTTAAATTATGAGAGTAATTGTATAGTATTCACCCTTGAAATTTACTTCAATATAGTTTATAATAATATAGTTATGAGAGCAAAATTATACACCGTACCATCTTACAGTCAAGCGCTTTTAGAAGCATCTAAATTGATTGCTAAAACCTCGCGTGATATTGACAAGCCGGTAGTTGTATTCACACCGGTTAAAAACTCAATGCTTTTGGAATCTTTTATTACCGAAATAAAGGGTGGATATTTAAATACCCACGTCTTTTCGTTTGGCAAATATATTGAATATAATAAAGATTTTGACGGCATTTTGTCAAGAGAAGGCTCCGTTATGGTTATTCGTAAAATTTTAGGAGAGGCAGACGGTAAACTTTCTTGTTTTAAGACTTGTACAGTTTCTCTCGCTGAAAATATATACGACAGCATAGCATTGCTAAAATCTGCAAAAGTCAGTCGTGAAGATTTGTTAAACGCAATCAACGCAACGGACGGCGTTTTGTATGCAAAACTTTCCGACCTTTTATACGTTTACGAAGAATATGAAAAGTTTTTATCGAACGGATATTTTGACGAAAGCGATATGATATCCGTTATGCCAAAAATTTTACTTTCTGACGATAAAATTACTGAAACGGAAGTTTTTTTGGTTGGTTTTGACAGTTGGACAAGACAGGCAAGGGAAATTGTTTCAACGCTGTTACAACGGGCGAAAAGCGTTACGGCTGTTTTGGTTGCAGGCTTTAACGACGGCGTTTATACTAACGAAACGGCAGACGCGTTTATTTCACTTGCATCAAGCCTTAATATTAAAGTTGCAAGCGAAAGGCTTGGCGACGTTAGTGAATGTAGCGAAGCAATCTTAAATAGAACGTATAGCGAAAAGGCGTTTAACGCGCCTGCAGTTAAGACTGATAAGGTTGAACTTTTTGAAAGCCCGTCTATTTTAGAAGAAATAGAGTTTTTAGCAAGAACAATTTACAAAGGCGTCTTAGGTGGCAATAAATATAAAGACTATACAGTAGCAGTAGGTACGCCTGACGACTATGCCGACATAATTGAAAAGGTTTTTGCTGATTACTGTATTCCGTATTATTTTGACAAGAAAAAGCGCTTTATAACACATCCACTTGCAAAACTTGTATTATCGTACGTTGACGCTTGTCGAAAAAATCTTGCGCAAGACGCAGTCCTTTCGCTTGTCAAAAATCCTTTGTTTGAAAAAGATAAAAATCTTATAGATAAGTTTGAAAATTTTGTAATTAAACGCAACGTTAAGTTTAATGGTTTTTATAAAAACTTTACCGATTTAGAAGATAACGTTACTGATATTGAAGAATTGAGAAAAAGGCTTGTTGGCAACATTATAGCGTGCAACGGTATGATGAACGTCGACCATTATATAAAAGCAATCAACGGTTTTTTAGATTGCTTAATGGTCAAGGACAACCTTTCATTTTACGCTGAAGTTTTTGCTAAAACCGATCCGTCGGAGGCAGAATATACTTCTAAAGCGTTAGAATCACTAAAGCAAGTTTTAAGTTTTTTAAGTAAACTTATGGGCAACGTAAAACTTGATGCTAAAGAGTTTTTATTATTGCTTAAAACGGGTTTTTCTGCAATGGAAATATCTATTATACCACAAAGTAACGACGCCGTTTACGTCGGTGGATATAAAGATTGTGGCAACGCAACGGCAAAATATTTGTTTGCAGTCGGGCTTAACGGCGCTGTGCCTGAAATCAAACAAGATATTGCAGTTTTAAGCGACAACGACATCTCGCGTTTGCATCAATTAAAAGTCATAATTGAGCCAAAAGTTAGGGCTGTAAACGCCCGTGAGCGTGAAATTTTTGTAACGGCTTTATCAGCGTTTTCAGATGAACTGTATTTATCGTATTGGACAACGGGCAGAAACGGTAAATCTATTAAAAAAAGTGAAGCGCTAATGTATATTGAAAAGATTTTTGCATTAAACGCAAAAAGTGTTATTGCAGTTGATAGTGGCGTTGACGGATATTTGACTAGCGCGCAATCAAGCAAACGTTTTGCTATTGAAGTTGGTAAATTCAAAAACGGCATTATAAACGACTTTTCTGGTGCAAGCGCATATTACTATGCAACAAACGACACTAAAACGGCGCAAAAAATTCTTGAAAGCGCTGACGTTTCGTTTGCAAAAAGGCTTGATAACGTGGGTAACGTTATGGTTAAAGAATACGTTTCTGCATCTATGCTTGAAAGGTTTTATTCCTGTCCGTTTAGATGCTTTATGGATTACGGTTTAAAACTTACCGAGCGTGAAGTTGGCGAAATTAAACCACAAAACTCGGGTAATTTTATTCACCTTGTCGTTGAACTTTACGCGACTGCATTTAAAGAAGGTAAAATTACCGACGAAAAATCTTCTAACACAGTTACAGCGCAAATTGTGGACGATATAGTTAAAACTTCGGAATATGCTGTATATGCCGACGACTTAACTATGGCTAACGTTCTTTTAAGGTTAAAGAGCGAGGCGTTTAGAGTAACAGCTGCGCTTTATAAACAGTTGACGAATACCGATTTTAGCGTCTTTGGTGCTGAAGTAAAATTTGGTTTTGACGGCAGTCCGTTCAAGCCTATTTACCTTACGGGCAAAAAGGCGAACGCAAAAGTTCGTGGGGCAGTTGATAGAATAGACACTTATGGAAAATATTTTAGGGTAGTCGACTATAAAACTGGCAAAGCAGAGATGAAAGACGCCGAACTTTACATGGGGCAAAAATTACAGTTGTTTTTATATTTAAATGCTTTTTCAGACGAAAATAGAGTGCCTGCAGGGACGTATTACTATAAACTTTCCGACGATTATTCTGACGCTAATGAAGAAAAACCTGCGCAACTTGACGGCAAGACGGTCAATATTGAAGAAGTTTTATATGCGTCGGATACTTCCGTGCTACCTGACGAAAAGAGTGCGATTACCGGCGTTAAAATTTCAAAACCAAGTTCTAATGTCGTTATTGATGAAGAAAATCTTGCATTAAGGATGAAATATGCTAAAATATTATCCGAAAAAGCCGTTGATTATATGTCGGATGGTGTTTCGATTGCAAGCCCACACGAAGTAGGCGAAGGCAGTAGTTGTCAATATTGTCCTTACGGAGCGATTTGTGGGTATGAAAAGGACGTTTCTGGATACGTTAGAAAGAAAAAGCCTATGGGTAACAATTTTATGAACGCTGTTTTGGAAAAAATAAAGGACGAATAATATGTCTGAAAATAGAAAATTTCAATTAAAAAGCGAACAAAGACACGCAATATACGATATGGACGGCAGTAACGTTCTTGTTTCGGCGTCGGCTGGCAGTGGCAAAACGTTCGTTATGATTGAGCGAATTATAAGATTAATAAGAGAAGGCAAGATGGGCGTTAACGAGCTTTTGGCAGTAACTTTTACCGACAAGGCTGCTTTTGAAATGCGTGAAAAATTAGCAGAGGCGTTAATTGAAAGTATCAATAGTGGTGAAAAGAAATTTAAGGCAGAACTTTTAGATTTGCCTATGGCTGATATTTGCACTATAGACGCGTTTTGCTCCCGTCTTGCTAAAAGATATTTTTACGAACTGGGCATAGGTAGAGATTTTGAAATTTTATCTGATATCGACAAAAAGAAATTGACCGAAGATGCGTTAAGTGAAGTTTTCGATAAGTTCTATTCTAGTGGTGACGAAAGATTTTTAAAGACGGTTTCACGCTTTTCAAAAAAGCGTAGCGACAGAGATTTAAGGGATAAAATTTTATCAATTTATTTATATGGAAGTAGTGAGGCAAGTTTAAGCAAATGGTTAGATTTGACTGACAACGTATACACGAAAACGGGACTTTCGTTTATTGAGGACGGATATAAAACAGCCATTGAAGAACGGCTTTTTAAGGCAATAAGGGGCTTTAAAATATTTAGGGATAAGTGGGTAGAGTTAGGAGTTGAAAAATATCAAGACTACACCGACGCCGTCGTTGAATATTTAAGTAGTTTTATCGGTGCAAACAGTTTATACGAGTATGCTAACGTCAAAATAAAGTTGCCGTTTTCATTACCAACCGTAAAAAATCTTGACGACGAGGCAAAAGCCGTCAAAGACGAATTTACAAAGTATCGTGATAGCGTGATAAAAAAATTAAACGATGCCTTTTTAGTAGTGGAGAGTGAAGATAAAACGAGAGAAAAAGTTCTTGCCACGCAAGAAGATTTTTGCGTTATAAAAGATTTAACGCTTGCTTTTGAAGAAGTTTACGACCGATTAAAAAGGGAAGAGAATAAATTTGAATTTCACGACGTGGAGCGTTTTGCGTTGCAACTATTAAACAATGATAAAGTTTGCGACGAAATAAAGAGTAAGTATAAGTACGTGTTTATTGACGAATATCAAGACGTGAACGGCACGCAGGACGAAATTTTCACTAAAATTGCAAACAACAACGAATTTATGGTCGGCGACGTTAAGCAGAGCATATACGGGTTTAGAGGTTGCAACAGTAAACTTTTTGAAGAAAAATACGATAAAATGTCAAAGACTGGCACGTCAATATGGCTCAACCACAATTTCCGTTCATCAAACGCCGTTATCAACGCCGTAAATAAAATATTCGATAACGTAATGACAAAAGACGATTACGGTGTCGACTATAAAACTTCGGCAAGACTTTTGCCTGGTGGCAGTTACGACGGTGGTGGCGACGGCAGGGCGTCTTTACACGTTTTATATTCTCCAAAACAAGAAAAACAATTTGACGACGCTAAAACTTACGATATTGTTAAAGAGGCGCAAAAAACGGAAACGGAAGACGGGGACTACGTAGCTTTAAAGGTCAAGGAAATTATTTTACAAGAACTTAACGACACTTATTACGATATGAAGTCAAAGACGATGAAAAAGGTCGAACTTAAAGATATCGCTATATTGTGTCGTCAGCGTTCGGCAGGTTTGTCGTTATTAATAAAAGAACTTGCAAAAGACGGTATAAGGGTTGTTTCAGAACTTGAAAAAAACGTTCTTGAAAATAAAGAAATAAAACTTTTAGTCAATTATTTAGAAGTTTTATCTTGTAAACAGCAGGAAATTCCACTCGCAATTTGTATGTTAAGTCCGATAGGCAATTTTACTGCAAGCGAAATTGCTGAAATTGCTGGAATTGCCAACGTCAGCGATAGAAACGCTAAAAGGTTATTAATCGGCTATGATAAACTTTTAAATGGTGAAGGCGAACTTTCAAGCAAGGTTAAAAGTTTTGATAAATATTTGCAAGAGCAACGTGTGATTGCTGACTTTAAGGGCGCAAAAACGGCTTTAGAAAACGTTATTCGCGATAAAAACCTTATGGCGTATACCCTTATAAAGCCACTTCCAGACGAAAGGGAAAGATGTTTAGAAGTTTTCTTGTCGGAAAGTGTTTCAAACGGCATACCACTTTCAGTGGACGACTTTTTATACAAGGTAAAAAACAGTCCTAACAGTTTTTGTTTAAGTGAAACGGCTGGTGGTGATGCTCTTACGATAATAACTTCACATAAGTCGAAAGGTCTTGAATATCCGGTAGTTATAATTATCGGGCTTGAAAAGAAATTTAACGTGACGGAACTTCGCGAAAAGGTCTTGTTTGACCGTGACGTTGGTATATCACTTATGACCTACGACGATAAAAACAGAACTGTGTCTACTAATATTTTAAGGGAATATTTCCGTTATCGTATTACGACTAAACAACAGCGCGACGAGGCCCGATTGTTTTACGTTGCGACTACAAGGGCGAAATATTCACTACATATGATTTCGCTTGAACAGCAATTAAAGAAAGTTGTTTTGCCGATAATAGATGCAGAGCGACCTATTGATTTTATTCCTGCCGATTTTGAAAGAACTATAACCGACGCAAGAACGCTTGCTAAAAATTTTGCCGAAAAGCAGACTAAAGAAGTTGTTGTTGGTGAACGTGATGAAATAAGTATCGCAAAAGTTAAGAGCAATCTTAACTTCGTATATCCACACGAGGAAGAAACTACGCTTATTTTAAAAACTTCGGTTACTGCAAACCTTTCAAAAGAAGACAAAAAGGACGACCGTATTAAAGACTTTTTAACAGAGGACGAAAAATACGTTATAAAAAATGCACCATCTGCTGAAGAAGGCACGCTTGTCCATAAAATCATGGAAAACTATGATTTTAAAAAGGCAACCGACTTTGAAAGCGAAATTGATAGGCTTACGCTTAATGGCGTTGTTTCAAAGGAAGAGTTATCTTCATTAGATTTATCTGGTGTAAAGAAAATTGCTTGTTCGCCACTTTTTAACGACTTAACAAAATTCAAACTATATAAAGAGCAGTATTTTGTGTGCAAAGTGCCTGCAAAAGAAGTTATAGAAGATACGCTTTCAAATGAAAAGGTTTTGTTGCAGGGCGTAATAGACCTTTTGGCAATAGACGGCGACAGCGCTTACATAATTGATTATAAATATTCTTCAAAAGGCAAGGAGGCTTTAATTAAAACGTACGCAAAACAGTTGCGACTTTATAAGTACGCTGTAGAAATTTCTCTTAACATAAAAGTTGAAAAAATGTTTTTAGTTAATTTGCTTTCTGGTGAAATTATAGAAACCGACGTATAAAACGTATAATGGATAAAAGACGACATATTTCGTGTCGTCTTTTTTGTTACTATTTTTACGGAGGTTTATATGTTTTATTTAACTGTTGTTTTGCCGTTTTTTGTAATAACTGCTATATATTTTATAATGTTTTTCACGCACGTGCGTATTAATAACCTTTCCCACTCAAAACTATATTTACTCAACGTAACGTTTTATTTTGCCGTTGTATTTTGTGAACTATCGGTATTTTTTGCTGTTGAAAATTTTACAATTTATAACATATTGTCGGGGTGTTTTTTTCAAGCGTTTTTACAACTTGTTGGTAGTGTGATTTTAACGTTGTTTTACGAGCAAAATAATTATGATAAAGTTGAAATGGAAAGTGAAAAGGCGCGCTTGCTTATTAGAAATTTGAGCGAAGAAAGGCAGACAGATTTAGTGATTAAGGAAAAAAGTTCAAAAATGGAAAATGGTACGGTTTTACAGCACCGTGATACCGAAACTTTGACCAAAGGAGGATTTGATTTTGACGGAGCAAAGCAATTAACGCTTGGCGCAAAGAGGAAATCATCAACAAGTTTAGAACGTGCTGATGCTCAAAAAGCAGAGCAAATTTTAGATAAAGCACAAAACGGAGAAAAAGTACAAAAGCGTGAAATAGAAAATGCAGTTGACTCTTTGATTAAAATTGTGTCTTCTAAAAGATGAAATAGCCTTAAAAATGAGCAAGAAAGGAAAAAAGTGTCATAAAAAATAAAAAAATTTATAAATTTAAAATAAAGATTGCGTTTAAGTATTGACAATTTTGGATTATAATGATAAAATCTACGTGTATATAGTGCGTGGGCGTGTGTCCACGGCGCAGACGCATATGGAGGACAAAGCACGTGTTTCAAAAAATGATTGCAGATTTTAAGGCGGCAAGTTTTACCGACCAAGTGTTGGTAATAGGTGTTATAGTTGTTGCAGTTTTCATGATTATTATGATGCTTCAATTATGCAATATCGCTGCTATTGGTAGAAGACTTAACAAGAAAATGAAGAAAGTTGTTTCTTTAGAAAAGAAGGCTTCAAAGAAAGGTCGTAGAATGTTTAAACCTCAAGATGAAGCACCTTCAATCGTTCGCGCTCTTGGCACGGAAGGTTACGTTAAAGCGGTTAAGAAGGAACAGCCTATTATTGTTAACGTAAACGCACCTGTATCGGGCGATCCAAATAAAGTTGATGGGGCTGGCAAATCTGCAGATTATCCTGTTTGGACGGGCTATGACAACGACGAAGACGATACAACTTACCAAGCACCTGTAATGGCTGCTCCTATCTATAACGACGTTGATGAAGAAGAACCGGTTGAAGAGGTTGTTGAACCTGCTACTGAAACTGTAGAAGAACCAGTTGAAGATAAAGCTGGTAAGTTTGCAGTAATTGATACGTCTGTAATTATTCCAAAGAAGACACACGAAGAAAAATATTCAGAACTTGATGAAGATAGCAAGAAATATTACGACGCAATTATGTCTTATGCTGAAGGTTTAGCAGACGTTAAACGTCAAGCAAGCGTAAATGCTGATACAATCTTCTATGGAAGAACTTGCGTAGTTAAGACGCAAATTAAGCAAACTAGAGTAGTATGTAGTTTCTCAATGCTCGACGCTGAAATGAAGAGAATGTTAAAGGGCAACAAGGGCGCTCAAGAAAAGTTTACTTCTATCAGAGTTGTTGATGACGAATCTCTTGAAGCTGCTAAAAAGAGCGTAGACTTTGCTTACAAGGCTGCGATTGCAGAAAAAGAATATAAGCATCAGATGCAATTACAAAAACGCCGTGATGCACGTAAGGCAAAGAAAGAAGCTGCTGCAACAGAAGCTGAATAATAAACACAAAAAGTTAAGGAACTCTTGCGAGAGTTCCTTTTTTTGTGCAACAATTAATTTAAGTATAAAAAAGCAAATTAAACACATAATGATAGCAGGTGGCTATGGATAAAAAGATTATCTTTTTAACGGTTATATGTTTTTTAGCGCTTTTTTTGCAATTTGTACCTGTAAAAAGTATTAGACCTGCATCAGCGTATCCATTTTATAAAAGAATGGTTGAATACGACCTTAAAAGCAGTTTTTACACAGACTTTTCAAGTTCGACAAAAGAAAGGGCGCATAATATAAAACTTTGCTCCTCTAAAATTAACGGTAAAATTTTAGAATGTGGTGAGGAATTTTCTTTTAATAAAACGGTGGGTAAGCGTTCGATAAAGAACGGCTACAAAACGGCTAAAATCATAGTTGACGGGAAGTTTGTAGACGGTATAGGTGGTGGCGTTTGTCAGGTATCCACAACCCTTTATAACGCCGTAATTCTTGCTGGATTAGAAGTTGTTGAATGTCATCCTCATTCGCTTGGCGTAAGTTACGTATCGCCGTCTTTTGACGCTATGGTTAGTAGTAGTTCCGATTTAAGATTTATTAACAATACAAATGGTCCTTTGCAAATTAACGTATCTGCATCAGACGGAGTTTTAAAGGTTAAAATTTACGGTGAAAAAAGTTGTTATAGATACGAAAGACTATCGGAAACGTGCGAGGTTATTCCCGAGCCCGAGCCTGAAATTATTTATGACGACACACTTTATCAAGACGTTTCAAATATTCTTTCATACGGAAAGACGGGGCTTAAAAGCAAGGGATATATATTGAAATATCGTGATGGAAAACTGATAGAAAAAAGACTTATAAGGAAAGACACCTATAAGCCTATAAAAGCAGTTATTTTAAAAGGAACAAAACGTGTAGAAAATGATGACAGCACAAATGTTCAAATAAACATATAAAAAACAAAAAGGTAGAGATTGAGTGCCAACGGTATCGTCAATCTTTACCTTTTTATAAATTATTTTTCTTTATAATACAGTCTACAATGGCAAAAACCTTCAAAATTTTCGTCTGCAATTTGAGCCTTAAATTCTTCACACATACATTTATTTTCAGGCTTTTTACCCACCTTGCACGGACAATATCCATCTTTTTGTTTTAATCCGTCTTGGATAAGTTTTACTATCTCTTTATCGTCGTTAAATCTAATTTTCATAAACGCCTCCTTTAACATATTATACACCGTTTAATAAGGAATTTCAAGAGTATAATTTATTTCTTGACAAATTTATTATTAAGTAGTATTATCATAGATAATAAATTGTATTTTTGTGGAGATTTTTTATGAATATACCCGAAATATTTGGTATGGACGTATTTAATGACGAAGTAATGCGTAGCATGTTGCCTGTAGACACGTACGAATCGCTTAAAAAAACGATAGAAGAGGGAACGCATCTTGACCCAAATATAGCGCAGACGGTAGCAAACGCAATGAAGGACTGGGCTATCGCTAAAGGCGCAACTCATTATACGCATTGGTTTCAACCTATGACGGGTATTACTGCTGAAAAACACGACAGTTTTATTACGCAAAAAGACGGTGGCGTAATTATGGAGTTTTCCGGCAAGGCTTTAACAAAGGGTGAATCGGACGCGTCGTCTTTTCCGTCGGGTGGGTTAAGGGCTACGTTTGAAGCCCGTGGCTACACGGCTTGGGACCCTACTTCTTACGCATTTATAAAAGACGGCTCATTATGTATTCCTACGGCGTTTTGTTCGTATGGGGGGCATGCTCTTGATAAAAAGACACCACTTTTAAGGTCAATGGACGCTGTTGACAAACAGGCAAAGAGAGTTTTAGCGTGCTTTGGCAAAAATCCAAAAAGAGTTAATTCAACAGTTGGTCCTGAGCAGGAATATTTTCTTATTGATAGATCGGTTTATTATAAAAGAAAGGATATTCGCTTGACGGGTAGAACGCTTTTTGGCGCTCGTTCACCAAAAGGACAAAAACTTGAAGACCATTATTACGGCGCAGTAAGAACGCGTGTTTCTGCCTATATGAAAGACCTTGATATGGATCTATGGAAGTTGGGCATTTACGCAAAAACAAAGCATAACGAAGCAGCGCCTGCCCAGCACGAATTAGCGCCTATTTTTACAACGACAAACGTTTCAGCCGACCACAACCAACTAACGATGGAGATTATGAAGAAAACTGCAAAGCGTCACGGCTTGGTATGTTTACTTCACGAAAAACCTTTTAAGGGTGTAAACGGCTCGGGCAAGCACAATAATTGGTCGCTTTCAACTGACGAAGGCGTCAATATTTTCGAACCAGGTTCATCACCTGCAGAAAATGCTCAATTTATGCTGTTTTTATCAGCAGTTATTAAGGCTGTTGACAAGTATCAAGATTTGTTAAGAATTTCCGTTACGTCAGCCGGCAACGACCATAGATTAGGCGCAAACGAAGCTCCTCCGGCAATCGTTTCTATCTTTATGGGCGACGAACTTGAAGCGATTATAGACTCAATCGCTCACGGTAGTAAATATCACGCAAAAGCAAAAAAGATGATGAAGCTTGGTGCTGATAGTTTGCCTGAATTTCCTATGGATACGACGGATAGAAATAGAACTTCTCCGTTTGCATTTACGGGTAACAAGTGGGAATTTAGAATGTTAGGCTCATCTAACTCTATTTCCGACGCAAACACGGTAATCAACACTATAGTTGCCGACGCGCTATGTGATTTTGCTGACGTGCTTGAAAACGCAAAAGACTTTAATTTAGAACTCAATAGACTTGTTTCCGACACGATTAAGGAACACGGTAGAATAATTTTTAATGGCAATAACTATTCTGACGAGTGGTTAATAGAAGCAAAAAAGCGAGGGCTATTAAATCTTAAATCCTCTGACGTGGCAATTCCACACCTTAAAGACGAAAAGAACGTTAAACTTTTTGAAAAGCACGGTGTATTCACGCGCGAAGAACTTGAAAGCCGTACCGAAATAATGCTTGAAAATTATTCAAAGACGGTAAATATTGAAGCATTAGCAATGGTGGATATTGCTAAAAAGGAAATCTATCCTGCCGTTAACGAATATCTTATTACGCTTGGCAAAGCAATTAAGACAAAGAGGGAACTTTGTCAAGGCTATGATAATGGCGAAGAACTTAAACTCTTTAATAGAATTTGTGAACTTAACGCTCTTGTTGCAAAGTGTTTTGAAGAAATTGACGATATGCTAGACGTTGCAAAGACTATAACCGATACTGAAGAACTTGCTCATTATTATCGCAACAGTATTCTTGCTAAAATGGAAGAATTGCGACTTTATTGCGACAAACTTGAAAGAAAGGTCGGCAAAGAATACTGGCCTATGCCAACTTATGACGATTTATTGTTTAGCGTATAAAATTTGTACGTATAAAAGCGCACCGTTTTGGTGCGCTTTTTAGCAAAAAAGTAACAAATTAATTTGTATTTTGCTATTGAATTTTATTCAAACAGTTATATAATATGTATAAGGGATAATATGAACACTTTTGACTTTGATAAATTTTTTAATGAAAATATTGATGAAGTTTATTCACTAATAAATACTGCGTCGGTTATTTCTGCGCCGTCGTATAACGAAAGGAACAAGGCTTTATTTTGTCTTGAATGGCTTTGCAAAAACGTGGATAATTCTGCGTATATTGATAGTGATAACAACGTGGTAATTCACCTTGGCGACAAAAATAAAAAAGCAGTTTTAATATGCGCGCATACTGACGTTGTATTTGATAAAAACGTTTTACTTAAGGTAACGCAAAAAGACGGTAAAACCTATTGTCCTGGGATAGGCGATAATACTGCAAGCGTTGCTATTTTAATGGTTTTAGCCAAGTTTATTAAGCAAAATGAAGATAAACTTGATAGGCACTTTATAATTTCAGCAAACAGTCAAGAAGAGGGCGAAGGCAACCTAAAAGGCGCGTACGTTTTATACGAAAGATACGGCAATATCATTGATGAAATGTATTCGTTTGACGGTTATATCGACGTATTGCATACAAAGGCAGTAGGTTCTATTAGGTATAAAATTAAGAGCGACACTTTGGGTGGACACTCGTTTAGGGACTACGGCAGGGAAAACGCCATTGAAACGTTGACGAAAGTTTTAAGCGCATTGTCAAAAATTAGAATGCCTAAAAAGGGGATAACAACAAAAAATATTGGAAAAATTAGTGGAGGGACGACGGTTAATAGTATAGCGTCGCATGCAGAGGCTTTGTTTGAATTTAGGTCGGATACCTATAAAAATTTGCGTTACCTATCCAAAAAAACTGAAAAAATTCTTGCTAGTTTTGCAAAAAAATATTCCGTCAGTTATGAAGTCATAGGCGTAAGACCTTGCGCAAAAGACGTTCCAAAACAAAAAATGGCTGATATAATTAATAGGGCGACTGGCGTTTTATCAAAGTACGTAGAAGTAAAAACTTACCCAGCATCAACCGATTGCAACGTTTTTTTATCAAACGGAATTCCGTCGGTTTGTCTTGGCGTAATTTTAGGTGGAGGGGCGCATACGCTTGAAGAATATATTGAAACTGAAAGTGTAAAGACTGGGTTAAAGGTAGCAATGGACCTAGTTGCAACCTATTTCACAGACAAAAAATAAAGACGATTATTTTGTAAATAAACATATAAAAAGGAGAAAATAAATGGCTAAAATAAAAATAGAACTTAAAAATGGAAAATGTATGAACGTTTTAATAAACGAAGAAGGCGCGCCTATAACGGCTCAAAACTTTTTAAAGTACGTTGACGAAGGTTTTTATAACGGAACAATTTTCCATAGAGTTATACCTATGTTTATGATACAGGGTGGTGGTTTTACCGACGACGAACCTGGTATTATGGAAAAGAATGCTACGTATCCACCTATTAAAGGCGAATTTTTATCTAACGGCGTATCAAACGGTATTAAGCATAAAAAAGGCGTAATTTCAATGGCGAGAACGTTTGTTAAAAATTCAGCGACAAGTCAGTTTTTTATTTGCGTAGCAGACTGCTCTTATCTTGACGGTGAATATGCGTCTTTCGGCTCGTTATGTGATGAAGAAAGCATTAAGGTGGCTACTGAAATTAGTGAAGTTTCAACGCATTCTTGGCGTGGCTTTGACGATATCCCAGACGATCCTGTGGTTATAAAACGCATAGTACGTATTGACGAATAGTAACCAAATCCAAGCGATATAACCTGCGCTGACGATGACTTTAACGATACAATAATATAGAAATTAATATTATTATTGACGTAATAAAAGAGGAAATTCTTGTTTTAACGTTGATAAATTTGGGGTTAGGAAACGTATTAAAATTAAATAAATTAAGGGCACAAAAATGCTGTCCCAGATGCCAAGGAAAAGTATGTTTAAAAGATTTTTGTCCTATTATAAACCACATAAACTTATATTTACGCTAGATTTATTATCTGCGTTTTTTATAGCGCTTATCGGCGTATTTTATCCTATTATTACAAGAACTATGCTTAATGATCTTATTCCTAATAGGGAATATCTTAAAATAGTAATTTTTGGTTCGGGGTTGTTAGTTTTATATATAGTACGAATGCTTTTGAATTATTTTATGCAATATTACGGTCATATGATGGGCGTTAAAATGCAATCGCAAATGAGAACGGATATGTTTAAGCATTTAGAAAAACTACCGTACAAATTTTTTGACGATAACGAAACGGGCAAAATAATGACGAGAATTACAAGCGATTTGTTTGAAATTAGCGAACTTGCACATCACGGGCCGGAAAGTGTTATAATGTCGTCAATTTCAGTCGTTATATCTTTTGTGTATTTAGCGACAATACATATTTGGCTTTCACTTATAATTTTTGGTTGCGTTCCATTTTTGTTTATAATAACGCTCACTCTTCGCAAACGGATGAGAAACGCTTTTAAGGATATGCGTTCTTCTATGGCAGAAATAAATGCGTCTGTAGAAAGCAGTATTTCTGGGGTAAGGACGACAAAGGCGTTTAACAATTATGATGAAGAGCATCGTAAGTTTGAAATCGGCAACAAAGCGTTTGTCAATGCAAGGAAGTCTGCTTATAAAGCAATGGGGCATTTCCATTCAATGAATACTTTTGTTACCGACGTATTTAACGTAGTAGTATTAATTGCTGGTGGTTTATTTTTGTATGCAGGCGATATAAGTCTTGGCGACTACTCGGCATTTATCGTATCGGTAAATATTTTTATTGCACCTATTATGACGCTTATAAACTTTACGGAGCAATTTCAAAACGGGGCGTCTGGCTTTGAACGTTTTTGTGAAATTATGGATACTCCGACTGAAAAAGATACCGACGGTGCAGTAGATATAACTTCTATTGACGGCGAAGTGGAATTTAAAAACGTTGCTCACGCCTACGTTGAGGGCAGGGAAGTTTTAACTGACGTAAGTTTTAAAATAAAAAAAGGCGATACCTTCGCATTAGTTGGACCAAGTGGTGGTGGCAAGACTACGATATGTCACTTATTACCACGGTTTTACGACTTAACTAGTGGAGAAATTTTAATAGACGGTCAAAATATTAATGGTTTTACGTTGGGTTCGTTAAGACAAAATATAGGAATTGTGCAACAAGATATTTATCTGTTTAATTCAAGCATAAAAGAAAATATTTTATACGGCAATGCCGACGCTACTGACGAAGAAGTGATTGAAGCTGCAAAACGTGCTAATATTCACAATTACGTGATGTCTTTGCCTGACGGGTATGATACCGTTATCGGAGAAAGAGGTGTTAAACTTTCAGGTGGGCAAAAGCAACGATTAAGTATAGCAAGGGTGTTTTTAAAAAATCCACCGTTACTCATTTTAGACGAGGCGACTTCTGCGCTTGACAACGCTACTGAAATTTTAATTCAAGAAGCGCTTGACGAACTTTGTAAAGGTAGGACTACTATAGTAGTTGCGCACAGGTTATCGACAATTAAAAACGCTGACGAAATAGCCGTTGTCGAAGGTGGTAGAATTACCGAACAAGGCACTCACGAACAACTTATGAAAATTAACGGAACTTACGCAGAGTTATACTCAAAGCAATTCCGTGACGACAATAAATAAAAAAACGACGCTTTTTTGAGCGTCGTTTTTATATGTTTAAAAAGTTTTTTTGCTTTATTATTGTACGTTAATTTTTCAATCGTTTCAATTTCTTTAAACATTATATAAATATTGTTTTCATCATAAAAATCATAAAACTTATTAAGCAAAGATTTTTTTGCTGTTTTTTCAAGATGACAAAAAGCTAAAAACAGCCGTTCTTCAACCGTTAACATATAAGTTTTAACGCTCATTAAACTCACCGTCCTTATATTTTTTAAGCAAAATCTTTAACCGTTCAAGATGCAATTCTTCTTCTGCTTTAATTCGCAAAATCTTCTCTCTAATTTCTTCAGCTTTTATCTTTTTTAATGAATTTTCATAAGTTTTAATCATTTGCATTTTTAAGGAAATATCGTCAAGTAGCATTTGTTTTGGCGTGTGGGTGTATGGCAGGGAACTCAACAAAAATTGTGAGTGGCACTCTCCGTCGTATCCATAATAGACGGGGTTTTCACCAAGCGATAAAAGACTTTTGGCAAGCGAGTCAAGGTGTAAAACTTCATTAAGCGCCATTGAATACGTTTCGTTATAACACTCGGTCAAAGATAACTTGTAAAAAATTTGACTGTGATAAAAAAACTGTAAAAAGCACCGAAGCGATCCACAATTCCCTTTGTATAAAAGGGAAATAATGCGAGCAGTAGCCCTATCGTAAGCGTGCTTTTTTTGTTGATTTATTACAGCGTTTATCAAATTATATTCCCCTTTATTTGCCATTAAATTAAAATTCATTACTATACTATTCTTGTTGGTTGCAATAAGGTGCAAAAAAATGTTTTTAAAAATGCGAACATATGTTTGACTTTATAAAAAAGAAGTGTTATACTAAAATCAGAACATATGTTCGGAGGATAATATGTTAGACGAAGAAAGATTGCGTATATTAACTGAATCGGCAAAGTACGACGTATCTTGTTCGTCGTCGGGTTCGTCGCGTCGTGGGCAAGGAAGTATGGGCGATTGTTCATATGCAGGTATATGTCACTCGTTCACGCCAGACGGCAGATGCATTTCTTTGCTAAAAATTTTAATGACAAATAAGTGTGTTTACGACTGTCTGTATTGTGTTAACAGGCGTAGTGCCGACGTGAAAAGGGCTTCGGCGACTCCTGACGAAATTTGTGAACTTACTATACAGTTTTACAAACGCAATTATATCGAAGGTTTGTTTTTATCGTCTGCAGTAGAGAAAAGTCCCGACTACACTATGGAAAGGTTGCTTTTAACGGCTATAAAATTGCGTAAGCAATACGGGTTTGGTGGGTATATTCACTTAAAAGGTGTTCCCGGTGCAAGTAAAGAGTTAATTGAAAAGGCTGGCAAATTTGTCGACCGTATGAGTTTTAATATAGAACTTCCGTCTGAAAAGAGTTTGAAACTTTTAGCGCCACAAAAGAACAAGCAGTCGATAATAACGCCTATGCGACAACTTTCCGACCCTGCGCTGATTGACGGGCAAAAGTACGGCAGGAGGGGATTTTTGCCGGCAGGTCAAACGACGCAAATGATTGTCGGCGCATCACCTGAAACGGACGGACATATATTAAAATTAACGCAAGCTTTATATGATAATTTCGACTTAAAAAGGGTTTATTATTCGTCGTACGTTCCGACTAATTTTGATACCTCTTATCTTCCGACAAAGCAGGTGGGGCTGTTAAGGGAGCACCGTTTATATCAAGCCGACTGGCTGTTGCGATTTTACGGTTTTACTGCTGACGAACTTTTGTCAGAAGATGAAAATTTAGAAAAAGGTTACGACCCGAAATGTCAATGGGCGCTAAAAAATATGCAATACTTTCCGGTAGAAGTAAACAGCGCACCATACGAACTTATTGTAAGAGTACCGGGCATAGGTATACGCACGGCAAAGCGCATAATTATAGCACGGCGCCACACAAAACTTGACTACGAACATTTAAAGAGAATGAGAGTGGTGCTTAAACGGGCAAAACATTTTATTACTTGCAACGGTAAATTTTATGGCAACGACGACCATCTTGCCGTCAAAAATTATCTGTTATTATCAAACGAAAATTACGAACAACTTTCGCTTTTATCCAACGCTGAAACGGGTTTAAGCGTGTTGACGGGGGAATTATGATTGTTTACGAAGTAGATGATAGTTTAGAAGGAGTATTATCAGCCGTTTTTGAAAGTTATTTAAGAAGGGAAGTCCCTGATATTGTGGCGACTTCAAAAGGCTATCAAATAGATTTAGAAACCACTATTAGAGAGATTGCAAATAGCGAAGAAAAGATTAACCGTGTAAAAAAGGCTATTATGCTACACGCTGGCGAACACACCGTTGACGTTTTACGGGTAGTTATGCGTTCGGAAAGCAAGATTAAAGGAACGGTTTGCTTTAATTACATTAAAGAAATTATAGATAAAAAGAAAGACGTTTCCTTTGAACTTGCAAATCCCGTTATTGCTGAATTTAACTCTTTAAAGGATAAAATTTGGCTTGAAGTTCACCGTATGAAAGGTTTTTTAAGGTTTTCGGAAACGGATAAAGGGATTTTGTACGGACACTTTTCGCCCGATAACGATATTTTAGAACTTTTAGCGCCACATTTTATAAGACGATATAAATTCCACAATCTTGTTTTGCACGATACCAAGCGAAACAAAGTTATTATGTACGACACGAAGGGTTATAAAATTTTCACACCGACAAAACCACTTACCGTGTATATAGGAGAAGTGGAAGAAAAGTGCCGTTCGCTATATAAAGAGTATTTTGATGCAGTAAATATCAAATCTCGTCCACACGAAAAACAGCAAAGGGGGTATTTGCCACTTCGCTATCGCAAAAATATGACGGAATTTACCGGCATTTAACGACGGTTATATAAAGCATTTTTATATTACAGCGCACATTTATAAAAAAATTTAATATAAAAAATGAAAAAAATATAAAAATGAGTTTTGAATTCTTCGTATGTAGTGTTATAATATAAAAGGTCAAGGACGGACGGTCTTTGATTAAAGGAGAATTTTTATGAGTCGTTTATTTGGTACAGTATCACGTGGTGTTAGAGCGCCTATCATCAATGAAGGTGACGATATCGTTAAAGTAGTAGTTAACGCAGTTTTGGACGCATCAAGAGAAGAAGGCGTTGAATTCCGTGATAAAGACGTAGTTGCTATGACGGAATCGGTTGTTGCAAGAGCGCAAGGTAACTATATTACCGTTGACGATATTGCTACGGACGTTAAAAACAAGTTTGGTGGCGAAACAGTCGGCGTTATTTTCCCTATATTAAGCCGTAACCGTTTTTCGGTATGTCTTAAAGGTATTGCAAGGGGCGCTAAAAAGGTTGTAGTATTACTTTCATATCCATCTGACGAAGTTGGTAACCACCTTATCAGCCCTGACAAGATTGACGAATCGGGCGTTAACCCTTACGTAGACGTTTTAACTCAGTCTAAATATCGTGAACTTTTTGGTTATGAAAAACATACTTTCACGGGTGTTGACTACGTTGAATATTACGAAAGTTTAGTTCGTGGCGAAGGCGCTGATTTTGAAATTATTTTTGCTAACAATCCAAAGGCTATTTTACAATACACGGACAAAGTTCTTTGCTGTGATATCCACACGAGATTCCGCACAAAGCGCATCTTAAAAGAAGCAGGCGCAAAAGTAGTGCTTGGTATGGACGAAATTTTAAATGCACCTATAAACGGCAGTGGTTATAATGCTGAATACGGTCTTTTAGGTTCAAATAAATCTACGGAAGAAAAAATTAAACTCTTCCCAAGAGATTGTCAACCAGTAGTAGACGCTATTGCTGAAGAACTTTATAAAGCAACTGGTAAAAAAGTTGAAGTTATGGTTTACGGCGACGGTGCGTTTAAGGACCCAGTAGGTAAGATTTGGGAACTTGCTGACCCAGTAGTTTCACCTGCATACACACGTGGTTTAGAAGGTACCCCACACGAACTTAAACTTAAATATCTTGCTGATAACGATTTTGCCGACCTTACAGGTGAAGAATTAAAGGAAGCAATTAAAGGCAAGATTTCAGCAAAAGCAGAAGATATCGTAGGTCAAATGGGTACGACGCCACGTCGTTTAACCGACCTTATCGGTTCACTTTGCGACTTAACGTCAGGCTCTGGCGATAAAGGTACGCCTATCATTTGGATTCAAGGTTACTTTGATAACTACACGTCTGAATACGATAAATAAAACAATTAAACACCGACGTAGTTCGGTGTTTTAATTTTAAAAAAATAATATAATTTAATATAAAAGTTTACAAAAAACTATAAAAAAATAGTTGACATAACAAAAACAAACGGTTAAAATACATAATATAAATGCAATGAAGATATTATGCAGTTTACGAAAGTTTTTTAGAGAGTCGTCGTTTGGTGCAAGACGGTAAACAAGTTTACTAGCAGTCTCATATCGGAGCAGAAGTCTGAAGTTTAGTAAGATTTTCCGGGTGGTCCCGTTATAGGTCGGGGGTTTGTTTGAACCTTGTTGAGTGGTCTTATTTTAAGGCAATACGGGTGGTACCGTGGTTGATTTTTGTCAGTCATCCCGCAGATTTTTTCTGCGGGTTTTTTTATTTCGCAGATACAAGCGTTAATTTATATACAATTTAAGGAGTATTATTATGAAAAAGATTACCGTTTCAGACATTACGTTAAAGGCTGTTAAAGAGCAGGATATTGAACTAACTTTTCGTGAGAAGTTAGCGATTGCTGAAAGTTTAGACGCATCAGGCGTTGATGCTATTGAACTACCTGCATTGACCGACAGCAAGGAAAATGAAGTAATCTGTCGTACGATTGCAAATTCGTTCAAAAATGCTTGTGTAAAAATCGACGCTGGCAGTAGTGAAGATAGCGTAGTTTCAACTTATAATTGCGTTAAATCGGCAAAAAGTGTTTGCTTACAAATAGTTATGCCGACTTCTACTGCGCAAATGGAATATTTTTATCACTTGAAAGCCCCTGCTATGCAAGTGAAAATAGAAACGCTTATTAAAAAAGCAAAAGAACTATCTACTTGTGTAGAATTCGTTGCAAAAGACGTTTTTCGTGCAGAAGATAAATTTATCGTTTCACTTGCTAAAACGGCTAAAAACGCAGGCGCTTGTTGCATCACTCTTTGTGATGATAATGGTGAGGCTTTCCCAGAAGATTATGCTAAATTAGTTAAAGACGTAAAGGCTGAATGCGACATCAAAGTATTTGTTCAACCTTCGGATAAATTTAAGTTATCGACGGCGTGCGCTATTGAAAGTATTAAAGCAGGCGCTGACGGTGTAAAGACTTCTATAATCGGCGACTATCTTAAAACGGAAGTCGTTTCAGATATTTTCCGTGCTAAAAAGTTCGATTTGGGTGGGGAAATTAACGTTGATGCAACTAACGTTAAAACTCTTTCAAAAGCAGTTTTATCTACATCTAAAGTAAAAGACGATTATAGTGAAGGTTTTAACAATAAAATTGTAGACGTTATCGGCAA
>JAZNVV010000034.1:0-10335 GCA_045593005.1 Christensenellaceae bacterium | reverse complement strand
GTTTCAGTATCAAGCGTCTTTGTTCTAATTCTGATATTTTTAGGAGTAATTTCTAATAACTCATCATCATTAATATATTCCATTGATTCTTCAAGACTCATTATTCTAGGCGTTTCAAGTCTTAACGCATCATCAGAGCCTGACGCTCTAGTGTTGGTTTGATGTTTCTTTTTGCAAACGTTTACGCTGATATCCCCTTCTGTTGGTGATGCTCCAACTACCATACCTTCATATACAGGCGTGCCTGGAACAATAAATAACGAGCCACGTCCTTGTGCGTTAAACATACCGTAAGTTACAGCCTCACCCGTTTCAAACGCTACTAAACTACCACCGATACGTTTTGTAATTTCACCTTTAAACGGTTGATATTCCATAAAGATTGAGTTCATAACGCCTTCGCCACGGGTTTCAGTTAAAAATTGTGATTTATAGCCAAACAAGCCTCTTGCAGGAATAGCAAATTCTAATCTTATACGCGAGCCGATATTTTCCATTTGTAAAAGTTCGCCTTTTCTTTCGCCCATTGCAGCAAACACAGGACCAGTTTTATCTTCTGGCACGTCAACGGTAAGTCGTTCGATAGGTTCGCAAACTACCCCGTCAATCGTTTTAAACATAACTTTTGGAGAGCCAACTTGGAATTCATAACCTTCACGACGCATATTTTCTATTAAAATAGAAAGATGCATTTCACCACGTCCACATACACGATAACTATCTGACGAATCAGTTTCTTCCACCCTTAAAGAAACGTCTTTAAGTAATTCCTTAAATAATCTATCGCGCAAATGTCTTGTCGTTACAAATTTACCTTCTTTGCCAGCAAACGGGCTGTCGTTTACGGAAAAGTTCATTTCAACGGTAGGTTCGCTTATTTTAACAAAAGGAATTGCCTCAACGTGCTGTGGAGAGCAAATCGTATCACCTATTGAAATCTTTTCTAACCCCGAAAAACATACGATATCGCCTGCTTTTGCACTTTCAACAGGTTGACGGCCAAGACCTTCAATTTGATAAAGGCTGACAATTTTACCACTTGCATTATGACCTTCAATGTTATAATTGCACGTAGATACGTTTTGGTTTACTTTAATAACGCCACGTTCTATTCTGCCTATTCCTATTCTACCAACGTAATCATTGTAATCGATAGAAGAACACAAAAGTTGAAGTGGTCCTTCTTCGTCCACTTCTTGTGGCTCAAAATGTGAAATTATAGCGTCGAAAAGTGGTTTTAAATCAGTTCCTTCAACCCTATAATCAAGCGTTGCCGTACCATTTCTACCAGAACAAAAAACAATAGGACTTTCAAGCTGGTCGTCGCTTGCGTTTAGGTCAAGTAATAAACCTAAAATTTCGTCTTGAACTTCTTCAAGCCTTGCATCAGGTCTATCAATTTTGTTGACAACGATAATTAGTTTATGACCAAGCTCTAACGCTTTTTGCATTACGAAACGTGTTTGTGGCATAGGTCCTTCACAAGAGTCTACTAATACAAGAACACCGTTTACCATTTTAAGAACACGTTCAACTTCACCACCAAAGTCAGCGTGACCAGGCGTATCAATAATATTAATTTTAATATCATTATAAAAAACCGACGTGTTTTTTGCTAAAATCGTAATACCACGTTCTCTTTCAAGGTCGTTGCTGTCCATAACTCTATCAGCAACTTGTTGATTTGACCTAAATACGCCACCTTGTTTTAAAAGTTCGTTTACAAGTGTCGTTTTGCCGTGGTCAACGTGTGCTATTATTGCGACGTTTCTTAAATCATTTCTAATCAAAATTTTTTCTCCCGTTAAGAAAATCTATCATTTCCCCAAATAAATTAATCTTCAAGTTTCATGTCGCCAAATTTAATATAACCTTTCTTTCTCATAAATTCGGAAATTACTAAATTTAACACAATCGGCAACACGAACATAAGTAATATTATTCCTATAATTCCAAGCGCGCCCGACGTATATTTAAATAAGTCGAAAACACCAACTAAACCAGACGTGCCCATACCACCACCAGCAGTTCCACAGTATAATTTAAATACGCACGTTGATAGTGGTCCACAAATTGCGCTAGAAATTATCATAGCTAACATTATTACAGGCTTTTTCATAATATTAGGAATTTGCAACATACTTGTACCTATCCCTTGTGAAATAAGCCCACTAACACCGTTTTCCCTAAAACTTGCAACGGCAAAACCAACCATATGACAAGCACAACCAACAACTGCAGCACCCCCTGCTAAAAGCATAGCGTTATATTCCGTTGTTCCAGGTAAATATGGATTATTTAATATAGGTGAAGATACAGCCACCCAAATTGCCGCAGAGGACGTTGGCATAGTAAGCAAAATACCCATAATAACCGATACTACTACGCCCATAACGAACGGTACAGCATCAGTTGCTATTGCAATAAGATTACCGAGTTGATTAATAAGCCAAATAAACGGATACGAAACGTACACGCCTACAAATGATAAAAACAACACGCCAAGTGGTATTAATATAATATCAAGTTTTGTTTTGCCTGCATATAAAGTAACAATTTCAACAACAAGCATTGTCACTACGTATGCACCGATAGGATTACCTGGCGCACCTAAAGTAATTAAAGTAAAAGGAGCGCTACCATAAATAAGTTTATCAGCAAAAGCGCCAACAAAACCGGCTACAGCTGATGCAAAGACTAAAAGTTTAGGTTTATTTAGTGAAAAAGCAATGCCTACGCCTATACCTACACCCATAAGACTTTTTGCAATATTAGCTATAGTTAGTAAGGTATTGCCTATATAATTATTACCTATCCAGCCAGCGATTTGAGCTAAAATCGTACCAGCGATAAGCGTTACGAATAAACCTTGCGCCATTCCGGAAAATGCAGTGATAAAATAGCGTTTAGGTAAAGTTTTCAAATAGTTAGCACATTTGCTTTTAAAAGATACTTTTTCTTTTTCCATAATAATGTCTCCTAATCGTTAATTGTATCTATAAAATCTTGCACAGCTTTAACCTTGTTAATGAATTTAAAAATAGAACCTATCGTATATTTGTACGCTATAAAGGCATATCTAATAGATTCTTTATCCTCTGAATCTAACGCCTGTTCAAACGTATTTACAATAAAAAGACCTTCTTCCTTCTTATCTTCATCTTTTAATGAATTAAGTTTTTCTTTATCCTTAACAAGAATTTCCTTTATGCTTTTGACGGTATCGTTAAATTTATTTTCTTGCGAATCTTCACCATTGTTTAATTCAGTAACAGGATCGCCAACCGAGCCTTTAATAATACCGACCATAAGCGTTTTTACGGTAAACTTAAAAGGTGAAATCATAGCCTTAACAAATGCGTTATAACTTTGATAATAACTACCGTTTTCATAAAAATACTTATTAAGGAATTGTGAAAAGTCAATATTTTTAGCGTCAATATCCATTAAAATGGAGAAAACTAATGCCAAAAGAGTTTTGCTATTGTCTGGTTGCTTAAACTCACCCTTATCTCCACCTAAATACGCTGACGTAATAAAACATTTAGTCGCTTCTTTTTCATAATTAAAGTCTTTTAAACAAGTTTGAAAAATTGCTAAAAGCGTTTTTGAGTTTGCGATTGATTTTAATAAATTTACTATTTTTACGTCCGCTAAAATATATTTGCTTTCAATAAGTTCGTCACAACGAAGTAAAAACAAATCGAGTTCTTCTTGTTTTGTCATAATAAACTCCCTTGTAAAAAATTCCAAAGCTATGCTTTGGATATATTATATCACACCTATTCAAATTTTACATTTATTTTTACGTATATTTTTAAAAAATCAAAAAATACGCCAAAATTTATTTACAAATTAATATTTTATGTTATAATAGACTAACCAACTCAAAGGAAAAGTGTATGTTATTACGTGGAGATTCATCATTATACAAATTAATAATCTTATTTGTTTTTGATAAAATGGAAGCGCCTTTGTCTGAAAATACCGTGCTTGATATGTGTTGTTCAGCAAACAACTGGATATCATATATCGATTGTCAACCAGCAATCAATAATCTTAAAGATATAGGCTGGATATCAGATATAGGTAGCACTCAAGGTGAGCCGTTATATTCAATTACCCCTGACGGACGTGTATGCCTTGCCAACTTCTTTGTGAAAATCCCTGCAAGTTTAAGAGAAGAAATTTCACTTTTTATACGTAATAATAAAATTAAATATCGCAGAAAGCAAGAATGTACTGCCGACTATTTTATGAATAAAGACGGTACGTACACCGTTTATCTAAAAATATTAGAGCCGTCGCAACCACTTATGGAACTTAAATTTGTTGTACCTAATAGACAAATTGCAAAGGACATTTACAGAAAGTGGGAAGAAAAAGCAGCAAACGTTTATTCAAACCTTTACGATAATTTAGTCGATTAAAAAACACCCAAACGGGTGTTTTTATTTTTTTCTCATTTGTTTGTAAAATAATAAAATTGCAATTACACTACAAACAATTACGTATCCTATAATAAATAATGCATCTGTTAAAACGCCGTTAGAAACGCCTGCAATAATAGATTTATTTATATTTACGCTGTGAACAAACGGCAATAAATTAGCAATAAATTCAAAAGCGCCACCAACAAGTTCAATATTAAACCACGCGCCTGACAAAAATGCTGTTAAATTTGTTAATAACGAACCACATACACCACCTGCTTGTTTCACAGTCAATATACTGCCAAATAATAAACCTAACATAATGAAAAATAAGGCTATAGGTATCATCACTAAAATTGAAATTACAACATTAAAGCTAAACTTTAATCCAAGCAAAATGGCAACGGCATAGCATACAATCGTTTGAATAAAGGCAACGGGAATTATAGCCACTGTATACCCTAAAATATAATCTGATGCTTTTAAAGGTGAAGCATATAAACGCATAATAAAATCGCTTTCTCTATCCCTTGCCATAAGCGTTGAAGAAAATAGCGTCATAAATGACAATCCAAAAACGGCAATACCTGGTGCTAAATTTTCTATTGCGAAAAGTTCTACTGGAATATTCGCTTGAATTGCCGACAATAACAATATCAAAATAATAGGAAACCCTAAACCAAAAATAGTCGTTAAAGGATCACGTACAATTTCTTTAAGATTTCGCTTTGCAAACGTTAAAAATTTCATAAGTTACTCTCCTTTAACTAATTTAATAAAAGCGTCTTCAAAATTTTCTACACCGGCAATGGTTTTTATTTCTTCCGGCGTTCCAACAGCAATAAGCCTACCCTTTTGCATTATGCCTACTCTATCTGAAAGCTTTTCAGCCTCTTCCATATAATGTGTTGTCAAAACTATAGTAAATTTCCCTTTAAGTTTAGTTATATACGACCACAATTCTGCTCTCGAAATTACGTCAAGTCCTAAAGTAGGCTCATCTAAAAATAACACTTTTGGCTCTACAATTAACGACATAGCAATACTTAAACGACGTTTATAACCACCCGATAATTTGCTCGCCTTTTTATCTAATACTTCGGTTAAATTAAGTTCTTGACATATTTTAGTGATTTTTTGTGAGATTTCTTTTTTATTTACACCGTATACGCCACATATAAATTCAAGATTTTCCTTAACGGTTAAATTTGATGCAACAGCAGTTTCTTGTGGCGAAATTGCAATAATATTCTTTACTTCATACAAATTTTTTTCTACGTCGTAACCACAAATAGTTGCAATGCCTGTCGTAGGCTTTGTTAAAGTTGATAGCATTTTTATAGTAGTAGTTTTACCTGCGCCATTAACACCTAATAAAGAAAATAACTCACCCTCTTTTATTTCAAGATTAATGCCGTCCACAGCAATTACGTCTTTATATTTTTTTGTCAAATTAACCGTTTTAATCATTTTTCTACCCCGATTTGACTTTTTAAGCCGTTAAAAGTATCCGATAATATAGTGCTAACTAATTCCTCGTCAATATTACAAAACGACGTTGCGCACATTACGGCTAATCCGTGAACGACCGTCCACATTTCTAAATGAAACAGTTCTGCACGATTTGCCGAAACAGATAAGTTATTTTTAATCAATTCAATACTTTTTTCCCACGAATAGTCAGGAACAATTTCTTCCTTGCTACGGTCGCGCATAAATAAAAGCTTAAACAAGTTTTTTTCTTCTTTCGCAAAACGAACGTAAGCAATACCACTTGACTTATATTCAGGATATTTTTTTGATAAAGTAACTTCTTCAATAGTATCTAAATATTTTTTGTACGCAAGCTCAATAACAACTTGACATAAATCTTCAAAGCTATCAAAATTAGAAAAAATAGGCTGGGTTGAACACCCTGTTTTTTTTGCAAGAGATCTTGTAGATAACTTTTCAAACCCTTCTTCCCTAACTAAAGTATAGGCTGTTTTTATAAGAATTTCTCTTGTGATTTTTGTTTTACTAGGCATAAATTCCTCTTATATTATTATAATATAACACCTGTTATATTATTATGTTATCATAAATTTTTAATTTCGTCAAGAAAAAAAACACCTTCAAAAGTCAATATAACTTTTGAAGGTGGTTTTAATAAAAGTTCCTTTTTATTTTTTATAAATAATTTCTCTTTGACGGTGTGGCTCGTAAGAAAGTCTTAACCCTAACTTTTTGAACACGTTTTCGTCTTGATGAGGTAAAATAACCGTTGAGTGAAGTTCACAATTTTTAAGTTTGCCAAGTTGGCTCATAGCGTGTTTTGCAAGTGGATTAGTTCCGGCGCAAACGGATAGCGCAATCAAAATTTCGTCAGCGTGCAAACGCTTGTTTACACTACCCAAATGGTTTATTTTTAAATCTTGAATAGGTTCAATAAGGGTTGGTGAAATTAAGTCAATACTATCGTCTATATCGCCAAGCGCCTTTAACGCATTAAGCAATACTCCTGCGCTCGCACCAAGTAAAGCCCCCATCTTTCCTGTAATAATTCTACCATCGTCAAGTTCTATGGCAACGGCAGTATTTCCCGTTTCTTCCGTCTTTTCTCTTGCAGGTTTTACAACGTTACGGTATTCCTCTGTAATATCTAATTTTTTCATTAAATATTCAATTTTCGTAACAACGTCTTGCGAAATCATACCCTTTTTTACGTCACAAAGAGCGTTAAAATATCTTCTGATAACTTCCTGTTTTGACGCCTCACGACAAACGTCGTCGTTTACAATTCCGTAGCCGACCATATTTACACCCATATCGGTAGGTGAATTATATGGTGATTTGCCTAATATCATTTCAAGCATTGTATTTAGTACGGGGAAAATTTCAATGTCACGATTATAATTTACTGCAATAGTATTGTATGATTCAAAATGGAAGGGGTCAATCATATTAACGTCGTTTAGGTCGGCAGTAGCAGCTTCATAAGCAATATTGACAGGATGGTTTAACGGCAAGTTCCATACAGGAAAAGTTTCATATTTAGAATATCCTGCTTTTATCCCCTTTTTGTTATCGTGATATAACTGTGATAAACAAGTTGCCATTTTACCACTACCTGGGCCTGGCGCTGTAACTACTACTAACGAGCGTGAAGTTTCAATATAATCGTTTTTGCCATATCCGTCGTCGGAAACAATCTTCTTTAAATTTGAAGGATAGCCTTCAATGTAATAATGTTTGTATACTTTTATTCCTTTATTTAATACCTTCTTTTCAAAAGTGGCAAGTGAAGAAAGGTTTTGATTATACTGTGTTAATACGACGCTACCTACGTATAAACCTTTACTCTTAAAAATATCAATAAGACGTAAAACTTCAACGTCGTAGGTAATGCCTATATCTGAACGCAACTTACTTTTTTCAATATCCTGCGAATTGATACAAATAACAATTTCTGCTTGGTCTTTTAGTTGCATAAGCATTTTGATTTTACTGTCTGGTAAAAAGCCAGGCAAAACCCTTGAAGCATGAAAATCATCAAAAAGTTTACCACCGAATTCAAGATAAAGTTTACCACCAAACATATTAATACGTTCTTTTATTTTGCTTGATTGCATTGATAAATATTTATCATTATCAAATCCGATTTTATACATAGATTTTGCCCCTTTTGTAAAACAATACTATATTATTATAGTAAATAAATATTCTTTTGTCAATGAGGAATAAAAATTTTAAGCAGTTGTTTTTATAAAATATAGGTTGATTTATTTTTTGTAGCATTGTATAATAAAAATATGAAAAAATTTATTGCGCTACTTTTAGCATTAATGGTAGTTCTTTTTAATACTACGGCTTGCAAAAAGAGTGAACAAAAAGTTTATACAAATCTATTCGGTACAGAAATAAAAGTTGTTGTAAACGACGTTAAAAGCGATAAAAAATATAAGAGATTTACTGACGAACTTACTATTTTATTAGAAAACCTTAACTCGTTAAGTGCGCTTAATGGTAATGAAATGAGCAAAATTAACAACGCTCCCGTTAACGAAAAAATTTGCATTTTACCCGAAACTTACGAAGTCTTAACGAAAAGTAAAGAACTTTATTTATTTACTAACAAAAAATTCAACCCGACAATTTACCCACTTTCACAGTTATGGAATTTTTCGCCCGATAAGTATAACGGTGCGTCGGCAAGTTATAGTTTACCAAATAATGACGAAATTATTAGCGCTTTATCGCATATCGACTTTGAAAAAGTTGAACTATGCAACGTTAACGGTTTTTATCTTACTAAACGCGACGATATAAAAATCGATATCGGAGGAATAATTAAAGGATATGTCGGCGACCGAATTTTTGAACTTTTTTCTTCTGCTGGTTATGAAAATGCTTACGCATCACTCGGCAGTAGCAGTATAGTAACGGTGGGTAACTTCCCTGTTGCTATTAGAAATCCTTTATCTACGAACGTTGGCGATACTTACATTAAAATTAACACAAAAAATAAAACTGCAATTTCAACGAGTGGCGACTATGAACGTTATTATTATATTGACGGCAAAAAGTATTGCCACATAATAGACCCAACTACTGGCAAACCTATTGAAACGGACGTACTTTCCACTACCGTTATAGGTCAAAAATCTACCACGTGCGACGCGCTATCAACGGCTTTATGCGCTATGGACAAACAAAACGCAACGACTTTTATTAAGGAAAAGTTGTCCGATTATTCCGTTTTTGTTGTATATAAAGATTTGACTGTTTTAACAAATTCAAACGATTATACTTTAACAAATAATTCGTTTAAAATTAACAAAATATAAAAAAGCACCCGTCGGGTGCTTTTTAATTTAATTGAATTATGCTTTAACGATATCTCTTAAACCTAAAGCGTCATAGTTGCCGTTAAGTACAGCAATCTTTTCATCTAAAAGTGCCTTTTCAGCATCAGTTAATGGAGCAACGATAATCTTTTCAACCCCTTTTGAACCAACCACGCAAGGTACGCCTGTACACATATTGTCTGCGCCGTATTCACCGTTTAAGAGTGTAGCAACTGTTAAAATGGTCTTTCTGTCTGCTAATACAGCCTTTATAAGTTGAACTACTGCTGAACCGATAGCATAGAAAGTTGCGCCTTTACCCTTAATAACTTTAGAGCCTGCAGCAACCATGTTTTTATAAATGGTGTCAAGTTTAACGTCCATTTCTTCATCACTAACGCCCATATACATTTTCATATACGTCTTAACAGGGATACCTGCTATTGTACAAAGCGACCAAGGAGCCATACAAGAATCACCATGTTCACCAAACACAAAAGCGTTTATATTAGCAGGATTAACACCTACTTCGTTACCAACGGCTTCAATAAGACGGTTAGAGTCAAGCAACGTGCCTGTACCGATAACTTGTTCAGGCTTTAAATCCGTGCATTTAAGCGTAGCGTAAGTTAAGAAGTCAACAGGGTTAGATACGATAACGTAAAGTGCATCTGGAGCGATTTTAGCAACAGTTGGCATAACACTTGTTAAAATACCAACGTTTATTTTAGCAAGGTCAAGTCTTGATTGACCAGGCTTTCTACCAACGCCAAAAGTTACAACTACTACGTCTGAACCAGCAACGTCTTCATATTCACCCATCCAAATTTTGCAAGGAGGTGCTGTAACAGCACATTGTGCAAGGTCTAATGCTTCAGCCTCTGCTTTTTCCTTGTTAATATCTACCAAAACAATTTCCGATGCAACGCCTTGATGCATTAATGCAAATGCAGTTGTAGCGCCTACGTTACCAGTGCCTAAAACGGCAATTTTTCTCTTTTTATCAGTCATTATAGAAATTCTCCTATCATAATATTTATTTCTTATTAATAATACTACTTTTTGGTAAATTTTGC
>JAZNVV010000033.1:0-3758 GCA_045593005.1 Christensenellaceae bacterium | reverse complement strand
ATTTGCGTTAACGTTGCCGTTGTTTTTTGAAATGATAGGAAGTCATCTTATCGGTGTTGTTCAAACAATGATGTCGTCTAATTTTATGGACGGTTTTTTTGTTTCGCCGACGAGCATTGTAAACTCTGCTATTTCACCATTTATCTCAATAGCGTCTATTATTACTGTAGGTCTTGGTATAATACTTTCAATTAACCTTGGTAGAAGGCGTTACGACGACTGTAAAGTAATAATAGGTACGGCTTTTATTGCAGATATGGTTATATGTGTTGTCTTTTATTTTTTTGTTTCGTTATTTGCTGAACCACTAATCAAATTTATGGGTTACGGTGGGGCTGAATATGCACAGCAGTATCCTTATGCAGTAAAATTTTTGCAGATGAAGAGTATAGCAAATATA
The DNA here is from genome assembly GCA_045593005.1 of Christensenellaceae bacterium. GTDB lineage: Bacteria > Bacillota > Clostridia > Christensenellales > Borkfalkiaceae > UBA11475. The sequence continues at coordinate 3,358 of JAZNVV010000033.1, read as the reverse complement.
GTAAGTCACCTGCCTTTAGTTTTCTTGGCAGTATTGCGTTGTTATGGATATACAAAGATAGGTTTATACACTAACGTTATAAGCAATATAGTAAACGCGGGGCTAACGGCAATATTTTTTACGTTATCAGTCCTGCAAAAGAAAACGTTTTAATCGGGCTAGTAATTATACACGTTATTTCGTCTTTAGTTAATTTTAGTCTTACAATAGCATACTTGATTAAAAAGCGTATTCCTATTTCGTTTAAGTATAATTTTAAGTGGTTCAAAAAAATATTTGTTTTAGGTTTACCTGCGTCGGTGGCTCAAATAGCATATACTATAACTTCCACGCTTACGACTAGAATTTGTGTTTCTTTAGGACCAAACCCGTATGAAGCTCGTATTTACATAAATCAACTGGTATATTTTGTATATGCGTTCGGATTCCAGATTGGCAAGGCTAATTCTATTATGGCTGGCAGACTGTGTGGTATGGGCGACCTTGACAAAGCAGATAAAATGCACCGTCAAAATATTAAAATTACCGTTCTTATAAATGGATCGCTTTCGCTTATGTTTGCCTTCTTTGCCGGTTTTATTTTAAGAAATGCATACTCTGCGTCGGAAGCAATCGTCGCAACGGCAATACCGATATTCTTCTTTGACGTTTTAGTAGAAATAGGTAGGGGGATGAATCACCTTGGGCAAAACGGTCTAAACGCTACTGGCGACGTAAACTTTACTACGATAATTTCTATTACGGTAGGTTTTGTTTGTTCGGTTGGCTTGGCGTACGTGTTTAGTGTATGGTGTGGTTTAGGGCTTATCGGCATATGGATTGCTTTTGCTGTTGATGAACTTTCACGTGGAAGCATATATCTTATCCGTTGGTGTCGTGGGCGCTGGAAAGTAAGCTTTAGACAAGAGCTTGAGAAACTTAAAAAAACGGAGCAAGTGGCATAATTTTACAATTAAAAGCATTTTTTATCACAAACGTAATAAATAACGCACTTACAAGTAAAAGGTTTTATAAGTAAATATTATTATAACTAAAAAATTTTTTATATTAATTGTAAAAAAATTTATTCTAAATAATGTACATATTAAAAAAAAGTGATAAAATATAGATATATTCTTAATTCTACGGAGAAACAATAATGAAAAAGATTTATGAAGGTAAAACAAAAGACGTATATTCACTTGACAATGGCAACGTAATGCTTAAGTTTAAAGACGATTGCACGGGTAAAGACGGTGTGTTTGACCCAGGTGAAAATACAGTTGGTCTTACTATTGAAGGTATCGGTAAAGCAAATTTAGAAACTTCTATCCATTACTTTGAACTTTTAAAAAAGGCTGGTATAAAAACCCACTACGTTAGCGCTGATATAGAAAACGCTACTATGGAAGTTCTTCCTGGTAAAGTATTCGGACACGGTCTTGAAGTTATTTGCCGTTTAGTTGCTACGGGTAGTTTTATTAGAAGATACGGCGAATATATTAAGGACGGCACTCCACTTGAAGGTGGTTACGTTGAATGTACTTTCAAAAATGACGAAAAGGGTGATCCACTTGTTACGGGTGAAGGTTTAGCAGCGCTTGGCGTTATGTCACCTGCAATGTTTGAAAGCATGAAGGAACAAACACTTAAAATCACAAAAATCGTTGCTGACGATTTAAAGAGAATGGGGCTTGATTTATGGGATATTAAGTTTGAATTTGGTTACAATAACGACGAAGTTATTTTAATTGACGAAATTGCTTCGGGCAATATGCGTGTTTACAAAGACGGCAAAATTGTTGACCCAGTTGAACTTACAAAAATTATTCTTGCAAACAGATAATATAATCTTATACAACAAAAAAAGGCGAAGTATAGACTTCGCCTTTTCTATTCATCTAAATAATAAATAGAAAAGTAAGATTTGCGTTGTTGCTTGACAATATTGAGAGTAGTTTGATAAAATAAAAAAAAGGAGGAGGATATGAAAAAATTATTAACTTTTTTATTATTTGTTGCAACATTAATGTGTTCGTTGATGTTTACTGCTTGTGGGGCTTCATCAGGTGGGCATCACCATCAATTTAACATAGACAATGGCTACGTTGATGGTAATGGTATTATTTACAGACAATGGAATTGTGTTTGTGGTGAAAGCAAATTATATAAAGCAGGCAAGGGATATTTTGTTACACCTGAAAATGCGCAAGACGTTTTAGATGGTAAATACGGCACTCTTTCTGGTAAGACTATTATTTTTAGCGCAGGCGAATACGGTGAACTTGTATTTGGTAGGGCTACTTCATACGAAGGAGGGGAAACTACTTATTGTGGCGTTCAAAATGAAATATTGAAAGATATTGAAGATATCTCTGCAATGACTTGGGGTTCAAGATATTATACGCGAAGCATTAAAGACCTCAAAGTTATTGCTAATGAAGGTGTCAGCGTAGCATCACTTTCAGCAATTTCTGGTCATATTTATGGTGCTGGTTATGACTACGTTATCAACAAGGAATTTAATGGTTCAGGTTACTTCTTATCTCATCAATTTGAAAACGTTACTTTCAAGGGGATTAATTTTACTGGTCGCGTAGACTTCGCAACAAGCCAAGGCACTAGCTTATTTAAAGATGAAGTTGTATTAGAAACAACTTCGATTGACGGTCTTAATTTTATCAATTGTTCTTTCACGACGGGTGGCACGGAATCTTCAAACGGCGCTGGCTTAAGAATTTATAGTGAAATGTCAGACAATAACGAAGTTATAAAAAATGCTCTTATTGAAAATTGTACGTTCAATAATTTATATCAAGGCATATATACTGGACACGTAAATAGTGTAACGGTTATAAACAGTACGTTTGACACGACTGGTCACAATGCTATTGCTATTCAAAACCACGGTGATAAAACTTTTGGACACGGCACAATTATTATAGATAATAATAAGTTTAACAATATCGGCGATAGAATTATTCGTTTCAATACTCTTGACGCTGAATCAATCACTATCACGAATAACGTTGCAACTAACTCTGGCGACGACGATTTGCAAGTTATTAAAGCAACTTCAATCGAAGACGGTATTGAATTTATTATAAATTCTAACGACTGGGGCGAAGGCAGGGTAGTTGCTAACGCACAATTTGAAGACGCTGAATAATTGATGTTGAATAATTATATACAACAAAAAAAGGCGAAGTTTAGACTTCGCCTTTTCTATTCAAAGGACCGTGCATTCTGCTTCGACAAACACTACCTTAACGTTAGTCTGACAGGTAACTCCTGCAAAGCTACCTTATGGCACACGAAAGAAACCGCTTAGTGCTGCTACGTCCCCGTCCTGACACGGTTCACGGCGTTTCGTTGCATA
>JAZNVV010000032.1:0-6907 GCA_045593005.1 Christensenellaceae bacterium | reverse complement strand
ACGGCTGTAGTAAATGCAACTAATATAAGCAAGACTGATAATGAAGACGGTACGTTTAACATTACGCACATAACTAATACTCAGGACGTTATAACAGTTGCACAAGGAACAAACGTTGGTGGTACAGTAGTAACGTTTGATTACTATATGCAAATCACAACTGGTGGTGATGGTGGTCAAGGTATTAGACTTTTCACTGCAAATAAGCCAACTTCACAGCAAAGATTTAATTTAATAACTTATCCTACTGATTCTGAAGGTAATTTAAACCTTCACATTAAAGACCAGAATTCGGGTGATAATGGCGATACTATTACATTTACAAGTAAAGTTGAAGGTGCTAAAGTAACAGTTGTTGTTTCAGAAGATGGTAAGACGTTAACAATAACATTAACGTATAATGGTCAAACAATTACACGTGAATGGACAGATGGTAGTGTAATTACAACACTTCAAATCGGTGGATGTTGTGGTGCTCCAAACAGTGGTCATACGTATTCAATGAACAACATTATGGTTTCTGATGTTTGTGCACCAAACAACTAAAACCTAACAAGTTAATAAACCTAGTAAAACAACGTCTTAAAAGGATTTAGTAAAAACAGGTTAATTGACAAAAGATCTAAAATCTAATTAGATTTAGGTAACAAAATAAAAACGGGCTCACCCGAAAGGGTGGGCCTATTTTTATACTAAATAACACCTGCGTTAAAGTTAAATTAAAATTAATAAAAAATGAATGTCATTCTGAGGGAGCAACGCTAACGAAGAATCTAAAACTACTTAATAATAGTCTGTGCAAAAAAGAAAATAGATTCTTCACTATCGTTCAGAATGACAGTTTTTAACTATTGATTATTCGGCTTAATAATGATATAATTATAAAAAAGGATTTTATCAAATGAAAACAAGAAACAGAAGAAAATTATTAATTATAAATAAAACACACCATTTACCAAAACAAGTATTGTTTAAAAAAAGACTTAAACGGGGCCCTAATATTTCTATAATTAATAGAAGTCATAATATAAATAGGCATGAAGATTTATATAATAATGGGTTTGTCGATTCAAATAAACAGGTAAATGCAAAAAGTTCAGATGCGTTAGATGACCTTTTGAAAGAGGTTTTTGATGATACAAAAGGTGGTAAAAGGAAATAATGAGTATATATGAAAATATCGCAATAGTAATATCGTCTATAGGGCTAATTATAAGTGTTATTTCAATTTACAAATCAATTATATCTAATAACATTTCTAAAGGACAGTTAGAAATTCACGTGCACGAATCAATTGAAAGAGCACAACATTATTTGTTTCAATTAGCTATTGATATTGAAAAAAACAAAAGTAAAATAAGGAAAATTATTCGTGAGAAATCGTACATGGAGTTGCTTGAAAATTTAATGAATGTTTATGAAGAAGCCTGTGGTTTGTATCTTGATAATAAAGTAAATAAAAAACGCTTTAAGAAAAATTATTACTATGAAATAAAAAAATTAAAAGAAGGTGAACGATACAAGTCTTTTTATTGTGATGAAAATAAACACTATGAGTCTATATCAAAAGTTTATAAAAAATGGTTTAGCAATAAATAAAGACATAATCAACGTTTTTGCGAAGAGATTAACATAAACCAGTTTTTGTTTTTTGCTTTTTTATTATTAATATGCATTATATTATTCTAAACAACAGCAAAGAATATCAATTAATTTGTTTAAACATTAAGTATATTGTCATTCTGAGGGAGCAACGCTAACGAAGAATCTAAAACTACTTAATAATAGTCTGTGCAAAAAAGAAAATAGATTCTTCACTATCGTTCAGAATGACAGATTATTAAAAAAGTTCGAGTCCCACAAAAACAACATAAAACAAAAAAGATGACTATAATTTGTCATCTTTTTTGTTGGTGCCGATGGCCCGACGTGACGACTTCTGTCGCAAAAACAGTAGACACCTACTGTTTTTAACCAAAGGTGGGTAAAGGCAATGCCTGCACCCTGGAGGGACGAAGAACTTGTGAGAGTCCCCAGCATATATACTTTCACGAAGTGGGACTCGCTCCGTTCGTTTTTTAGCAGTGTCTTGTTTTATGTGGTAGTTACAAACGTCGGGGCATTTGTAACTAAAGTCACTCATATATTTTATTGTTAAACTCACTATCACGCCGGCTTGCTAAAAATAGTGGGTGTCCACTATTTTTTATACGCAAGCGTTCGAGTCCCACAAAAACAACATAAAACAAAAAAGAGTTGCAAAAATACAACTCTTTTTTGTTGGTGCCGATGGCCCGACGTGACGACTTCTGTCGCAAAAACAGTAGACACCTACTGTTTTTAACCAAAGGTGGGTAAAGGCTATGCCTGCACCCTGCAGGGACGAAGAACTTGTGAGAGTCCCACATAAAAAAAAGACTTCTAATTAAAGAAGTCTTTGGTGCCGATGGTGGGACTCGAACCCACATGTCATCGCTGACAACGGATTTTGAGTCCGTCGCGTCTGCCAATTCCACCACATCGGCAAAAGTTCTTGCAATTTCAACTTATATTTGTTAAAATTGTAGTATACTATAAATGTATATTTAATAACTGCAAAAATAATAACACATTTTATTATAAATTGCAACTAACTTATGGTGATTTTATGAAAAAACTCGTTTTAATCGACGGTAACAGTTTAATTAATAGAGCGTTTTACGCAACGCCACCACTTTCGGCAAAGGACGGCACGCCGACAAACGCTGTTTACGGGTTTATAAATATGCTTTTTAAACTTATTGGCGAAGATAAACCTGAATTTATTGCCGTCGCTTTTGACGTGCATCATCCAACCTTTAGGCACGAAATATTTTCTGAATATAAGGGAACTCGCAAGCCTATGCCTGAAGATTTACGTCCACAAATACCACTTTTAAAGGAAGTGTTATCGCTTTTAGGTATTCATACGGTTGAAAAGCCTGGTTTTGAAGCCGACGATATTATCGGCACGATTGCAAAGGCAACTTCGATCAAAACTGAAATTATCACAGGGGATAGAGATTCTTTTCAACTTGTTGATGACGAAACTGACGTTCATTTTACAAGACGTGGCATTTCAGACGTAGACGTTTATAGTGCTAAAAATTTTACAGAAAAGACTGGCATTACACCTAATCAGGTTATTGAACTTAAAGCGCTTATGGGCGATTCGTCGGACAATATACCTGGTATTAGTGGCGTTGGAGAAAAGACTGCGCTTACACTTGTACAGACTTACGGGACGGTTGACGGGATTTACGACCACGTAGATGAGCTTAAAGGCAAACTTAAAGAAAAGGTTATAAACGGCAAAGAGTCGGCATATCTATCAAGGATGCTTGCCACCATTGATACGAAGGTGGATATAGAAGTTAACCTTGATAAAATGCGTTACCAGTTGCCTTTTAATAGCGACGCAAAAAGGCGCTTTTTTGAACTTGATTTTAATAGACTTTTATCTACTGGTAAGTCTTTCTTTATCGACGAAGAAAATACCGATTTGATAGATACGTTACCACCCGAAAGCGCACCTAAAAACGTTGTAAACATCACTAATGAAAGCGATTTTTTAGCAGTTTTAGATAAGCAAACGTATTCGGTTGATTTTAGTAAAAATTTATCTTTTTACGACCTATCTGGGACGGAATACAGAGTTACTTATAAAGAACTTTTAATTGACGAGGGGCTTTCTTTTAACGAACTTAAAAACGGGCTTAAAAAGTTGTTTTCTAGCGAAAAAAAGTTAATTGTTTACGACAAAAAATCGTTACGCCATAAGTTAAAAGAATATGACGTAGAGTTTAATGCCTTTGCTGACGACGTATCCATAATGAAATATCTTGCTGATTTTTCAGAAAGAGATAATTCTCTTGAAGACGTTATTTACGCATACAATCTTGATAAAAATCATACGGCGTTTGCATTAAGTCAAATTTACGATAAGTTGCTTGATAAACTTCAATCTGAAGGGGTCTATACCCTTTATACCGACGTTGAATTGCCACTTGCAGACGTTCTATATGATATGGAAATTACAGGCTTTAAGGTGGACGTTAAGGCACTTGATGAACTTTCCGACGAATATCGTGGCTATTTATTAGACGCCGAAAAGAAAATTCACGCTCTTGCTGGCGACGAATCGTTTAATATTAATTCGCCAAAACAACTTGGCCACATTTTATTTGAAAAATTGCAACTTCCGTACCCAAAAAAGAAAAAGGACGGAGCGTATTCCACAGCGCAGGAAATTTTAGAAACTCTTTCGGGCGATTTCCCGATTGTTGATGAAATTTTAAGATATAGACAGCTACAAAAACTATTATCGACTTATATTGAAGGTTTTAGACCGGTTATTGAAAAAGGCACGGGGCTTATCCATACAACGTTTAATCAAACGCTTACGGTGACTGGTAGATTATCTTCAAAAGCGCCAAACTTGCAAAATATTCCTGTGCGTGATGATATGGGTAAGGCGATTAGAAAGTTTTTTGTCGCGCGTGATGACGAGCATATTCTTATCGGGGCAGATTATTCACAAATAGAACTCCGTTTGCTTGCCGCTTTTTCAAACTGTCCTGAACTCATAAGAGCTTATAATAATAATGAGGATATTCACACGCAGACGGCATCAAGAGTATTCGACGTGCCGTACGAAAAGGTTACAAGCGCACAACGTCGCGACGCAAAGGCTGTTAATTTTGGAATAATTTACGGCATTAGCAATTACGGTTTAGCAAAGAATATTAAAACAAGTCCACGCCTTGCGCAAGAGTATATAAATAAGTATTTTGAAACGTATCCACAAGTCCGTGTGTATATGGATAAAAACGTTGAAATGGCACGAAATCACGGATACGTTACCACTGTTTTAGGTCGCCGGAGATATTTTAAGGATATTCACTCAAAGAACTTTAATTTGCGATCCTTCTCTGAACGCGCTGCTATGAATATGCCACTTCAAGGCAGTAGCGCAGATATAATTAAGGTCGCTATGATCAACGTGTTTAACAGATTAAAGAAAGAAGGATTAAAGTCTAAACTTATTCTTCAAGTACACGACGAATTGATTATAGATGCCTTTAAGTCTGAAAAAGACGTTGTTACTAAACTACTTAAAGAAGAAATGGAGAGTGCTGTAAAACTTGTTGTTCCGCTCACCGTAGAAACGGAAATAGGCGAAACGTGGTTTGATGCAAAATAATTATGGTTTACAAAATTGCTGTTACAGGTGGGATAGGCAGTGGGAAATCTCTTGCTCTTTCCGTCGCAAAAGAACTAAAACTAAAATGTTTTTCGTGTGACAAAATTGCACGTACTATTTATCGTGATCAATCTATGCGTGATAGGGTTAGGGAACTGTTTGGCGACGGTGTGTTTTCTTCTGACGGAAGGGTTTTAAGAAAGCGCCTTGCTAAAATAGTTTTTTCCGACAAGTCGGAACTTAAAAAACTTAACGCTTTAACACATTCTGCAATTATCTCTAAACTCAATGACCTTATGAGCGCTGTTCGTGGCATTTGCGTTGTTGAAGTTCCTCTTTTATTCGAATGTAAATTAGAAAATGATTTTGATATGGTTATCGTTGTTTTAAGAGACCTAAATAGCCGTATTAAATCGGTTACCGAGCGCGACGGAATTTCGGCTGACGAAGTTATTAAACGTGTAAAAAATCAGTTTGACTATGCAAAATTAGATAAAAACGCGCATACTATTATTTGTAACGACGGTTCTATTGACGAATTAAGGGATAAATTAAGGTATGTGTTTGAAACGGTCAAAAATAAAATCGGGTAATTTTTTAATACCCTTAATGATTGCCTTTTTGGTAACGCTTGCTATTATTGTATGGCACGTTGCCCAAAGGCATTATTTTTATCCGTTAAAATATTCTGAAGAAGTATTTTCCGTTTGCGAAGAGTTTGAAGTAGATAAAGCGCTTGTTTTTGCAGTAATTAAGACGGAAAGCAGTTTCAATAAAGATGCAGTTAGCAATAAAGGTGCCGTGGGGCTTATGCAGTTAAAGCCTTCAACAGCAGATTACGTTGCAAAAAAGTTGGGCGAAAGTGAATATTCTCTTTTTGATGCAAGTGATAATATACGGATTGGCGTTTATTATTTAAAAACGTTAATAGTCAGATTTGGCAACGTTGAAACTGCTTTATGCGCTTATAATGCAGGGGAAGGAAAGGTCGCGCAATGGCTAAAAGATGAAAAATATTCAAGTGATGGAAAAACTTTTTTTAGTGTGCCGTATAAAGAAACTGCCGACTATTTGAAAAAAATTAAAAAAACAACTAAAAAGTATTCAAAATTATACGTTCATATCCTTGACAAATAAATATAAATTGTATAAAATAAATAGGCTTAAAAAGTTGCGAGCGTGGCGGAACTGGCAGACGCGTACGTTTGAGGGGCGTATGGGAGACCGTGTGAGTTCAAGTCTCACTGGCCGCACCAAATACAAGAGACATCCATCGGGATGTCTTTTGTTTTAATGCTTATTTATTCTATTCTGTCCAAATTCTCCTGTGCGGGATTGTCTATCAGATTGCCCATATAATCAAACCGCGAGCCATGGCAGGGGCAGTCCCAGCTTTTCTCATCAGGATTCCATTCCACCTGACAGCCCATGTGGGGACAGCGCACATCCACTATGTATATCCTCCCCTCATCATCCTTGTACACCCCCGCCTTTCCATCCGCAGTCTGCACCACGCCGCCGTGGTCTTTTGGCAGATTGTCCAGCGTATCCCGGGGCACGGCTAAGTTTCGCCGCATCAGCCCCTTTACCGCCTGTACCCCTTCCCGCACCACTTCTCCCATCATCGCCATATCCACTCGCTGGGGACTGAACAGTTCCTCATAAGAACTGCTGCCGGATGCTATC
>JAZNVV010000031.1:0-23767 GCA_045593005.1 Christensenellaceae bacterium | reverse complement strand
TGACTTGCCAAAAATAGCTGTTTTGCTCTAAATGACGGCTCACCTAGTTCTTTAAGAAAAATATTTAATTGTTCTAAACTAAAATCTGCTAAAAACATTAATTAATCTTTTTTAATTTGGCGACGAAAAATCCACCACCTGAAATATGTGGTAAAAATTGTACGCCCTTTCCTACTTTTAAATTTGGTAATTTACTGTCAATATCTTCTTGAATAAAATCTTTATGATTTTCTAAAAATTTATCGACGTTTAACTGATTTTCACACTTAAAAACAGAGCAAGTCGAATAATATAAATATCCACCTTTTTTAACGTAGTTTGACGACGTTTCTAAAATTGCATATTGTATGTTGCATAATTCTTGTATAGAAGAAACATCCCTATTTAATTTAATATCAGGGTTCTCAAAAACAACGCCAAAACCACTACAAGGTACGTCGCAAAGACAAGCATCAAACTTACCTATAAATTCAGGAATTATAACAGTTGAATCGTGTTGCAACGCTTTTACGTTAGTTACTTTCATACGTTGGCAATATTTTTTTATAAGTTCAACTCTATGCACGTGCAATTCAAGCGACGTAACGTTATTAAATTTATAAGACAAATTTACGCTTTTACCACCAGGCGCAGAACACACGTCAATTAAACTTTCCCCACCATCAACCACGTCACAAATGGCAAATGAGCCGATATTTTGATATGTGTATATACCTTTATCAAACCCGTCGTTTTTGTTAAAATTTTTAACTTCAAACAAATTTTCAAAAGGTGTTAAAGTATAATCTATATTGTTTTTATTTAAATATTGATGCCCGTCATAATTAAAAAACGCCAGGTATGAACTATCGTTTTCATACGACATAATTTTTTTTGCTAAATCTTCTCCGTAATCTGATATTAGCATTTTGACAGCGTAATCCGGATATGAATATTCAACGGAAAGTCTTTCTAAATTATCACATGGCATAGGAAAATCTTCACGGCAAAACCTTCTTAATACTGCATTAACAAAACCACTCATTGCTTTTTTGCCTAATTTTTTAGTGAGTTCAACAGCGCTATCAATAACTGCATAAGGCGCTTTTTTAAGATATTTAATTGTATAAATAGAAATTTTTAATATAGTGCGTATTACAAGTTTTGGATTTTTATCGGAAAGTAATTTTATATAATAAGAAAGTTCAATATCTCTATCTAAAACACCGTAAACAGTCTTAACCGTTGCATTACGATATTTTTCTTCAATGATTGTAGAAGATATCGCCTGTTTTACAAAAGAACCTTCACTATAAACTTTATTTAAAATAACGTACGCATCATAAAAATAATCAATCATTAATTATTGTTCCTTCGCTTACCTTAAAACCACGTAAAAAATCTTTAGCGTTCATTCTTTTACCACCTGCACGTTGTAACTCTAATACCTCAATAAAGTCTTTTTTACACGCGATAATTAAACCGTTCTTTTCATCACACTTGACAATTTTGCCAGATGCGTCTTCCCCTTTAATAACTTTTGTTTTATAAATTTTAATAACTTCACCATTAAGTGACGTAAACGCTATCGGCCAAGGGTTTAGCCCGCGAACAAGGTTATGAATAACTTTTGCATCATTATTAAAGTCAATTTTGCCAAATTCTTTTTTGAGCATTTTGGTAAAAGTTGCTTCGCTGTGATTTTGTGGGGTTTTAACTACTTTATTGTTCTTAAAAAGTTCAAGCGCTTCAATAATAGCGTCTGCACCTAAAACGGACAACCTATCAAAAAGTTCGCCAGCAGTTTCATCAGTGCCGATTGTTAACTCTTTTTTAAGAATAATATCGCCCGTGTCTATGCCAAGTTCGGTCATCATAATAGTAACGCCTGTTACCTTATCACCATTAATTATCGACCATTGAATAGGGCTTGACCCACGTAATTTTGGCAATAACGACGCGTGAATATTTATTGTACCAAGCGTTGGTATATCTAAAATTTCTTGCGACAATATCTGTCCGTAAGCACACGTAACCATAAGGTCTGGCTTAAGGTTTTTTAAGTCTTCAACACCTTCGTCACGAATTTTATCGTACTGTAATACTTTTAAGCCAAGTTCTAACGCCGTTTGCTTTACTGGTGAAGGCGTGAAAATTTGCTTTCTACCAACTGCTTTATCGGGTTGTGTTACTACGCCTAAAATTTCATAGCCTGCATCAAATATTTTTTTTAACGGTAAAACTGCAAAATCTGGCGTGCCTAAATAAACTATCTTCATTTATTCCCCTTCAATATCCGTTGCTTTATCAATATATAAAATACCTTCTAAATGGTCGTATTCGTGTTGAATTGCTCTTGCAAAAAATCCACTCGCTTTAAAACGGAAAGTTTCGCCATCACGGTTTTCAGCAAGTAAATCAACGTTCATAAAACGCTGAACTTTGCCAAACTTGCCCTTAACAGAAAGACAGCCCTCCTGCCCCTTTTGAACACCTTTCGTCTTGATAAAACGTGGGTTTATAAATTCGTAAATGACGTCATCAATCATAACGATAAATACCCTTTTAAGTACGCCGACTTGTGGTGCTGCAAGACCTGCACCGTCAGCATATCTTAAAGTATCTGCCATATCGTCAAGTAAGACGTGTAATTTCTCGTCAAATTCGGTTACTTCAACCGATTTTTTGCGTAACGTATCGTCTCCAACTTGTATAATATTTCTTATAGCCATAATATCACCTTTAGTTAAGATTATTAGGGTTTACTTCAACGTAAACGTTTGTAGTTTTGTTATTATATAATTCACAAAATTCGTTAATTTTATTTATTATATCTTGTCTATTTGCAGAAATACGCATAATAACTTGATATCTATATTTGTTTTGTAGTTTTTTTATAGGCGCTTTCATACACGCTAAAAACTTGAATACGCCGTCATTTACCGATCTTATGTCTGAAATTTTATTATAAACTTCTCTCGTGGTGTTTACAGATAAATCTTCGTCTAAAGATGAAACGATAACTCTAATTATATCCGTAAACGGTGGAAAGCCTGTCGCTTTACGAACGGAAATTTCATGCTCGTACATTTTTTCATAGTTGTATTTAACTGCCTGTCTTAATATAAAATTTTCAGGCGTGTACGTTTGCAAAACAACTTTTCCAGTTTCCTCTGCCCTGCCTGAACGCCCTGCAACTTGAGTTATAAGCTGAAAAGTCCTTTCCCCACTTCTAAAATCGGAAAAATGCAAACTCATATCAGCATCAAGAATTCCTACAAGCGTTACTTTTGGAAAATCGTGTCCTTTTGCAATCATTTGCGTACCAACTAAAATATCAGCCTTGTGGTCGGAAAATTCTTTTAGAATTTTATAATGCCCTTCTTTTGTTGCCGTAGTATCCCTGTCCATTCTTAAAATGCGAGCGTCCTTGAACATCTTTTTTAAGTCGTAAACTATTTTTTCAGTTCCCGTACCACTATATTTAAGATATTTACTGCCACAATTTATACAAGAAGTAACCATTTTATATTTTGCGCCACAATAGTGACATAAAAGTGAATTATCTTCAGAATGATAGGTTAAAGCAACGTCGCAAGCATCACATTTGTGCACGTGTCCACATTCGGTACAAATTACACTTTTTGAATACCCTCTTTGGTTTAAAAAAAGTATTGCTTGATTGCCTTTTTTTAAACAATCTGATAATTCGTCTTTTAGGTGCGAAGAAAAAATGGTGTTATTACCTCTTCTCACTTCAGCCTTCATATCGGCAATAATAACTTCAGGCAAAGGGTGACGGTTTATTCTATCAGGCATCTTTACCAAGTTATACTCGCCCGATTTTGCTAATAAATAACTTTCTACAGCAGGAGTTGCACTACCTAAAACGATTTTCGCGTTGGAAAATTTTGCTCTAAATTGAGCAATTTCAAGCGTTTTATATCTTGGAGCCTGCTCGCTTGAATAACTTGAATCGTGTTCCTCATCAATAATAATTAATCCTAAATTTTCAACAGGCGCAAAAATTGCACTACGCGCGCCTATAACGATTTTTGCGTCTCCATTGCGAATTCTCCACCATTCATCAAAACGCTCTCCGTTAGATAAGCCACTATGCAATATCGCAGCAGTATCACCAAATCTTGCGCGCAACTGTTTTAACATTTGTGGCGTTAAAGCAATTTCAGGCACAAGCATTATCGCCGTTTTATCATTCGCTATCGTTTGGCTAATTAAATTAAGATAAACTTCCGTTTTTCCACTACCAGTAACACCGTGTAAAAGCGTTACTTGTTTTTCGGTAGAATTTATAGAATTAATTGCGTTTTGTTGCGCATCAGTAAGCACAATATTTCTATCAGTAAAATTTAGATTACCATAAGGTGCTCTTAACTGTTTTTGCGAGTAGGTTTTAACGTATCCGTTTTTTATAAGTGATTGTATTGCGCTATAAGAAAATTCATTATTTAAAACGCTTAACTTTACTTTTTTGTTTTCTTTTAAGTAATTTAATGCGCGTATTTGTTGTTTTGCCGTTGAACGCAATGATAAAATAACGTTTTTAACGTCATTTTCATTTAAAACTAATTCAGCATAAGTAACAAGTAGTTCTTTAACTTTTCCAAGTCGCATTTCGCTAGGTAAAAACAAGCGTAATGCAAGCGCTGTGCTAATATAATATTTTTTTCGGATATAATCCATTAAAAGCAAGGCTTCATTAGTTAATGCAGGAACGTCCTCAAGCAATCTAATTATCGGCTTAATTTTTTCAGGTGGATATTCTGAAATTTGTTTAACGTTAATAACAATACCAAATATTTTTTTAGTGCCAAAAGGAACGACAACCCTGCTACCTGCCACTATTTTGTCGTCACTAAAACTATATTCAAATATTTTATCGACTTCACTTGAAGCGATATCAACTATAACGTCAGCAAACATACCCTTTAGAAAAATATGTTCATTAAGGAACGCTTAATGAACATATAGATTTAATCGTTTACAGCAATAAGTTTGCCGTCAAAAATTTCATCAGCAGCAGTAGAAAGTGGTTTTTTATCCATTGTAGGAATAATTGTGTCTACCTTTTGTTCCTGTTCAAAAATCTGTCTTGCTCTTTTAGATGCTACTACACAAAGAGCGTATTTTGAGCCTACTTTTTCAACTAATACGTCGGTTTCAGGTTCTTGTATCATAATTAATCTCCTTACTTTGTTTTTTCGTTATGAATAATATTTAATATATCGCTTACGGCATTATCAAGATTATCATTGATAACGACGTAATCATATTTGTCTTGCTTTTGCAGTTCGTATTTAACCCTTGAAATTCTATTTTCAATCTTTTCAATGCTTTCCGTCCCTCTATGGATAAGCCTATTTTTTAATTCGTCTAACGACGGTGGCGTTACCATAATCAAAACTGCATCAGGAAAAGAATCTTTAACAGCAAGTGCGCCGTTTACGTCAATTTCAAGCAATACGTCACTCGTTTTTAGTTTGTCCATCACAAACGCATTTGGTGTGCCGTAAAAATTGTCGAAATGTTCTGAATATTCTAAAAATGCGTTATTTTTTATTTTTTCCTTAAAATCGTTTTTTGAAATGAAAAAATAGCTTACCCCGTCGATCTCACCTATTCTTGGGCTACGTGTGGTACAAGAAATGCTTAAAGATAAATTGTGTTTATCTGTTAAAATTTTTGCGATTGTACCCTTACCAACGCCCGACGGACCTGAAATTACAAATAAAACGTTCCTCATTATTCTAAATTTTGCACCTGCTCTCTTATCTTTTCGATTTCATTTTTTAATGATAAACCGTAATTTGTTATTGATAAATCGTTTGATTTTGAACAAATAGTATTCGTTTCTCTATTAAATTCTTGAATAAGAAAATCCAACTTTTTACCAGCCCCGTCTTGCTTAATAATATCGTAAAACTGACCTATATGCGAGGTTAAACGAGTTAATTCCTCATCAATATTAGATTTATCAGTAAAAAAAGCTACTTCTGTTAAAAGCCTTGCCTCATCAAAATCAACACCCGATAACGCAGTCTTAATGCGATCTGTAAGTTTTGCTTTGTAATCTTGAGCAACGAAAGGTGCGCGCTCTTTAATTTTAGCCACCGTTTCTTCAATGGCTTTCATTCTTGCGCACATATCTTGGACAAGTTTATCACCTTCAACCCCACGCATTTCGTTAAGGGCATCTAATGCGTCGTTTGTTAAATTAACTATTACGTCTTTTAAGTCGCTATAATCACCCGATTCTTCATCAGAAGTAATTACGTCAGGAGAAAACATTATTCTTGTGACGTTTATATCGTTTGTAAGACCTAATCTTTCCGATATATCGCAAGATGCGTTAAAATATGCTTTTGCAAGCGAATGATTGACGTTTAAGGTAATATTTCTATCATTTTTATCGCTAAAATTAACGTATACGTCAACCCTACCACGTAATAATTTTTCTTTAATAGCGCCTCTAATAGCATCTTCAAACTGAATAAATACCCTTGGAATTTTAGTAATAATATCTAAATTCCTATTATTTACGGTCTTTAACTCTATCGTTATTTGCAGACCGTTTTTTTTGTATTCGGCTTTGCCGTATCCTGTCATACTATACATATAAAATACCCAACTTATAATATATATATTATAATATCACATAAATCACTATAAAACAAATATTTTTGATAAGTTTTCACTAATAATTAAAAATAGGGACTGCTTAAACGTTATAAACTAAAGCAATCCCTTATTTATTTGTTTATTTTAAATCCACGACGGCAATTCCGTTTGAATTTATCTTCATCTTTGTTCCGTACGGTGCTGACATTTCAGCGTATCTTTCTAAAATTCCCCTATCTGTGCAAACTTTTGGGTTTCCCTTTCGATAACGTGGCTCGTCAAAACCAAGTTCAATAGGCAATAATTCAAGGTGTGTTAGTTCACCGTTTTCCATTTCAAAATATGGAATAACAGATTCAAGCATACGTCTATCTGTTAAAAGTCCTACCGTATAGTTGTGCGAACGTTTGCGATAGGCTTCGCAAATAGGGTCATCAGAAGTTAAACCGTATTTTTCATAAAAGTCTTCAGGAGCAAAGTTTAAGCTTTCGTTGTGCAAAATAAAATCGCCAAGCGAATAAAATATAGGACGATTTTTATAAATTTCTAATGGACGTAATAAGTGTGGACCGTGTCCTATTACGGCATGTGCACCCATATCAATACAACGATGCGCAAATTCAACTAAGAAACTAGCAGGATTTTCCTTTGAATTCCCTTCATTTTCGTGTGAATGAATACTAACTAATATATAGTCTGCTTGTTCTTTTGCTTGATAAATAGATTTTTCAAGCCGTTTCATATCACTTTCTACTAAATCAACGTGATACTTGTTTTTATTCCCAGATACACAACGCAAGTGCCAACCAAGTTCAACGTTATCAATACTTTCCTTTTTTGCAACGTATCCTTCTGCCCTTGAAATTGAAATTTCAGAGTTAATGCCACTTTCTTCAGCAATTTCATCAAATAATTTAATATTATCTTTAGTAAGTTCTAAATAACGGTTAACACGTAAAGCGTTTACACCTGGACGACCAATAATTCTACGTGATTGTTTTCCAGCCATTGCTGCCACGTTGCAAAATGATGAAGTCATTGAAATTAGCGCAATTCTTCCATTTGGAGTTTCTAAATATACAGGAGCTGATGCTTCATCAAGGTTTTTGCCGACACCAGTATGAATAAAATTAGACTCGTTTAAGGCTTCTAACGTAGATAATAATCCACCATATCCCCAGTCAAAAGTATGATTGTTTGCAAAAGTAGTCATATTAAAGCCGTATTTTTCGATAATATCAAGCGTTTTTTTATCGGAATA
The DNA here is from genome assembly GCA_045593005.1 of Christensenellaceae bacterium. GTDB lineage: Bacteria > Bacillota > Clostridia > Christensenellales > Borkfalkiaceae > UBA11475. The sequence continues at coordinate 15,888 of JAZNVV010000031.1, read as the reverse complement.
ATGATGCGAGCCACCGTTAAACTGATTGCCCCAAATACCTTCTTTATAAATTATAGATTCAAAATTAAAAAAACGAGCATCACCTTTGCGAATATAGTTACTTAATTCATTAAAACCTTCATAATCGGTTGATATCAAACGCTGAATTAATATATCTCCAACTGCTGTAAATTTAATTTTTGGCAATTTCATTTGAAATCTCCTTTTTATTTTTACTACTTAAATTATACCAAAATTTATTTACTATAAATATTAAATAATAAAAAATAAAAGCAAATCCTACTTGAATTTTACAAAATTATGTCAAGATATTTTAACATTTAAGTAAAATTATTTATTTAATAACGCCATAAATTCGGTTTCATCAATAATTCTAATGCCAAGCGCCCTTGCTTTATCAAGTTTGCTACCAGCATTTTCACCTGCTAAAACGATAGTAGTATTTTTTGAAACAGATGAAACAACCTCTCCACCGTTTTCTTTAATAAGTTTACTTGCCTCATCTCTTTTAATTGTAAGCGTACCGGTTAAAACAACTTTTTCCCCGTTAAACACACCTTCGCCAGATACTGTTTCAAAAACAATATTTATTCCACAAGATAATAGCTCGTTAATTTCAGCAATATTTTCTTGATTTGCAAAATATTCAACTACGCCTTTTGCCATAATTTCGCCAAAATCATCAATAGCAATTAAATCTTCATAAGTGGCATTAAATAAATTGTCGATAGAAACAAATTTTTCAGCTAAATCGTTAGCTGTTTTTTTGCCTATATTATCAATTCCTAATGCGTAAATAAATTTGGAAAAATCTACTGTTTTTGATTTAGTTATTGCTTTTAATAAATTGTTGGTTTTTTGTTCCTTAAAGCCTTCTAACGTTAAAAGTTGCTCTTTTGTTAATTTATATAAATCAGAGAAATTTTTAACGTTTAAATAGTCAAATAATTGCGACGCTGTCATTTCCGAAAAACCGTCTATATCCATACCGTTTTTAGATGCAAAATTAGTAAGTTTTGCAATAACTCTTGGTCGACAATCATTATTTGGACATACGATATTTGCACCTACTTCAATAATTTTACTTCCACAATATGGACAAATTGTTGGTTTAACTACGTCTAAACTGTCGTCAAAAGTTTCAGTAACACCTAAAATTTCAGGAATAACGTCGTTACTTCTTCTAATAAGCACGCGTGAATTTATTTTTACCTTTTTTCTTATAATATCGCCATAATTGTTAAGCGTAGCTTTTTGAACTCTTACACCACCAAGATCAACTGGATCTAAAATTGCAAGAGGCGTTAATTTACCAGTTCTCCCGACTTGCCACTTTACGTCCTTTAATATTGTCGTAACTTCTTCTGCAGGGAACTTATAAGCGATTGCCCAGCGTGGAAATTTATCCGTAAAACCAAGTTCATCACGAAGCGCAACGTTATCAACTTTAATTACTGCCCCGTCAGTTAAAATATCAAGATTTTTTCTTGTAATATTTATATCGTTTATTACTGACATAACCTCATTAATATTAGCACATTTAACAAAAAACGGATGGACGTTAAACTTATTTTTTTTCAAAAATTCAACGTGTTCTGATTGTGATGCCAAATTACCCGTTGACATATAATTAACGTTATAAAACATAATTTCAGGTTTGCGCATTTCTGTAATTTTAGGGTCTAAATTTCTAATTGCGCCAGCAACGGCATTACGTGCATTTTTAAGAGGCTCTTTAGCTGTTTGGTTGTATTTTTCTAAAACGGATAAACGAATTATTGCCTCACCCTGTACTTCAAGCGTGCCTTTATAATCGATAGCAAGTGGAAAACTTTTAATGGTCAACGCTTGTGCAGTAACGTCCTCCCCTTCAACACCGTTACCACGTGTTGTTGCCCTTACAAAATAGCCATTTTCATAAGTTAAGCATATTGTCAAGCCGTCAAACTTATATTCAACGGTATATTCTATTTTTTTATCGGTTATTTTTTTAATACGATTTTCAAACGCAGTTAATTCATCAAAAGACGTTCCCTTATCCAAACTGTAAAGTCTTTGAATATGTTTATGTTTTAAAAATTCGCTAATAGGCTCTCCTCCAACACGTTTTGTTGGAGAATCAGGATAAACTGTGCCGCTTTCACGTTCTAAACGCTTTAACTCATCATATAAAGCGTCGTATTCCCCGTCGGAAACGGTAGGATTATCTAAATTATAATATTCATACCCATACTTGTTTAATAAGTCAACAAGTTCACGCATTCTATCCATTATAAATCTCCATAGGCGTAAATTTAACTGCTAATTTTTTTAAGCCAAAATCAGGGAAAACAACTTCGGCAATCATAGAAGGCCCACTACCAAAAACTGACCTAATAGTCCCTATGCCAAACTTGACGTGTTTAACCTTAACGCCCTGCTTATACTTTGAATAATCTATATTTTTTTGTTTTTCAAGGTCTCGCATATTCTTTTCAAGATGCGACTTTGCAAAATTTGACGAATATCCACCAAGCCCGGAACTTGCAGGAGTGTCGTCGCCAAACGGAATATAATCGTTCTTTTTATCTAAATAATAATCGTTTTGGCGTTGTGGTTTTTCTTTTATTACACCACAATCTTTCAAATATCTTGATGGCGATAAAATTTTTCTTTCACCGTGTAAATATCTTGAATTTGCTTTAGTTAAAAATAATTCTTTTTCTGCCCTAGTAATTGAAACGTACATAAGTCGACGTTCTTCTTCCTCCGAGCCGTCGTCGATAGAACGTGAAATAGGAAAAATGCCTTCTTCTAACCCACAAATAAATACGCACTTAAATTCAAGCCCTTTTACCGAGTGAATTGTCGCAAGAGCGACTGCGTTATTTGAATTAATATCATCAGAATCACTACTTAACGTAATTGAATTGATATAATCGGATAAAGTGGCATCAATATTATCCTTTTTAAATTCTATTGATGCGTTAACAAATTCGTCAATATTCATCAATCGGTTTTGATTATCTTCAGTATCTTCGACGTACATACTTTTAATGTTAGTATCATCAATAACTACTTTAATAAAATCATCAAAAGGCATTTCTGACACTTTTTCGCCAAGCGAATACATAAGCGTTCTAAAAGCAATAAGTTTAGATTTTGCGCCCGAATTTATATCTTCAATAAACTCAATTTTAGCAAGTGAATCAAACAATGAATAACCAGTTTGTGCGCTATACGCCAAAAGTGCGTTTATAGTCTTTTCCCCTATGCCACGCTTTGGACAGTTGATAACACGTAAAAAAGATTCATCATCACGTGGATTATTTACAAGTTTTAAATATCCTAAAACGTCTTTAACTTCTTTACGTTCAAAGAACTTAAAACCTCCAAAAACCTTGTACGGTAAACCGTATTTTAAAAATTCTTGTTCAAAACCACGTGATAAGGCGTTCAATCTCATTAAAACAGCAAAATCACGGTAATCGTAATTATACTTTGCCATTAACGTTTTAATTTGTAAGGCAACGTAGCCAGCCTCCGACCTTTCGTCAATAGCGTCGTAATAAACTATATCGTTTCCGTCGGCATTATCAGTCCATAAAACTTTTTTGCGACGGCTTTCGTTCTTTTCAATAATTTTATTCGCAAGGTTTAATATCTTTTTCGTAGAACGGTAATTACGTTCAAGTTTATATACTTTAGTCCCTTTGAAAATCTTATCAAAATCTAAAATATTATCAATATCAGCACCACGCCAGCCATAAATACTTTGGTCGTCATCACCAACGACGAATAAATTTTTATGATAACTTGCTAAAATTTTAACTATTAAAAATTGTACACGGTTAGTATCCTGAAATTCATCAACGTGAATATACTTAAATTTACGCGCATAATATTCGGAAACTTCAGGAAAATCAAGAAAAATTTTAACGACTTTAACAAGTAAATCATCAAAATCAAGCGAATTAGAACGAAATAACGTTTGTTCGTACTGCGTCATAATTTCATAAAAAATCTTAATGTTTGGAAGATGCTCGTGTTCGTCTAAAAAATCTTTTGGCGTTTGATATCTATTTTTTGCTTCAGAAATATAATTTTTTGATGCTTTTACGTATTTGTCGGCCTCTAACCCCATTGATTGACAAATGCGTTTGATAACTTTTTCTTTATCAGAATCATCATAAATAGTAAAATCTTTAGTATAGCCAAGCCTGTCGATAGTGTTGCGAAGAATTCTAACACACATACTGTGAATTGTAGAACACCACATATATTCAACGTCGTCAATATAATTAGATAGACGCTCTTTCATTTCAGACGCTGCCTTGTTAGTAAACGTAATTGCTAAAATCTCACTCGGTTTAATAGATTTTTCTAAAACAAGATAAGCTATTCTGCTTGTTAAAACACGTGTTTTTCCACTTCCAGCACCAGCTATTACAAGAACGTGCCCTTCGGTATCCATAACAGGTTTTAACTGTGTTTCATTTAATTTTAATAAAATATTTTCAACTTTTGCGTTCATAATTAAAATTATATCATAATATATAATTTTTTTCAATTAAAGACCTAATTTAAATTTATATAAATTTAAAAAAGAGAACGTTTTAACGTCCTCTTTTTAATTTATTTGAGTTTTTGTTGTTTTTTCCAGATTTTCATTACAAGTGAGTGAGGTAAAAGTTTTACAAGTAAAGTTTGAGCCTTTGCCTTAAAACCATATATTGAAACGTCTTTGCCCCTTTTTAAATCTTTATACGCACGCTTAACAACGTCTTTAGGATCGTACATAGCAACGTACTTTTTTACGACGGGCTCACCGTCTAATACAGCTCTATCAAAAAAAGCCGTTTTTGTCCAAAATGGACAAACTGCCATAACGGAAATTCCATCAGGCTTTAGCTCCGAATTTAATGCTCTTGAAAAATACATAACAAACGCTTTAGTTGCAGCGTAAACGTTTAAATACGGTATCGGTTGATATGCTGCAACAGATGCAATATTAATTATTTTTGAGCCTTTTATCATATAAGGAATGGATGTTAAGCATAAACCCATTAATGCTTTACAGTTTAAATCAACCATATTCATATTAATATCTAAAGAATATTCAGTTGATTTTTGGAATTTACCATATCCACTACAATTAATCAAAAGCGAAATACATGGATTTTCTTCTTTAAGCATTTGTGTAAATTGCTCAATGCTTTCTTCTTTGGATAAATCAAGCGAAATAGGCTTTATAGGAAAAGGGATTTGGCCTTTTAACTCGTTTAGTTTATCTAAATTTCTAGCAATAACCCAAACCTCGTCAAATTTATCATAAGTATTTAGTTTTAATGCAAATTCTTTACCTATTCCACTTGATGCACCTGTAATTATTGCTATTTTTTTCATTTCACACCTCTAATTATGTAATTATGTCTAACATAATTATATTAAATATCATTAGATATTAATTATACTTATTAATAATTTGATTTGCAACTTTTACGCCATCTAAAGCAGAACTCATAATACCACCTGCATAGCCGACCTCTCCTATAGGATAAAGGTTATTTGCGTTAATTGAAGACAAATTCTCCCCCCTTAAAATTCTAATAGGTGAAGAAGTCCTTGTTTCTACTGCCGTTAAAATAGCGTCGTTATCGCAAAAGCCATTTAAGCGACTATTCATATCTATAATTGCTTTTTTTAACGGTTCAATTAAATAATTTGGTAAAAAAGTATCAAGTCTAGCAAATTTAACACCTAACGGATACGTTGGCTTGACCTTTTTAAATGAAGAACTGTCCTTCCCCGATAAAAAATCACCTACTAATTGGCAAGGCGCAACATAATCGCCACCACCTATGTCGTATGCTTTTTTCTCTAAATTTTCAATAAATTCAATACCCGAAAGGACGTCGCCTGGGTAATCTTCTTTTTTAACTTGAACAACTAATGCGCTATTTGAATTTACCCCATCACGTTTAGATAGGCTCATTCCATTTGTAACAACAGCATTTTCAACACTCGTTGCAGGCATAACGTATCCACCTGGACACATACAAAATGTAAAAACTCCACGTGTAGACACGTTGCTAGTTAATCTATAATCAGCAGTCGGCAATCTTTTATCGTAATTTTCGCCATACTGCGCCTTATTTATATCCGATTGTAAATGCTCAATTCTAAACCCTATTGCCGTATCCTTTTTCTCCATAGAAATACCTTTAGAATACAACATTTTATAAGTATCTCTTGAAGAATGCCCTATCGCTATAATTAAATTTTCTACACAAATTGTATTATTTATTCCGTTTTTAAGGTAATTTATACTTAAAACGGTTTCGTTTTTGATTTCAAGGTCGTTAAAACAAGCATTAAAAATAAACTTACCACCAAGTGAAATTATTTCTTCACGAATATTTTTAACAACAAGTGGCAAAACGTCGCTTCCTATATGTGGTTTATTAGAATATAAAATTTCCTCATTAGCCCCGTGCGAATAAAATTCATTTAATACAAAATCTTTATTTTCAGATTTAACGCCCGTATTAAGTTTTCCATCAGAAAAAGTGCCGGCACCACCTTCGCCAAACTGAACGTTACACTCAACGTTTAGTTTTTTTGTTTTAATAAAATCTTCAATACAAGCCTTTCTCTCGTCAACGTTACCACCACGTTCAATTACGATAGGATTAAATCCTGCCCTTGCTAAAATAAGTGCTGAAAACAAACCTGCAGGCCCACTACCTATAATTACGGTATTACCCTTTGGTTTATTAACAGGTTGAGAGATTATACTGCTTTTATCAAGTATTTTATCCGAAATTTCCACAGAGCAAACGTAATGAATATCGTTTTTCTTTCTTGCATCTAATGATTTTTTTAATATTTTGAAATATTTAATTTTATTTTCAGGAATCTTTGCTTGCTTACAACACCTTGTTTTAAGCACGTCGTTAGATTCACCTATATTTAATCTTACGTTATTTATTACCATAATTATATTTCATTTAATTCATCAATCCATAATTTAAAATGTGCATCACTTGGCATTTTCCAGTCGCCACGAGGGGATAAGGCAACCGTACCTACCTTTACACCATCAGGCACACAGGAACGCTTAAATTGCTGTGTGAAAAACCTTTTAATGAAAGTTTTTAACCATTTTAATAACGTTTCGTCGTCAAAGTCGTTTTCAAATACGTATTTTGCAATTCTAAAAATCTTCTTTGGTGAAAATCCTAATCTAACAAACGCATGTAAATAAAAATCATGCAACACGTAAGGACCAACAATTTCTTCAGTTTTTTGCGCTATTTGATCGTCAACAGCCGGTAAAAGTTCTGGACTAACAGGCGTATCTAAAATATCAAATAAAATTGCTTTTAGTTTAGGTTTTGAATTTAACGCTACGTAATGCACCAAATGTCTTACAAGCGTTTTTGGAATAGATGCATTTACGCCGTACATTGACATATGATCGCCGTTATAAGTTGCCCAGCCTAAAGCTAATTCACTTAAATCACCCGTCCCGACAACAAACCCATTTGTCATATTTGAAATATCCATTATAACCTGCGTACGCTCTCTTGCTTGAGCGTTTTCAAAAGTTACGTCGTAAGTATTAAGGTCATGTTTAATATCTTTTAAATGCCTAGTAACAGCCTTTGAAATATCTATCTTTTTAAGCGTAATTCCTAGCGTTTTAGCAAGCATTATAGTGTTTGTCAGCGTGCGCGAAGTTGTACCAAAGCACGGCATTGTAACACCTATAATTTCTTTTGGATTACGACCTAACATATTTATTGCCCTATAAGCGACCAAAAGCGCCAACGTAGAATCAAGCCCACCAGACAAACCTATGACAACAGTTTTAGCATAAGTATGCTCTATTCTCGCCTTTAAGCCGTTTGCTTGCATAGTAAGAATAAGTTCAGCTCTTTGATTTCTTTCTGATGCAATATCCGAAACAAACGGAGTTTTAGAGTATTTTCTTGTTAGCTTTGTTTCAGAAATTGAAAGATCAAATTTTATTTTTTTATAAGAAGAAAGGTTTTCACACTTAATACGCTTTACTCTTTCGTGCAAAATATAATCGACGTCGATTTCAGACACCACTAAATCATTATTAAAAAGTTTGCTTTCAGCTAATAATTTACCATTTTCACAAACAATATTTTGCCCTGAAAATACAGCGTCGGAAGTAGACTCTCCATCACCAGACTCTGAATAGACGTATCCAGCAATAATTTTAGATGAATGTGATGAAATTGTTTGACGAATATATTCAGACTTGCCAACAATTTCCGTCATACAAGACAAGCATGCAATAATATGAGCGCCATTTAACGAGTGTTCAATAGAAGGAGAATTTATTGCCGTTAAATCAGAGCCAAATTCACATGCAAAAGTAAAATTATTTACCAAATGACACTCAAAAATTAATTTTGTACCAAAAATAGTATTAAAACGACCTAATTTAACTTCTTCATTTACGCCTGATGGCGTTGAAAACCACCTATTTTCATACAATTCGTTATAATTACACAAATTTGTTTTTGGGACAATACCTAAAACCTCCCCCCGACAAACAACGACAGCTACGTCATACAAACGACCATTTAATAAATAAGGCATTCCGTAAACGAAAGCAACGTCTAAATTTTTCGTGCAATCAACTATATATTCACTCGCCAAAACGCATTTATCAGCAAGTAAATTTAAACCAAACAAATCGCCTGCTGTATATCCAGTTAAAGATAATTCTGGGAAAACTAAAAGTTTAACTCCTAAATCTTCAGCTTGCTTAACTGCGTCAATAATTTGATTTTTGTTAAAATCAACGTCGCCCACTTTTATTTTTTTTGTGAAAGCTCCAACTTTTATAAAGCCGTGGTTCATAAATTCACCTTTTCCTATTGTTATTATATTTTAATTTTAATATTATTTTATAAAATATGCAATATTTTGATAATAAAAAAATCGCAGTTTTTTAAATTTTCTTAAAAATTTGCGATTTTTTATAATTTGATTTCTATTTGTTTTTTTAAAAAAGGGTGAAAAAACGATAAATATGTACATTTTAATTGTTGTCCACTATTATAGTCGCCTTTTGCATTACCATACAACGTATCCCCAACTATAGGATGTCCTATATAAGACGTATGAACTCTTATTTGATGTGTCCTACCTGTTAAAAGGTGTAATTCAACTTCAGTTGTATCTATATTGCGTTTTAACACCTTTAATTTTGTAATGGACGGTTGCCCGTTTTCAGATACAAGCCTAATTATTCCCTCTCCACGGGCAATAGGTGCGTTTATTTCTAATTCGTCTTCTTTGATAACACCTTCTAATAAAGCCGTGTATTTTTTAGTTATCACGCTTTCATTTAAAATTGAATGAGTTATAGCATTTTTTGCGACTAACACAAGCCCCTCGGTATCTTTATCTAGGCGTGTAACAACTCTAAACACTTCGTTTGGAAATAAAAACTGTAAACCGGCAAACAAACAGTCCTCAACGTGACCATTCGTTGACATTGAACAAATACCTTTTCCCTTATTTACAACAAGCAAATCTTCGTCATTATATAAAATCTGCAAGCCTAAATCTTTTGAAATATTGTAAGGTTTAGAATTTTCAGCAAGAAAAATGGTCAAACAATCGCCCACTTTTAATTTTGCCGTCGCAATAACGGGTTGTCCGTTCAACTTCATATTGCCAAGTAATTTTTTTATTCTTTTAGAAATGTTTTCTGAAAAGTTTGCTTTAAGAAAGTTTCTTAAAACGGTATCCTTTTCAATATAAAAAGTTAAAAGTTTATCCATAAATAAAAAGGCGCATAAAGCGCCGTACAATTAAGAATTAAAAATTGCGTCAAAAACGCCTTTAAACCATTCGATTACCGTTGAAATATGTGGCGCTAAAAAAATGTTGATTAAAATACCACCAACTATCAGACCTATCATGAACATAATAAGTCTATCAAATTTAGAAAAACTACCTATAACCCATAAAAGCCCCATTATTAACGGGACGATAAATAATAAAATTTTAATAACGATATTCCTATCTTTCCACCAAGAAAAAAAGCCCATAATCTTACATCCTTTTATTTCTTTTAATATAATAACACTATTTTTAAATTTTAGCAAGAATTATTGCATTTAATATTTTAACCATCTTTTCAAGTCGTATACAATTTTAAAAAAAATTAACGGCATAGCAATAAACCATGCCGTTAAAATTATTTAACTATAATTCTTAAAGATAACTTGTGCGACATTTTTGCCCAGTATTTTTTATCAAGTTCAGTCACGCAAGAAGATGAACCTATACCCGATAAACTTGCGTCAATATTGACGTACGTTTTACCGTCTTTTACAAGTTCAAAATCATGTTTTGCATCAATAAGCATATCTTGTGAATACGGTATAGCACTAAACGAAAAGTCATTTTTTCCGTAAATTTCTAAATTATCAAATTTAACGTATTCAGTTGAATAATGACTGCCGTATTCTTGTGGCTTGATATATGGACAGTCTAAATTGTAAGGATTAAACTCATAGACGTCTTTTGTTGTATAATTATGCTTATCTACGTAACTTTCGCCTTCGCCATAACCTAAATATTCAACTTTCGACTGGTTATCAAGCGCAAACTTAAAACCAACCCTTGGTAAATATCTAATATCTATTTTTTAAAAATGTTTAATAAACACGCGTAAATTAGCAATTAAAAATTTTAATATATTATAGCATTATAACACTAAAATTGCAATAGATATTTTTATTAATTTTTTTAATTAAACTTTTACTATTTTAAAAGTATAAAACTAATTTGCTTATTAAAAATTTTTTAAGATTAAAAGATTTACTTTAATTTTTTAATATGATATACTTTTTAATATGAAAAATTTATTAAAACTTTTTTGGACTTTTTTCAAAATAGGTCTATTCACTTTCGGTGGTGGATACGCTATGATTTCACTTGTAGAAAATGAATTTGTCGAAAAGAAAAAAGCCGTTACGGAAGAAGAATTTTTAGATCTTATAGCGATAGCAGAATCAACACCTGGTCCGATTGCAATTAATATGGCAACGTTTATTGGAAAAAAATCAGGTGGATTTTTAGGTGCACTTTTTGCAACCGTTGGCGTCATTTTACCATCTTTTATTATAATTTTTATAGTTTCTTTATTTTTGCAAGACTTATTAAAATATAAAATTGTAGCAAAAGCTTTCAAAGGTATTTCCTGCGCTGTTGCTGTTATTATTTTATTTGCAGGCATAAAACTTTTTAAAAACTTTAAAACAACTTGGATTAATATTTTAATCTTTATTTCCGTAATTATTTTAATGGTTTTAAATGAAATAAAGATTATTTCATTTTCATATTTAACAATCGTTATGATTTTAGTTGGTGGTTTGATAGGAATTTTTACCCTGTTACCTTCAAAAAATAAAATTCAAGATGAAGGAGAAACAAAATAATGCTTATTCATCTTGAACTTTTTACTACTTTTTTGTTAATAGGAGCCGTTGCCTTTGGTGGTGGATACGGAATGATTCCTTTAGTTAGGGCGTTTATCGTTGATAAAGGATGGCTAACTTCTGCAGAAATTTCTAATATTATTGCAATAGCTGAATCAACACCTGGCCCGATTGCAGTTAATATGGCGACGTACGTCGGTAGCGTTTTAGGCAGCGCACATGGTGGCTTTTTTGGTGGGTTACTTGGTAGTTTTCTTGCGACGCTTGGCGTTGTACTACCTGCATTTATTATAATTTTATTAATCGCTAATATCTTTAATAAATTTAAGACTAATAAATACGTGAACGCTTTTTTACAAGGGCTTAAACCAGTCGTTCTTGCCTTAATTTTATCAACTGGTGGAATAATGGTTCTTGAATGCATTTACGTTAATTTTGGTAATTTTACAGTTACGCCATCATTTGATTTTATTTCACTTGGATTAATTCTTGCATTAATTATTGCACGTATCTTATATAAAAAATTCGTTAAAAAAGCCCCGTCGCCTATTTTAATGATTTTAATTTCTGCAATTATAGGTATATTTATTTTTTAGTAAAACATTAAAAAAGCACGTCTTAACGACGTGCTTTTTATTTATAATAATTCTTTACGAAGTTCATAACTTGATTTTTGTGATAAATAAGACGGTGGTACGTCAAATACTGTTTTACAGCCTATTTGACCTTCTTTATTCATTCTATATACTGCACGTGCATACGCAACTAAAACAGATGAGGTGAATTCAGGATTTGAATCAAGCTTAAGACTGTATTCAATTACGTGCTTATGTTCACGATTAACGCCTGTAAAACCGGTTCTTATAACAAAACCACCGTGAGGAATTCCACTATGATTTGCATCAAATTCTTCCTGTGAAATAAAATGCACAGTCGTATCATAATCAGCAAAATAATTTGGCATAGTTTTAATTTCCTTTTCGATACGAGCTTTATCAGCATCCTCTTTAACTACAACAAAACATTCACGTATATGTTTTTGACGTGTTGTAAGCGTTGGACAATCACCTTTCCTAACTTTATCTAAAGCATCTTCAACAGGAATTGTATATTGCTTTGCCGTTATTACACCGTCAATTCTTCTAATAGCGTCAGAATGTCCTTGACTTACCCCCTTGCCCCAAAAAGTATAATCTTTGCCGTCTGGTAAAATTGATTGAGCATACAAACGGTTTAATGAAAACATACCAGGGTCCCAACCTACTGAAATTATAGCAGTCTTACCCGATTTTAAAGCCTCGTTATTAACGTTTTCAAAATGTTCGGGAATGCGTGCATGCGTATCAAAACTATCTATTACGTTGAAATATTTAACGTATTCTGGCGTTTGCTTTGGTAAATCGGTTGCACTACCACCACAAATTATTAAAACGTCAATTTTATCCTGCATATTCACAGCATCATCAACGTGGTAAACGCCAACATTTTTTGAATTAATTTCAATAGTTTTTGGGCTACGATGTGTAAATACGGCAACAAGTTCCATATCGTCGTTTTGATTAATAGCACTTTCAACACCACGGCCTAAATTGCCGTAACCTAATATACCAACACGAATACTCATATCTTCCTCCTATGATATAAAATTATATCATAATAAATCCATTATACAAAATAATTTTAAATAATTTTCAAATTAAAAAACGGAGAAATCTCCGTTTTTTTAATCATCTAATACAACTTTAATATGAACGTCACGGAGCGCTTTATCATCTACAACGTTCGGAGCGTTGCAAAGTGGATCTTGTGCATTTTTATTCATAGGGAATGCATACACGTCTCTAATAAACTCATTGTGAGTTAAAAGCATCATAAGTCTATCAAAGCCAGCGCCTGCCCCAGCATGTGGTGGTGCGCCAAATGAGAAGGCGTTATAAAGCGCAGGGAATTTATTTTCAACAACAGATTTATCATAACCTGCCAACTTAAATAATTCAACCATCATATTTTGGTCGTGGTTTCTTACAGCGCCTGATAAACTTTCATATCCATTTATGACAAGGTCGTACTGATATGCGACAGCAGAGAACGGATCTTTCTTAATTTCTTCTAATGAAGTCTGTGGCATACTGAACGGATTGTGCGAGAACGCAACGTTGCCGTCGTCGTCCTTTTCATAAAATGGAAAATCAACAATCCAACAGAATTTGAAGTCATTTTCATCAATCAAGCCTAATTCATTAGCAAGTTCAGTTCTAAGCATGCCGGTAAACTTAATTGCCTTATCTTCTTCATCAGCGACAAAGAAAACGCTGTCGCCACTTTCAAATGAAAGCAACTCTTTAAGGGCTGTTTTTTGACTTTCGGTAATAAATTTAGAAACACCACCCGTAAGTTCATCATTATCGTTTACAACAAAATATGCAAGACCTTTTGCCTCTCTAGATTTTAAGAAATCTGTTAATTTGTCGTAAAATTTACGTGGTTTACCGTTAGTTTTTGCCTTAATTGCTTTAATTGTTTTATCCTTAAAAACAATAAAATCGGTATCTGAAAATACGTTTGTAACGTCAACTACTTTAAGTGGGTTACGTAAATCAGGTTTATCGCTACAATAATCACGCATTGCGTCAACGTACTTAATACGCGTGAACGGTCTTTCAATTTTAAAGCTGGCAAATTTTTCAAAAATGGCTACGTATAAGCCTTCAACTACGTTAAAAACGTCTTCTTGCGTTGCAAAAGCCATTTCAAGATCGATTTGATAAAATTCAGTAGGACTTCTGTCTGCTCTTGCATCTTCATCTCTAAAACAAGGTGCAATTTGGAAGTATCTGTCTAAACCACTCACCATTAATAATTGCTTAAATTGTTGTGGTGCTTGTGGAAGAGCATAAAATTTACCAGGATTAAGACGGCTTGGAACTAAAAAGTCACGTGCGCCTTCTGGCGAACTTGCCGTTAAAATAGGAGTTTGAACTTCGGTAAAATTATTATTGTTCATGTAATTTCTTACAAATAATAATAAATCGCTACGCAACTTAAGCATTTTTTGGTTGTAATCTGCCCTTAAATTAAGGTATCTATATTTAAGTCGCATTTCTTCGGAAACTTTATCGCTTGATTTAATTTCAAAAGGAAGAACTTGTGTACATTTACCTAAAATTTTAACGCTGTCTGCTAAAACCTCAATATCACCAGTAGGCATATTAGGGTTTTTGCTTTCTCTTTCAATAACCGTGCCAGAAATTGAAACAACGTCTTCTCTATTTAAATCAATTTCAGTATTTTCCTTAAAAATAACTTGCGTAATACCATACATATCACGTAAGGTTACAAAAGTAAGTCCACCCAACTTTCTAATATCGTTAACCCAACCGGCTAACGTAACCTTTTTGCCTACGTCGCTAATTCTTAAAGAACCAAGGTCAATATCTCTATAAATATTTTCTGCAATTTTACTCATAAGTCACTCCGAATTTATAATTACCGTATTATTATAACACATATAATGTGTTTATTCAAGCAAAAAGAATATTGCTTTATACTAAAAAAATTATAAAACTTCAACAATTAATTTCTTTGGTCGCATAATAGGATGATATGAAAGTTTTGACGTGCGTAAACCTAAATCACCGGCATCATCCTCTCTATTAATGTAGTCAACGTCAAATGCAAAAGTTTTTGCAAATTCATTTACTATCATTTGATATGCGCCTATATAATTTACGTTTGCTTTTTCAATATGAATAAAAATAACGTTGTGGCGTTTTTCCCCTATCGCAAGTGAAACAATTTCACCATTAAATTTAATAACTAATCCATAAAATCCAAATTTATCGTAGTTGTCTAGTATTTCATTAAGTTTAGCCTTTTCTTCATTAAACAATTTTGAATCTTTAACAGTATTTGAATAATAAATAGTTAAAAAACGCTTTATATCTTCAACTAAATTTTTAGTTATATGTTCAACGGTAAAACCGTCGTAAAGTTTTTTAAAACGATTAACAAAATTACGTTGACCGTGATATTTTTTTCCAGATAAATTGATAATGTCTTGTGAATTATATACGTAATCGCTCCAGTTATCGTTAAAAGTAACGTCAAAGTCAACAAAATAATATTTAATTATGTCAACTTCGCTTTCATCTAAACCATAAAATTTAATCTTTATGTTATTTTCAACACAATAATTTTTTATAAAATCAAATGCAGGCTTATAGTTTTCATCAAAAACAAATGGTAGCATAAAAACGTCGCTATTATTAGATAATGAAAATTTGATAATTAATGATTTTTCGTAAATCACGTAAGAATGTCCTAAATAATCACGCCATAACATTATAGCACCTAGCGTACGGTCGCTTATAATTGATTTATTTGCTAAAATATACGGCTTAATTATATCAATATC
>JAZNVV010000030.1:0-16346 GCA_045593005.1 Christensenellaceae bacterium | reverse complement strand
AAATAATTTATAATTAATATAAAAGTCACGCAATGCGTGACTTTTATTAGTTTTTATTAGCCCAAACAGGTGCAGGAATTCTGCCCCCACGCGATATAAATGCGTTTGGAGATGAAGTATTTATTTTCATAATAGGTGCTGTACCTAAAAGTCCACCAAAATCGACGTCTCCTTCTTCCATGCCATAAACAGGGATAACCCTAACTGCAGTCGTTTTATTATTAACGACGCCTATTGCTGCCTCGTCGGCAATAATTGCTGAAATAATATCATCAGAAGTACTACCAGGAATTGCTATCATATCAAGCCCAACGCTACAAATCGCTGTCATTGCCTCTAATTTTTCAAGACAAAGACTACCGTTTTTAACTGCATTTATCATTCCGATATCTTCAGAAACAGGTATAAATGCGCCAGAAAGACCACCAACGTGTGAGGATGCCATAATGCCACCCTTTTTTACAGCGTCGTTTAATAGCGCTAAACAAGCAGTCGTACCATATGCGCCTACGCTTTCTAAACCTATTTCTTCTAAAATATGCGCAACGCTATCGCCCATAACTGGTGTAGGTGCTAAACTTAAATCTACAATACCAAATTTAGCATTTAGGCGCTTGCTTGCTTCAAGTGCTACAAGCTGTCCAACCCTTGTAATTTTATAAGCAATGTTTTTAATTGTTTCAGCAACAACGGTCAAATCTTGCCCTTTAACGTGTTCAAGAGCTGCTTTTACAACGCCTGGTCCTGAAACACCTACGTTAATAACAACGTCGTCTTCACCAACACCGTGAAAAGCCCCAGCCATAAAAGGATTATCTTCAACAGCGTTTGCAAATACTACTAATTTTGCACAACCTATACTGCCTTTATCCTTGGTAAGTTCAGCCGTTTTTTTAATAACTTTACCCATAAGGCGTGTGGCATCCATATTAATACCTGCTTTAGTCGAGCCTATATTAACACTTGAACATACTTTATTTGTACAAGACAAAGCCTCTGGAATAGTTTCAATAAATTTACGTTCGTAGTCGGTCATCCCTTTATGAACAAGCGCAGAATAACCACCTATAAAATCAATGCCTAAAATTTCTGCACACTCGTCTAAAACTTTTGCAATTTCGATTGAACCACCCGTTCTTGCAGTAATTAAACTTATAGGTGTAACACTAATTCTCTTATTAACGATAGGAATACCAAGTTCGCTAGCAAGGTCATTGCCGACAGAAACAAGATTTTTTGCCTTTAATAATATTTTCTCTTTTACAAGTTTTTTTGTTTCTTCTATAGTAGAGCCGATACAGTCGAGCAACGAAATACCCATTGTGATAGTGCGCACGTCAAGATGCTGTGAATGTATCATTTTATTTGTTTCTAAAATTTCATTAATATTTAACATTATATCACCTGTTAAATTTTGTGCATTGCATTAAAAATAGATTCAGACTGAATTTTTATTTCTAAACCCATTTCTTTACCTAAATCATTGCATTTTTTAACGATTTCATTAAAAGAAATTTTAATTTCATCAATATTGACCATCATAACCATACTAAAAAATTCCTGCATAATTGTTTGAGAAATATCTTCAATATTAATGTCGTGTTCAAATAAAAAATTGCTTACTTTTGCTATAATACCTTTTTGGTCTTTGCCCATTACGGTTACAACTGCTTTCATAATATTTATCCTTTTTTAAAAAACGGTATTTAACTACCGTTTTTTTAATTTTATTCTTTAATTAAAAGTTGAGCGATTTGTACAGCATTTGTTGCTGCGCCTTTTCTAACTTGGTCGCCACAACACCAAATAGCAAGTCCGTTTTCGTTTGTTAAATCTTTTCTAATTCTACCAACAAATACGATATCTTGGTCGCTTGTATCTAATGGCATAGGGAAAATATTGTTGTTTATATCATCAACAAGCCTAACGCCGTCGCCATTTTTAATTACATTTTTTGCCTCTTCAACGGAAACTGCTCTTTCAGTAATAATAGTTGCTGAAATAGAGTGCGATCTCATAACAGGAACTCTAACGCAAGTGCAAGTAGCTTTTAACTCTGGTAAATGTAAAATCTTTCTTGATTCATTTTGAAGTTTCATTTCTTCGGAGGTATAGCCTTCGTAAGCTTCGCCACCGATTTTTGGAATTACGTTATATGCAATCTGGTGTGAAAAAACTTTTGGCTCGTACGTTGTGCCATTATATATGGCGTCAACTTCAGCTGAAAGTTCAGCAGGGCCACCTACGCCAGCGCCGGAAACTGCTTGATATGTAGAAGCAACAATCGTCTTAATTTTACTAACTTTATTGATGGCGTTTATGGCTGTCAAAGTAATGATTGTAGAACAGTTTGGGTTAGAAATTATACCTTTATTTAACTTAACGTCATCAGGGTTAATTTCTGGAACAACAAGTGGAACGTCATCACACATTCTAAATGCACTTGAATTGTCTACGAATACTGCTCCAGCCTTAACAATAGCTGGCGCAAATTGTTTTGCAATTGTATTTTGTGCAGCGCCTAAAACGATATCCAAACCCTCAAATGCAGTATCGCAAGCAAGTTGAACTTTAATTTTATTTCCTAAAAATTCAATTTCTTTGCCAACACTTCTTTCGCTTGCTAAAAGACGTAATTCATTAATAGGAAAATTACGTTCTTCTAAAATTTTTAACATTTCCATACCAACGGCACCAGTAGCGCCGAGTATACCTACATTGTACTTCTTCATTTTTGTCTCCTATTATAATACGGTTGTACCTAATTTTCTAACTTTAAGTGGAATAATTGCCTTTTTATCATAAAATGCTGATAATCCATCAATAAATGCTTGAACGTTCTCATTTTTAACAACGTTTAATATCGTACCTGCAAAACCACCACCGTGAACACGATTAACGCCACCGTTTAGATATTTACTTGCAAGCGCTAAAGCAACTGGAATTGATTGATCTTTTGAACCAGCAACGTAGCAGTTTTGAAGTAAAGTATACGAACTTAATCCTGAATTTTTAACTGCTGACAAGAAACCGTCGTAATCGTTGTTATTTAAGGCATTTGTGAGTTCGTTAACGCGCTTAATTTCATCATAATAATGAATTGCTCTTAAAACTGCCCTGTCGCTTACTTTTTTACGAAGCTCGCTTGCTTTTGAAAGGAATAATTCTTCAGAAACGTCGGCTAAACGTTCAGCACCTAACTCTTTTGCAATAGCTTTCATTTCAGCAGGAATAGAAGCATATTCGTCAGTCAAATTAGCATGGTCACTACCCGTATCAACCAGAATAAGCGTATAGTCATCAAGCGTATTATTAATTTGCTTTACAACAATTCTATCTTTATCAAAAAAATCAAGTTGTCTTAAACCACCAAAGGCAATCGCCGTTTGGTCTAAAAGCCCACAAGGCTTACCAAAGTAAACGTTTTCAGAAAATTGTGAAATCTTAGCAATTTCTTCAGCATCAATGCCGTCGTCATTGTATAAAAAACCTAAAATTTTAGCCACTAAACACTCAAAAGATGCCGAACTTGAAATACCAGCGCCGTTTAATACGTTATTAGCGCAACAAGCGATAAACCCACCAACTTTATAATTTCTTTGCTTAAAGCCTTCAACCACGCCTTTAACCATTGCATCTGACGTGCCTATTTTTACAGGCGTATCGCCTAATACGTCAATAACAATGTCGTCATAACCTTCCGATTTAATTCTAATAATATTATCATCAGTTGGCAAAAACATAGCGACTTTATCAAGGCTTATTGCGCAAGAAACAACCTTTCCTCCTTGGTGATCGGTGTGATTACCCACAACTTCTACTCTACCAGATGAAGATGCTATGTAACAACAATCTTTATTAAATGAATTTTTAAACCAGTCGAAAGTTTTTTGATAACGTTGTTTTTGTTGCTCTGTAACTTCGCCATAAAGGTCGTTAAAGTAATCGAAAGCGCCTTCAATGTGTTTAACTAATCCAAGCATTATAAAAATTCTCCTAAAAATATATGTAACATTATATCACTAAAAGAAAAAAATGTAAATCTTTAGATATTATCTTTTCTATTTTTTTATATTTTTTTGCAATATGTAAAAAATATTTTTAATAAGGTAAAATTTATAAATTTTGATTTGACTATTTCAATTATTAATTATATAATATTATAATAACATATATAGTTGGAGGAAGTTTTAATGGACTTCAAGAAGATTGAAAAAAAATGGCAAACGATTTGGGAAAAGGACAGACTTAATTACTTTAATCAAAAAAACGTAGATAAAAAATATTATTGTCTTGAAATGTTCTCATATCCGTCTGCGGCTAGACTTCATTTAGGACACTGGTATAATTATGCCCCTACGGATAGTTTTGCTAGATATAAAAAGATGACGGGGTATGAAGTTTTCCAACCTATGGGTTTTGATGCTTTTGGCTTACCTGCTGAAAATTTTGCTATTAAAACGGGTATTCATCCACAAGATTCAACTGTTAAAAACATTGAAAATATGGAAGAAACTCTTAAAGAAATGGGCGCAATGTTCGACTGGGATGCCGAAATAAAAACTTGTATGGAAGATTACTATAAATGGACACAATGGTTATTCTTAAAATTATATGAAAATAACCTTGCTTACAGAAAAAATGCTCCTGTTAACTGGTGCCCAAGCTGTCAAACTGTTCTTGCAAACGAGCAAGTGGTTAATGGCGAGTGTGAAAGATGCCACACACAAGTTGTTAAAAAGGATTTAACTCAATGGTTCTTTAAAATTACAGACTATGCTGAAGAACTCCTTTCGGGTTTAAAGGATCTTGACTGGCCGGAAAAAACAAAGGCTATGCAAAGGAACTGGATAGGTAAATCAACAGGTGGTGAAATTGAATTTACGGCAGAATCTGGCGATAAATTTAAGGTATTTACTACAAGGGCTGATACGTTATGTGGTGTTTCCTACGTTGTTTTAGCACCTGAACATCCACTTGTTACAAAATTAGTAACACCTGAATGTAAAGAGGCAGTTGATGAGTATATTGAAAACACATCTAAAACAAACGAAATTGACAGATTATCAACTGCAAGAGAAAAAACTGGTGTATTTATCGGAGCATATGCAATCAATCCTATTAATGATAAAAAAGTTCCTATTTATGCAGCCGACTACGTTTTATATTCATACGGCACGGGCGCAGTAATGGGCGTTCCGTCGCACGACGCGAGAGATTTTGCTTTTGCCAAAAAATATAATCTTCCTATCACCCGTGTTATCGCTGGTACAAACGGCAATGACGAACTTCCTTTTGAAGAGGACGGCGTTTTAGTTAATAGTGGTGAATTTGACGGATTAACTAGTGAAGAAGGCAGACGTGCAATTATTACTAAACTTGCAATTTCAGGCATTGCTGAACATAAAACGAATTATAGATTACGTGACTGGCTTGTTTCCCGTCAAAGATACTGGGGCGCGCCTATCCCTATAATTCATTGTCCACATTGTGGTGAAGTAGCCGTTCCATATAAGGACTTACCTGTTAAATTGCCTTACGACGTTGAATTTAAACCAGACGGCAAATCTCCACTTGCAAAACATGAAGGCTTTATGAACGTTAAATGTCCAAAATGTGGTGCAGATGCTAAACGCGACCCAGATACTCTTGATACGTTTGTATGTTCAAGTTGGTATTATTTAAGATATCCAGACGCTAAAAACGCTAAAGAACCGTTTGATCCTGAATATATCAATCAAATGCTTCCAGTAGATAAATACGTTGGTGGGGCCGAACATGCTTGTATGCATTTATTGTATTCAAGATTTATAACGAAAGCACTTCGTGATATGGGATACCTTAAATTTGACGAACCGTTTAAATCACTTGTGCATCAAGGCGTTATTTTAGGACCTGACGGTGCAAGAATGAGTAAATCACGTGGTAACGTTGTTTCCCCTGATAGCTACGTTGCTGAGCACGGTTCAGACGTACTTCGACTTTACCTTATGTTTGGTTTTTCGTATACAGAAGGTGGCCCTTGGAACGACGACGGTATCAAAGCGATTATAAAATTCTTTGATAGACTTGAAAGACTTGCTGAAAAAGTAATTTCAACTACCCCAAATAAATGTAATAAAATTGAACGTGATGAAAAGGAATTATTATTCGTAAGACATAATACAATTAAATCAGTAACAAGAGATATGGAAGATTTCTCATTTAACACTGCTTGTGCAAGAATGATGGAACTTTTAAATGCTCTTAATAAATACGATTTAATTGAAGGGGAAAAGAACGATAAACTCTTTAAAGAAACGTTTATAGACTTAATGTTGTTGCTTGCCCCTTGCGCTCCACATTTTGCTGAAGAAATTTGGGAACAACTTGGCAATAAAAAATCAATTTTCAATGCTAACTACCCTGTTTATGAAGAAAAATGGCTTGTCAAAGATGAAAATGAAGTTGCAGTTCAAGTAAACAGTAAGATTAAAACAAAAATTATAATTCCTAATGATATAACGGAAGACGAAATAAAGGAAATTTTATATAAAGACGAAAAGATTTTACCGTTTATCGAAGGTAAACAAATTAAAAAATTAATCATAATACCAAGAAGACTTATTAACATTATTGTTTAATTATTAGGTAAAAAAATGGAAAATAATAAAGACGAAGTTTTGAAAAAAACTAAATCAAATAATACGGTTAAAAATACTTCTAAATCAAAAACTACTAACACACCGACGAAAAAACCCGAAACAACTAAAAACAATTCGGAAAACGTTGCAACAAAAGAAGTGATTGAACAATTAGAAGTATTACCAAAGCCACGCGCGCGCAAAAAGAAACCGGTTGTTGAAAAAGTTGAAGAAAGTATTGTTGAAGAAACTACTCCACAAGAGTTACCACTTTTGACTTTAGCTGAAAATTCAGAACAATCTAATATTAATATTCGCGACGTTGTTATAACTGAAATGGAAAAAGAATCCGATTCAAATGCTTTAGACCCTACAAACAAGTTAGAAGACGGCGAAATTAGTATTTTAGATATTCCTGAAAAGCGTAAATCGTTTTTTGAATTATTATTCCCTAAAAATGAAGAAGAAGAGGAAAATAAAGAAACAAAAAGAAAACGTGAAAGAATAAAACGTGATCAAATTGAGAGATATCATCCAGATATTGACAAAGGTTTATCTGACGAACAGGTTGATGAAAGAGATTATCATTATCTAACAAATCACGTTGATCAAAAGTTCTCAAAATCGTACGCTTCAATAATTTGTGGAAACCTATTTACGTTCTTTAACCTTTTAGGTGTATTAGTTACAATCGGGCTTATTTTAGCAAAAGTGCCTCTTTCCCAATTTACGTTTTGTATTGTGTATATTTTAAATATTTCAATAGGCATTATTCAAGAAGTAAGGGCTAAACATTCGATTGAAAGACTGTCTTTAATTTCAACAAAAACTTCTACTGTTTTACGTAATGGTGAAGAAGTTGAGATTGCGTCGGATAAAATAGTGCTAGATGATCTTATTAAATATAGCATAGGAAAACAAATTGTAACAGACGGCATTATTTTACAAGGTGAAGTTGAAGTTAACGAGTCGCTTTTAACAGGTGAATCTATAGCTGTTAAAAAATCAGTTGGCGATAAACTTTTTGCGGCGTCGTATATTACAAGTGGAACTTGTATTTGTCAAGCTATTGCTGTAGGTAGTGATAATTATATTCAAAAGCTTTCAGCAAAAGCAAAAAAATACAAAAAACCGAATTCCGAACTTATGCGTTCGCTATCGGCATTGATTACGATTATCGGTTTTGTAATTATTCCTATTGCCGCTGCAAATATTTTAACACAACTTGCTTATGGCAAGACTTTCCAAGAGTTTATGCCAACAACGGCAGGCGTTATAATCGGCATGATACCTGCTGGCATGTTCCTATTGACAAGTATGGCGCTTGCTATCGGTGTTATTAGACTTGCACGTCATAATACGCTTGTCCAAGACCTATATTCACTTGAAATGCTTGCCCGTGTTGACGTGCTTTGTCTTGATAAAACGGGTACGATTACCGATGGTAGAATGAAGGTTAGCGATTGTATTATACTTAACAGTACGGCTAATTACACTATTAGTGAAATTATGGGTTCAATGTTAAGTGAATTAAAAGACAACAACCAAACGTCCGTTGCTTTATATAATCACTTTGGACATAGTAATGCTTTAAAAGCAATAAAAATAGTACCGTTCTCATCTGAAAAAAAGCTTTCTGCAGTTACTTTTGCAGAGGCAGGTACATTTGCGTTTGGTGCGCCTGAATTTGTTCTTAAAGAAATTCCTGAAAAACTAAATAACCTAATTCGTCAGTATGCGTCTATGGGTTTAAGAGTTTTAGTATTAGGTCACTCAAAGAGTTCTATTACGGCATCAGGTTCTTTACCAAGTCAGTTTAAGCCACTTGCTATTATAACGATTACAGACAGCATACGTGAAAACGCGCCTGCAACAATTTCTTGGTTTAAAAATAATGACGTTGCGTTAAAAGTAATTTCTGGTGATAATCCATTGACTGTTTCGGAAATTGCAAGACGTGTTGGAATACCTAACGCTGACAAATATATAAGTCTTGAAGGTATGAGCGAGCGTGACGTTATAGCCGTTGCAGATAGTTATACAGTATTTGGACGTGTCTCCCCTGAACAAAAAGCAATTTTAGTTAAAGCGCTTAAACTTGCAGGACATAACGTTGCAATGACTGGCGACGGTGTAAATGATATTTTAGCAATGAAGGAGGCTGATTGTGCCGTTTCACTTGCATCAGGTAGCGACGCTGCAAGAAATATTGCGCACCTTGTACTGATTGATAACAACTTTAACTCAATGCCAAAAGTAGTTAAAGAAGGTCGTCGTGTAATAAACAATATTCAAAATTCAGCATCATTGTATTTAATGAAAACGTTATTTACTATGATGATTGCAATAATTTCCTTAATTATCCCTACAATAGAAGGTGGATATCCGTTTGTTACAAGCAATATGTTATTACTTGAATTATGCGTAATAGGCATACCAAGTTTCTTCCTATCGTTGCAACCAAACGATAATCGTGTTGAAGGCAACTTTATTAATTACGTCATAACAAAAGCCTTCCCTTGTGCTTTGCTTATGGTCATAAGTTGTGTTCTTGTAATGTGCGCACAAATTTTACTTTCAGACGCTGGCTATTTTGCACATCTTGAATCCCCTAATGCAGTTTATACGACAATGATGGTATATGCAGTAACTTTCTCTGGACTTATGATGCTTTATAGGATTTGTAAACCATTTAACTTGTTCAGAAGTATAATGTTTACAATTTGTTTCTTTATAGTATCTATTGTTACAGGTATTGCTTTATTTAACGGTATGGAATTAATCGGTGTTGTAAAAATGACTCCTTTTAAAGATTACTGGCACCATTTGTTAATCGTATTTACAATTATAATGGTAGTAATTCCACTATCATCAACCATAGATTACGCTTTGACGTTGTTGCGTGGTGGAAAAAAGATTAAAAAGAATAAACAATAATTTAAAGGGACACCAATTTGGTGTCCCTTTTATTTTTTAAAATGTATTTTATATATATAAATATATTATAATTTAATATCATTAATAATATAATCGACTTTATCATCAACGCTATGATCTATATATTTAAGCCCTTCTAAACGTTTAAAAAATGTAATTTGTCTTTTAGCGTAATGTCGTGTGTTAAGTTTAATAAGTTCAGAAAGTTCGTTTTTATCTATTTTACCGTCAAGATAATCAAAGATTTCCTTATAACCGATACCCTGCATTGACTGGTTAGTACGTTTAAGACCGTCATTTAATAATGAAGTAACTTCTTCTATTAGACCATTATTTAACATTATATCTACACGCTTATTAATTCGTTCGTTCAATAACTCTCTTGGATAATCTATTGCGTAAGCGTAATAGTTGTATTTTTTACAATTATCGTCGTTAATATCCGACTTACGTGTGCCGGAAACTTCATATATTTCGATTGCACGTATAACTCTTTTTACGTTGTTTTCATGAATTTCTTTAGCTGAAACAGGGTCGATTTCTTCTAAAATTTTATGAACGTACCCGTTGCCAAATTTTTGTGCTAAATGCTCGTATTTAGAACGAATTTCTTGATTTTGAGCTACTTTGCCATACGATAAATCAAACAACAAAGAGTTAATGTAAAAACCTGTTCCACCACAAATTATAGGCACTTTACCTTCGCTATGTAAGCGTTTAATTATAGGTGTTGCAAGGCGCTCAAAATCACTAACGCTAAACTCTTCAGTCGGCTCAATTACGTCGATTAGATGGTGTTTTATGCCGTCCATTTCAATTATATCGGGCTTTGCAGTACCTATATTTAGTTTTTTATAAATATATAAGGCGTCGGCTGAAATGATTTCAGTATCAAGTCGTTTAGCAAGTTCAACAGCAAGTTTAGTTTTACCACTTGCTGTTGGGCCACAAATAACTATGACGTCTTTTAAATTATTCTCTTGAACCATTTATCAATTTCCGTTCTCGTAATTTTAATAGCTATAGGTCTACCGTGAGGACATTTAAGCCCCAAATTCCCTTTTAATAACGTTAACAACGTATCAATTTCAATTTTTGAAAGTTTTTGACCTGCTTTAATAGCTGCTTTACACGCTTTTGATGCAAGTTTTTCCGTTAAAATTTCAGGTAAAGCGTCATTAAGTTTTGCCATATCCCCTAAAACGTCGTCAAAAAATGAAGTTAAATTTATTTCAACTAAATCTAATGGTAATGCTGAAATTTTAAATGAATTTTTGCCAAACTCCTCAATTTCAATTCCCAGTTTTTTTATAAATGGAAGTTTATTAACTAAAAAATCACACTCAATTCCCGTTAAATTTAAGACGTAAGGAATTAAAAGTGGTTGCGTGGCAACATCTTTAGAGTTGAGTTTTTCAATTAATTTATCGTACAAAATGCGTTCGTGTGCAGCGTGTTGGTCAACAAAATAAACGTTGCTACCGTCTTGTAAAATTAAAAAAGTATTTAATACTTGTCCAACGTATTCAAGGGAAACTGCTTCGTCAATTTCCTTTGAAATTAAATTTTTCCCCTCGATTTCTTGTTGAATTTCTTTAATTTTTTCTTTTTTTGCCTCAAGCTGTGCTAAATATCTTTTGTTTTCTTCAAAAATATCGTTAAGTTCGTTATCCTTTTCGTTTTTTTGCTCTACAAGTTTGTCTAATTTAACGGTAAAATCACTTTTTTCTTTTTCAGAACCTTTATCAAACAGTACAGCATCAAAATCAGTTTTAACAACTTGCTCTTTACTATCAAAACCTTTTAATTTTTCATTAATAACAACGTCTTCCGTCTTATCCTTAAAAACTTCCGTCGGTTCAAAATGCCCAGTAATCGCATCATAAATAACGTGATAAATACTGCCGTAAATTATTTGTCCGTTTGAAAATCTTACTTCAGATTTAGTAGGATGAACGTTTACGTCAACAATTTCCGGTGGAACGACTACGTTTACCACGTAAAACGGGAACTTTCTGTTCATCATAAACGGTAAATAAGCGTTTGCTATTGCCACAGAAACGGTTGAATCGGTTACGTATCTACCGTTGACGTAAATCGTTTGATGGGTTCTCGTGCCCTTAACAAAGTTAATTTTACTAATGTAACCGTATATTCTAATACCGTTTCTTGTTTGATCGATATAAACACAATTATTTATCGTATCTAATCCATAAACAGCAAGCATAGCACCGTCAAAACCGTCGCCAAAAGAGTGATAAATTACTTTATCATCAGCAGTATACTTAATAGAAACGTCTGGATAACCTAAAATTAGTCTAAAAACTATATTTGTGATTTCATTTTCTTCAGACCTAATCGTTTTTAAAAACTTTTGTCTTGCAGGAACGTTGAAAAACAAATCTTCAACAGTAATTTCCGTCCCGTCAAAAGATGCACATTCGGAAAGCGTTAAGTCTACCCCACCTTCACAATAAAGCATAGCACCGTTTTGCTGATTACGTGGTTTAGAAACAATTTTAAATTTAGAAACGGATGCGATTGATGCAAGTGCCTCACCCCTAAAACCTAGCGTTTTAATGTAAGTTAAATCATCAATCGTCGATAGTTTACTAGTTGCGTGCGCTAAAATCGTTTTAGGAAGTTCCTCACTTTCAATACCCGATCCGTCGTCAGTAATTTTAATTGATGTAATTCCACCGTTTTTAATGTCTATTTTAATGTTTTTAGCGCCGGCATCAATGGAATTCTCAACAAGTTCTTTTACAACAGACGCAGGACGTTCTACGACTTCACCAGCCGCTATTTTATTATAAGTTTTACTGTCTAAAACATTTATTTTAGCCATAAAATCACCTTATTTTTTTATTTTTTCCTTCAAATCTACTAAAATTGCAAAAGCCTGCATAGGCGTTATATTGTCAATATTAATATCTTTAATAATATTTTCAACTTCACTAAAAGCAGATGGCGTTACGTCCTCCTCCACTTTAAGCGAAGTTTTTTTGTTTATGCTTTTCCTTTCTAATTGTTTAAGAATTTCTTTTGCTCTTAAAGTGATATTTTTATCAATACCAGCAAGTTCAGCAACTTCAATACCAAAACTTCTATTAGCGCCACCACGCATAATTTTACGTAAAAACACAACGGTTCCGTTAAGTTCTTTAACTGTAACTTTATAGTTTTTTACGCCGTATAAATTGCCTTCAAGTTCTGAAAGTTCGTGATAATGTGTTGCAAATAAAGTTTTTGATTTTATATTTTTAGTTATATATTCAACGACAGCCCAAGCAATACTAAGTCCGTCGTACGTACTTGTGCCACGACCTATTTCGTCTAAAATAACCAAACTATTTTTTGTTGCATTTCGTAAAATGGTGGCAACTTCGGTCATTTCAACCATAAACGTACTTTGGTCTAAAATAAGGTTATCACTTGCACCTATTCTTGTAAAAATTTTATCTGTAAGAGGTATTTCAGCCTTTGAAGCAGGTACAAAACAGCCTATATGTGCCATAAGTGTAATCAATGCAACTTGACGCATATACGTGCTTTTACCGGCCATATTTGGACCGGTTAATATAAGCATTTGATTTTCATCACAATCAAGCAAACTATCGTTAGGGATAAAAGCTTCTTTACTGATTGCCTCAACAACAGGGTGCCTGCCACCTACTATTGATAATTTATCATCAGTTGTAATAACAGGTTTAACGTAATTATTTTCTTTAGCGATAAGCGCAAAAGTATTTATTACGTCTAAAAGCGCGATTGCATCTGCTGCTGAATTAAATTCTTCAATACGAGTAAAAAGTGTTGATTTTATGTTTGTATAAAGCTCGTTTTCAAGCCTTAAACTCTTCTCTTCAGCATTTAAAATTTTATTTTCAACGTCTTTAAGTTCTTCGGTTACAAATCTTTCAGCATTAGCTATCGTTTGACGTCTTTGATAGGTGTACGGAACTAAATCTTTAAATGAATTAGTTACTTCAATATAATAGCCAAAAACTCTATTATATCTAATACGTAACGTTTTAATGCCTGTTTCCTCACGCTCTCTTGCTTCGATTTCAGCAATTTTGCTTTGTCCATTTTTAGATAAATCACGGTATTCGTCAAGTTCTTCGTTAAAGCCTTTATTAATGTATCCACCATCTTTAAGCGTTGCAGGTGCATCAGGATTTATTGCACAGCGCAAAAGTTTAGCTACGTCGCTAAAATCGTCAATGTTTTTATTAATCTCTTTTATTAATGGCGTATCAATGCCTGATAAATGAAATTTAAGGCTTGGTAAAGTTTCTAATGACGAACATAACGCAAGACAATCTTTTGGCATTAAATTTCCGTTTGAAATTTTACCAGTTAACCTGCCTATATCTTTTACGGATTTAAGCAAATCGCTAATTCCCTGTCTAATTAACGGCGTTTTATAGAAAAACTCTACGGCATCAAGTCTTTCGTTGATTTTATTTACATTATTTAATGGGGAAAGAATAAAAGATTGTAACTTTCTTGCCCCCATATTTGTTGATGTTTTATCTAAAAGCCAAAGCAAACTGCCGTATTTTTTATCGTCGCGAAGTGTTCTGACAAGTTCAAGATTTTTAATTGCAGTTGCATCAAGCACCATATAATCTTGTGGAATTATATTTTCAATTTTAGTTATATTTTTAATTGCATGTTTTTGCGTTTCTTTTAGATAAGATAGTAACGCGCCTGCCGAACAAACTGCTGATTTAGCATTTTCTAACCCAAAAGATTTAAGAGTTGAAACACCAAATTGCGCTTTTAATACACTTTCAGCAGGTTCAAATTTAAATGCGTAAGCGCTGTAAACTACAAATTTAGGTAAAACGTTGTGTTTTACGTAAGGTAGGTTTTGACCTATTTCAAAAGCACCGTCGTCACAAATAATTTCTGTAGGCGCAATTTTAATTAAATAATCAACTAATTCACCTAAATCGTCAAACGTTCTAACGTAAAATTCGCCAGTAGTAATATCTGCCCAAGAAACAGCCGGTTTATTATTATCTGAATACGTTACGCAAGAAATAAAGTTATTATTCTTTTCATCAATCAATTCACTATTGATAACGGTACCAGCTGTAACAATTCTAACAACGTCACGTTCAACAAGTCCACCTTTTACTGGCTCGGTCAACTGTTCACATATTGCTACCTTTTCACCCATAGAAACCAGTTTTGAAATATACATTTCCGATGCATGATAAGGTATACCACACATAGGCGCGCGTTCGGAAAGCCCACAATCACGTCCGGTCAACGTTAAGTCTAATAATTCAGACGCTTTTATTGCATCATCAAAAAACATTTCGTAAAAATCACCCAAACGATAAAAAACTAAACAATCTGGATGCTTTTCTTTTACTTGTAAATAATGTTTCATCATTGGTGAAAGTGCCATAATTACTCCTGATGGTTTTTTATTTAACTATTTCGCCGTAAAGCGACATTCCCCCCGTTTTAGTGATTTTTACCATCAAAAACTCACCTATAACGTCATTTTCGGACGTAAAATACGCCATTTTACCATATTCGTCACGCCCTAAATATAAATTCTTTTTTTCGTCAAAATCTTCACATAATATCTCAACGGTTTTATTCAGATACTGCTCCGATTGTTCTCTATTAATTGAATTTTGCAGGTCAATCAACTTCATAATTCGACAAGTTGAAACGTCCTCTGGTATTTGACCTGGCATTTCTGCTGCGACCGTGCCCGACCGTCTTGAATAAATAAAGGTAAAGGCACCTGAAAATTTTGCTTGCTTAACAAGCGACATTGTGTCAATAAAATCTTGCTCGTCCTCTTGTGGAAAGCCTACCATTATATCCGTTGTAACGGCGCAATTTGGGATTACGTTTCGAAGTTTGGTTAACCTATCAATATAATACTCGCGCGTGTAGTGCCTATTCATTAAGTTTAATATCTTATTTGAACCTGATTGAACGGGCAAATGAATACATTTACAAATCTTATCGCTTGAGGCTATTGCATCAATCATTTCGTCAGAAAAATCCTTTGGATGATTTGTCATAAACCTTAAACGGAATTTACCTTCTAATAAAGAAATTTCTCTAATAAGATCGGCAAAATTGCTACCATCTAAAAGGTCGTTGCCGTACGAATTTACGTTTTGACCAAGTAACGTGATTTCTTTATAACCTTCTTTAATTAACTGTTTGCATTCGTTAATAATGTCTACTTTTTTACGACTGCGCTCTCTACCCCTAACGTATGGAACAATACAATAGGTGCAAAAATTGTCGCAACCGTACATTATATTTACCCAAGCATTTGGAAAACTTGTCCTTTTTGTTGGAGTTCCTTCATAGACGATACCGTCAACGTCCTCAACTTCAATAATCCTTTTTTTGCGTGTAAGTTTTTTAAGAAGTAATTCCTTAAATTTGTCAAGATTGTGCGTGCCAAAAATTATGTCAATAAACGGGAATTTTTGCGATAATTTATCTGCCATACCCTTTTGTTGCGTCATACAACCACCAACGGCAATTATCATATCCTTGCGAACTTTTTTTAGTTGCTTAAAAGCGCCGACGTTACCATATATACGGTCTTCGGCGTTTTCTCTTATACAACATGTATTAAAAACTACTACGTCAGCAATTTTATCATTTGTTGTTGAAACGTATCCTAATTCTTCTAAAATACCGGCTATTTTTTCAGATTCATGAATATTCATCTGACAGCCGTACGTGTGTATGTAATATAATTTATCCATTTTACCTTATTATTTAAATATA
>JAZNVV010000029.1:0-2215 GCA_045593005.1 Christensenellaceae bacterium | reverse complement strand
TACCAAGTTCTTCGCCAAAAGTAATTGTATAATTGCTTGAAGTAAATTCGTTCCTTAACAACGTAACGCTAAATTTACCATTAGCGCCAACTTCAGCATCTTTTGTTTCATAATTACCAACAACTTTAACAGGCGTGCCATCAGGAACGTCTGCCGTGTAATCATAACCAGCATATTTCCAAGTTGCAGTAAACTCAACCGTTTGAGTTGCGCCGTAAACTACTACAATTTGATTTTCAAACGTAGTTGCGCCTTTAGGAACGGTATAAGTAGCATTATAATCCTTACCTTCAACCGTTACCGTAAATACTTCGTCAAATAAATTATTCTTGTTAAATACAAGCGTTATCTTGCCGTCAGCATTTGTTGTTAAATTTTCAACAGTTTGGAATTCACTTGTAAAGGTAACATTTAAACCAGCAGGAAGTTTCTTAAATTCCCCACCTTCTTTATCCGTCCAACCGATTGAAATTTCTTGCGAAACTGGTTCAACAGGCGCGCTGAAAGTTAATGTGCCAGCAGGAGCCGTCATGTCGTAACTTAAGTTACCGTTAAAGCCGTCTGCCGTTACGGTATAAGAATAGCCTTCTACTAAATCAACAACTACGTTGCCTGCAGAATTTACTTCAGCTGTTGTCGTGTGTTTATCACTTGCAAACGTAATAATGGTATATCTAGACATTTTTAACGTTTGCACGCCAAGCGTATATTTAATAGCCACAGTCTTTTCAATAAGATTTTTAACTGTATGCGTGCCGTCGTCATTTTCGTGAACAAATTTATCTTCCCCAAGGTTATATTCTGGATCAGTATCGAAAACACCACCGTTAACGATTATATCAGAATTATTTTCTGGGAAATTTGTGAACGTACCACCATTGATAGTTGCGCTACCACCGTTTGACGTAGAAATTGCAGTGCCGTTTGTCGAACTAAACGTACCACCATTGATAGTTGCACTACCACCGTTTGCTAAAATGGCTTTACCATTTACCGAACTAACTGTACCACTATTAATAATTACGCTACCACCGTTTGCTAAAATAGCATCATCAATAGCTACAATAGAGCCTTTGCCATCATTATCACCGTAAATAGTTAAGCTACCACCTGCAACTACGTTAAATAATGCAGTCGTTTCGTCTTCTGCAACAGTTGAAACTTCAGGCGCAGTAATAGTATAACCGTTAAGCCAAATGGTAATGTGTTTATCAATTACAAAACTGTTATTTTCAGAAAGAGCAATATCACCTTTAAGATTGATATCTGTACCGTTATCTGCACAGTCTATTGCTGTTTTAAATAACTCCTCTGTTGTAATAGGTTCTTCGTTAGGTATAGCCGTAACTACCTCGTTTATCGTGCCATCCGTATACTTAAATATAAGAATCGCTCTTAACACGTTATCGATTTCCCTATATTCGATAGAGACGCTTTGTACACCCTTTCCGACGTCGCCGACGTCACTGTCGTCACCTTCGACTTTTGAAACTAATTTCCATTCGTCGCCAAAAAGTTTGTAAACTTTACCATCGTCCTCATCATAATAGAAGTCGCCGTCATTCGCCACGATTAGGTCCATGTCGTCGCCATTGCCCGTATGCCAAATCGGTTCGGTACTCGATCCAGCATTAATGACCTTTTCAATGACAGAACAACCACCTAAAACGGTCATGCTTGTAGCAACTAAACTTAAGCAAAGAACCGCTATGGCTTTAAAAATACGTTTTCCTTTCATTGTTTGCCTCCTGTATGAAATGGAATAATTTTATATTCTAGGACTTTTTGCGTATTACGCATACAGCCCCTCCCCCTAATGAGTTATTATTATATTTATAATACTATACAAAATTTGACCTGTCAATATTGATTTTAAACTTATTTTATAGTTAAAAGATATATTTTTATTATAAAAAGTCTTTGTTTGCTTATTGACAGCGTTTTTGATTAATGTTATAATGTCGTAAATGCATCTTAAAGGTAATCTATGAAAAAAATTTTATTAGCAAAAGACCAAGATTTTGACGTTGGGTTTTTATGGTTTATTCCTAATGGAGAATTTGTTGAAGGTAAGCCTTGTAAGGGCTGGGGCAAAGAAAGATATGCTGAAGGCTCTACTTTTGAAGGAGAAGTCGAATATGACGGCAAAAACTTCTATCGCCAAGGCTACGGTGTGCAAGATTTCACTAACTCAACATTTATTTTTGACGGACCA
>JAZNVV010000028.1:0-41668 GCA_045593005.1 Christensenellaceae bacterium | reverse complement strand
CGTCAAGTTTGCCGTTAGTATTAACAACAAGTTCGTTATAAGTTGTTTTTGTTAAAGATGACTTATCTGCATAATCCTCAAGTTCAGCATCTGTATAGCAGTGGTAGCCGTATGCACCTAAACCTGCTTCATAAGCTTGTTGTTCCGTCATATAAATGACGTTGATACCAGCATTTCTAAAAATCTTTTCGTTATAGAATAACGTTGCAGGAGAAGTCTGGATAGGAGCACCGTAAAGCACAGCGTTATTTGCATAAGGACTTGTTTTTGTACCAACTGTACCACTCTTATATCTGTCGAGAAGGTTGCCTGAGAATAAGTTTTCAGGAATAGCTAATGGATCTACTAAACCGAAAGAAATAGCATTTCTTGAATACTTATCATCAATTTCAATAAGGTCTGGAGCATTTGTACTTTGAATTTGAGTAAGTGCATTTGCTTTTGTTGTCTTACCAATAGTTACCTTAAAGCCATAAGTTGGATCATCTTTTACGTACATAGTATCGTTCCATTTTTTAGCGAGAGCTCCGATAGCGTTTTGGTAAGCAGCAGTTGCTTCAGATGAGATTGTAAAGTTAATGTTCTTTGCATAACTTTGCGATGGACCACCACCTGTTCCTGTTCCGGTGTCGTCGTCTTCGCCGCCACCGCCGCCACCCATACAGCCAACGAGGGAGAAACACATGATTGCAGCAAGCAACGTGCTAATGATTGAGAAAATTTTCTTTTTCATATAAACCTCCTTAAATTTTTTCTCTAATCGTTTTATTAAAATATAATGCACCCTTGTTACGCATACACCTCAAAACACGCTTGCGCACTTATATGCACGCGTACGTGAAAAGAAATGAATGGCGCAATTCGAGCCCATTCTTATTTTCGCATTAATATTATAATGCAAATGACACAATAAATCTATGTCAAAAATAAACAATTTGATTGCAAAAATATACTATTTGCAAACTTTTAATTAATTTGTGAAATTTATCAATATTTATTTGAAAAATATTTTCAATTTTTTATATAAATTTTATTTATAAACAAATTTATTTTTTCAATAATTGAAATAATTTGATTTTGCATCATAATTTTGAAGTTTTGTTTTCAATTTTTAATTTGTGCAATTTGTACAAAAATTATTTTTAGGTGATTTTTTAGGCAAAAATTATTCTTCCACGTCTTTAACAGTTCCTATGCGACGCTTGTACGCCCTATAAAAAGTTCCGTAACTGTTAAAACCACAACGGTAGGCAAGCTCAACAGAGGACACGGATGCGTTCTTTTTGTCGTTACGCATCTTCATATACGCTTGTATTCTTACGTCGCTGATAAACTTTCGTAAATCTATGCCGATATATTTGCTTATCTTGCGTGATAATACCATTTTTGATGCACAAAATTCCTTCGCAAGCGATTCAAGCGTTATGTCTTTTTCGTAATTGTTGTAAATGTATCTAATAATTTCTGCTACTTGTGAATCCCCGTATATTTCCTTTTCCGTTACGCCGTAATGCGCCGTGAATTTACCCAGAACGTAGTTTGCAACAGCAATCTTTTCAAGTTCCGTTAGGTTGCGATTACTAAATTCATTAAAAACGTAACGATAAATTTTTTCGTTCAACGCCTTGTCCGATAAATAGTTTGGCAAAGACTTATTTGGATAGCATTCGTAAAAATCTGCAAAATACCTTTCACTTATACAAAAGCGCCAAACGTGTGCGTTTTTTTCTGCAAAATATGAATACGGCATTAATGACGGAATATAAACTACCGAAAATTTTTCAGCAACTATGGTGCTTTGACCGATAGTAAAGGTCGCCTTCCCACTTTCAACGTAGTAAAACTCATTTAATGCCGTGAAGTGAATAGGTTTTACTGCTCCAACCTCACTTGTTATTAATAATGAAGTTACGGCGTTTTCACCCTCATTAATAATTGCGTCGTTTTTTGACTGTTTTACCTTTCCATCCATACTCATCACCTTATTATCATTTGCGTTAATGACTTAAA
This sequence comes from Christensenellaceae bacterium, assembly GCA_045593005.1. Taxonomy (GTDB): domain Bacteria; phylum Bacillota; class Clostridia; order Christensenellales; family Borkfalkiaceae; genus UBA11475. Next base: position 39,658 of record JAZNVV010000028.1, on the reverse strand, counting down.
AATTCATTCGTGCTTTTATGTATTTTTATTGTAAAGTATTTTTGTGTACTTGTCAATTCGTTTTGTATATTTTTAGCAATACAGCGTTTATTTTTGAAAACCAAAATGAATAATTGTTTTTTATGATATAATCATTATATAACACGTTTTTATACAATTTTACACAATGGTTTATTGTATGAATATATGTGCATATATTGTATTTTAGCATTTTTAGCATAAAAAAAGAGTTGCCGTTTTTAGCAACTCTTAATTAATTTTACAATAAAATTTCTTCAATAACGTTACCTGACAAATCTTTTAACGACAGTTTATTTTCATCAAGCAATAAGTAACTATTAGGCGTTTCGTTTTTAGGCAACGACACAGAGCCTGCATTTGCTATATAACAGTCGTCCTTTTTTACAATAAAACCCGTATGAAAATGTCCGTAAACTACGGCGTCATAGCGTTGTTTTGGCATATTGTCTTTATTGTAGACGTGGCCGTGCGTTAAAAAGAGCGATTTTGAGCCGATTTCAAGCAAAAGATGTGGTAAAAAATCGAATTCTGCTATTAAAGTATCGACTTCACTATCACAATTACCCTTTACAACTATAAGTTTATCCTTAATAGCGTTAAGGCTATCTGCAACTTTAAGTGGTGCGTACTCCTTTGGCAAAGGATTGCGTGGTCCGTGATTAAATATATCGCCAAGTAAAATTAATTTATCGGCTTTCTCACTTTTCATTACGTCGATAATAACGTCGGTATAATAAGAAGAGCCGTGTACGTCTGATGCAATTAAATATTTCATACTTCACCTTACAATAAATTAATTCCCTTATTTTTAAGGTTTATAATATCTTCGTCCGACCAAACAGATGCTTGAACCTCACCTATATGTGCTTTGTTTAAAAAATACATGCACAATCTTGATTGACCAATACCACCCCCGATTGTAAGTGGTAATTCACCCGAAATAACCGATTGACAATATGGATTTGAAAGTTTATAAAGTTCTTTCTTATTTTTTAACTGTTTTTCAAGAGTTTTAGCATCAACACGGATACCCATTGAAGAAATTTCAAAGGCATGTCCTAAAATGTCGTTATAAAGCAAAATGTCGCCGTTTAACTTCCAGTCGTCGTAGTCAGCCGCTCTGCCGTCATGCGGCTTGCCGTCGGCAAGATTCCAGCCGATACCCATTAAAAACACTGCGCCATATTGCTTTGCAAGAGCATCTTCACGATCCTTTCTTGAAAGATTTGGATACATTGCTTCTGCCTCTTTTGTCGTAATGAATTTAATTTCATCAGGAAGATTATGTATTAACTGTGGATATTTTTTATTTACAGCAATAGCAGTCTTTTTTAATACTTTATAAATTGACTTTACCGTCTTTTTTAGATACGATATTTTTCTATCTTCTTTATTTATAATCTTTTCCCAGTCCCACTGGTCAACGTAAACGGAATGAATTGCATCTAAATCTTCATCACGGCGAATAGCGTTCATATCGGTATAAAGCCCCGTGTGTACGTCAAAGCCGTATTTTGCAAGCGCCATTCTCTTCCACTTTGCTAATGATTGAACAATTTCAACTTCACAGCCAAGTGATTTAAGGTCAAAGCGAACAGTTCTTTCATAACCGTTAAGATTGTCGTTAAGACCACTTTCCGGATGAACGAAAAGTGGCGCAGAAACTCTCGTTAACGAAAGCGCCTTTGCAAGTTCGCGCTCAAAATAATCCTTTATAAATTTTATAGCAATTTCCGTTTCAATAAGCGTAAGGGTTGATTGATAAGTCATTGTATTTTTGCTCCCCGTAGTACTACGTTTGTAACTTTTATAAATATTTTATGACCATTCCAGCCAAGTCTTTTTCCGTCGAAAGCCCAACGTGTCTTTCCTTAATTTCGTCGTCCTTTATAACTAAAATGGTTGGTATTGCTGAAATTTCAAGCAAAGCGGCAAGTTCGGCACATTCGTCAACGTCAACTTTTAACACCCTAACTTTGCCAGCCATATTTTCGGCAAAAGTGTGAAGTATAGGTGCTTGCATACGGCAAGGACCACACCACGTCGCCCATAAATCTACTACTATAGGCATCTTTTCACTTTCAACAATGCCGTCAAATTCTTCTTTTGAAGTTATATTTGTAATCAATTCACTCATATTATTCCACCACGTCCCCCATAGGTTTTATCACCGAAGTAACGACGTATCCTGCTTTTTTTGCAAAATTAAACGTTTTATCTATGCACCAAACCAAAAAATACCATATCGCTACAGATGCAAGTGATATTACAACCGACCAAAGTTCAGAAAAAAAGATATATCCTATCGCTACCGACGCGCCTATTAAAATAATAGGTACAATAAACAATAGCAAATAACTTGTAAATCTTATATCCTTTTTGCTTTCCACAGTAACGACGTCGCCTTGCTCTATACTGTCCTTTCTAAAATTTCCGTATGTCGCTACAAAATCTATATCCGTAGCGTTTTCCTTCATTCCACAAAGACCACATTTTGAACATTCAGCACGCCTTTTTACCTTTACAGTCAGCGTTTTATCCCCTTTAAAAGTGACAATCCCCGTTTCTTTCATAATATATTGTTTTCAATAATTGTTTAATTATTCGTTTTTATAATTGAGTAAAATATTTAACTAAATCGTTAACGTCTACGTTAATAGACGTGCCGTCTGACATATTTTTAACGCTTACTTTTCTGCAAGCAAGTTCGTCAGGCCCTATTACCACAACGAATTTAGCACCTATCTTATCAGCATACTTAAATTGCGCTTTTAAACTCTTGTTCATATGGTCAATTTCAGCCGATACGCCAGCCCTTCTTAACTCGTTTGCTATAACAAAAGCCGTTTTGTATTCTTCTTCACCCATTGACGCAAAATATACCGTTGGTTTTGGCTCTAAAATTTCAACCCCAAGACTATCTAAAATCATTAAAAGTCGTTCAATTCCCAAGCCGAAACCTACCCCCGGTACCTGCGTTCCACCAAATTCAGAGATAAGCCCGTCGTATCTACCACCACCACAAACCGTGCCTTGCGCGCCGATATTTTCTGAAACAAATTCAAACACCGTTTTAGTATAATAATCCAACCCACGAACGATATTTTCGTTAATAGCAAACTCTACTCCGGCAAGCGTTAGATAATTTTGTAATTCTTCAAAATGTTTTTTACAGTCGTCGCAAAGATAATCAATAATTTTTGGCGCACCTTTGCAAATTTCTTTACATTTATCTTCTTTACAGTCAAGTATTCTTAACGGATTTCTTTCATATCTGTCTTTACAATTAAAGCACATACCGTCAATATTTGCTTTTAAATATTCTTTAAGGGCGTTATTGAACTCTTGACGACAAGTTTTACAGCCTATGCTGTTGATGTAAAGTTTTAACCCCGTTACGCCCACTTTATCTAAAAATGCTTTTGCTAAAAGAATAACTTCAGCATCAATAGACGCACTTTTTGCGCCAAATATTTCAATGCCAAACTGGTGAAACTCACGAAGTCTGCCAGCCTGTGGTCTTTCATATCTAAAACAAGGCGTTATATAAAATAGTTTAACCGGCATAGTAGCGCTTGCAAATCCGTTTTCAATAAACGAACGTGCTACGCCTGCAGTACCTTCAGGTTTTAAGGTTATACTTCTATTCCCTTTATCCATAAAAGTATACATTTCTTTATTAACGACGTCAGTCGTGTCGCCTATGCCACGCAAAAATACTTCCGTGTGTTCAAACGTAGGCGTTCTAATTTCTTTTATGCCGAAACTTTCAGCCACGTCACGAGCGATTTTTTCAACGTATTGCCATTTATAACTGTCTTTAGGAAGGCAATCTTTAGTGCCTTTTGGTATGTTTATCATATTAGTCCTACTATCGTGTTTTATAAAATATATTTTTTAAGGTCTTTATTTTTATCAGGCTCACCAAGTTTTTCCGTCACAAACTTTTTATCTATTACGACCTCTGTCATAACGTCTAAACCACCTGCGTTAAACGAAATGTCTTCTAAAAGATTTTCCATAACCGTGTGAAGCCTTCTCGCACCGATATCTTCTCTTGTAAGATTTGCCTCTTCAGCAATTTCAGCAATCTCTAAGAGTGCGTCGTCCGTGAACTTAATATTTATATTATCAACGGCAAGTAGCGTTTGATATTGCATTGTAATCGCGTTTTGAGGAGTGGTTAAAATCTTTACAAAATCTTCCTTCGATAAACTGTTAAGTTCCACTAAAACTGGGAACCTTCCTTGAAGTTCCGGGATAAGGTCAGACACGTTTGAAACGTGGAACGCACCAGCTGCTATAAATAAGATGTAGTCGGTTTTGATAGCACCGTACTTGGTCATAACCGTACTACCTTCTACAATAGGAAGAATATCACGTTGCACGCCTTCCCTTGAAACGTCGGCGCCACTACGGTTTTCTTTGCCTGCAATTTTATCAATTTCGTCGATAAAAATTATGCCGTCGTTTTCAGCCCTACGGATAGCCTCCGTATTGACAGAGTCATTATCTATAAGTTTTTCAGCCTCTTCTTCAAGCATCAACTTAAAAGCATCTTTGACGGTCAACTTTCTTCTCTTTTTCTTTTTAGGCATCATATCCCCGAAGATACTTCCGATAGATATTTCAGCCCCACCAGGAACAAGTTCCATAGGCTTTGGAGCGTCCACAATTTCTATCTCGATAACTTCATTATCGTAATAGCCTTTATTAAGTCCGTCTAAAATATTTGCTCTAAAAATATCAGTAGGCGTTTCACCTTTATCAGCCTTTCTAACTTCAACCAAAATATCGGTTAATTTTTCTTTGACGACACGTGTAGCACGTTCGTTAACTGCTTGCACACGTTCTTCTTTAACAAGACGAACTGCACATTCAACAAGATCACGCACCATAGACTCAACGTCTCTACCAACGTAACCGACTTCGGTGTATTTAGTCGCTTCAACCTTTATAAAAGGCGCTTTAACAAGTTTAGCTAGGCGTCGGGCAATCTCCGTTTTACCTACGCCCGTAGGTCCTTTCATAATTATATTTTTAGGAGTGATTTCTTCCATCTGCTCCTTTGTAAGTTGACTTCTTCTGTATCTATTACGGAGCGCTACGGCTACTGCTTTTTTAGCGTCGTTTTGACCGATAATATATTTATCAAGTTCGCAAACAATCTGTTTAGGGGTTAAATCCATAGTTTCTCCTTTTATAATTCTTCACAAATAATGTTATCGTTTGTAAATACGCAAATTTCACTTGCTATTTTAAGCGCTTTTTGAGCAATTTCTTTTGCAGAATAATCAGTTTCCTGCGATAACGCTCTTGCCGCCGCCAAGGCATAGTTGCCACCACTACCGATAGCGCATACACCGTCGTCAGGCTCTATCACTTCGCCTGAACCCGATATAACTAAAATTGTTTCGCTATTAGCGACAATCATCATTGCTTCAAGTTTTCTCAATTTGTCAGAACGCCAAAGTTCAGCAAGTTCAACGGCGCTCCTCATAAGATTGCCTGAATATTTTGCAAGCATAGCCTCAAATTTTTCCGAAAGCGCAAAAGCGTCCGAAACAGAGCCTGCAAAGCCAAAAATCACCTTGCCGTGATAAATTCTTCTTACTTTTTTTGCGTTACTTTTGAATATTATTTGGTTCGACATTGTAACCTGACCGTCGCCAGCGATAGCAATTTTGCCGTCACGTTTAACGGCGCAAATGGTCGTACCCTTAAATTCGTCACTCATAATTACTCCTTAAAAAACTAAATCATTTTTCAATTTTTTTATATTTTCTATACTTCTTTCAGCCTGAAGGCGTTTTTTTAATGCTTTATCTTTTTTTATCATTTCAACGTTAGCCAAAATACCAAAATTTGCGTTCATTGGTTGAAAATCAAAATTTGGCGTTGCAACGTAGTTAGATAGTGCGCCTAAAACAGTCGTATCGTCTAACAAGACGCTTTTTTTACCGTTTAACTGGTTTAATATATTTATTGCAACAAGTAGTCCAGACGCAGTCGACTCCACGTATCCCTCAACGCCCGTTATTTGACCTGCAAAAAATACGTTCTCTCTATCTTTTAGTGAAAAATCACTCTTTAATACTTTAGGTGAATTGACGTATGTATTGCGATGCATTACGCCATAGCGTAAATATTCAGCGTTTTTAAGTGCAGGGATAATTGAAAAAACTTTTTTCTGCTCTCCCCACAAAAGATTAGTCTGAAATCCTACAAGGTTATACATATTGCCGTCGGCATCTTCACGACGGAGCTGTAAGCAAGCGTACGGCCAGCGCCCTGTTTTAGGGTCGGTCAAGCCTGCTGGTTTTAACGGACCAAAACGAAGTGTATCCACCCCTCGCGACGCCATTACTTCAATAGGCATACAACCTTCAAAAACAGCAGAATTTTCAAAATCTTTTTGTTCAGCCCTTTTGGCGTTTAACAAAGCGTCGATAAATTCTAAATACTGCTCCTTATTCATAGGGCAGTTTATATGGTCGCCGTTGCCTTTATCCCACCTATCTGCGATAAAAGCGTTTTCCATATCAATAGAGTCGGCTGATATTATAGGTGCGGCAGCATCGAAAAACGACAGTTGTCCACCAGTAATTTTTGCTATGTCATTAGATAGCGCATCAGTTGTTAACGGTCCAGTTGCGACAACAACGTATCCGTCAAAGTCGACCATATCTATGCTTGTTACTTCATCAGAAACAATTTCTATATTGCTATTTGTTAGTATTCTGTTCGTTATTAAAGAAGAAAAGTCTTCTCTATTAACGGCAAGTGCATTACCTGCAGGAACTCTTGTTTTATCTGCTATCTCAATGACGGCAGAACCTAAAATTCGCATTTCCTCTTTAAGCAATCCACACGCATTACCGAAAACGTCGTTGCTTTTAAGTGAATTTGAACAAACAAGTTCAGCAAAATTATCGCTGTGATGCGCAGGCGTTTTTTTATTCGGTTTTATATCGTAAAGTTTAACTTTAACACCACGTTCGGCAAGATAGATTGCGCATTCACTACCCGCAAGACCACCACCGATAATCCTGACCTTTTCCATATTTACCTTTTAATTATTACTTGGACATCTCTTGTTTGAACAAAGTTTTTTACCGTCTATTAAAACGATAGGGCTGTCGCAACCTGGGCATCTTTCACCCGTAGGCATATCCCAACTCATAAATTTACAATCAGGATAACCCGAGCAACCATAGAACGTTTTACCTGTTTTAGAAGTCATTTTTTTAGTAGGCTTGCCACAAACAGGACAAACGCCTTCTAATACAGCGTTTAAAGTAGTAGGATTAGGCTCGCCTGAAAGATTTTTAGTATTTTTACATCTTGGATAGTTTGAACAAGCGAGGAATTTACCAAATTTCCCCTCACGCTCAACCATTACGCCACCACATTTATCACATATATATTCAGTAGGAATAGCAATTTTTTCGTTTACAGGTTTAATGTTATGACAAGTTGGATAGTTTGTGCAAGCGTAATAATTACCAAACTTGCCAAATTTACCACTACGAATTTCCATCGGAGCGCCACACTTATCGCAAATGACGTCGGTTACTTTTGAATTTTTAACCTGCTTGTCGAACGGCGTATAAAAATCGGAAATAAGTTTTTGCCAGTCCTTGCCACCTTCACCTATATCGTCAAGAGCAGTTTCCATACGACGGGTAAATTTTAAGTCCATAATATCCGGGAAATATTTAACTAAAAAGTCTATGAGTGGATAACTGATTTCCGTCGGAACAAGATAGTTCTTTTCCTTTGAAACGTAAGCACGTTTTTTGTCGGATAACTTGCCCATAATGGTTGCGTACGTTGACGGTCTGCCTATTCCTTCAACTTCCATCGCTTTAATAAGCGTTGCTTCGGTATAACGCGTTGGTGGCTTTGTAAACTTTTGTTCTTTAGTAAGTTTTTCAAGCTTAACGTTTTCGCCTTCCTCTACCTTTGGAAGTAGACCACTGTTTCCGTTTTCATCCTCTTCAGTTTTAGCGTTTTCCTTGTATAAAACGGTGTAACCGTCAAAAAGTTCGGTTTTGCCACTCACCTTAAAGGTGTAACCTTGCGAATCTATATCAATGGCAACGCTGTTATATTTAGCATCACTCATTTGTGAAGCTAAAAATCTATCGTAAATAAGTTTATATAATTTGTATTGATTTTTGTCCAAAACGCCCTTCATACTATCAGGCGTAATTTTAACGTTAATCGGACGAATTGCTTCGTGCGCGTCTTGCGCTTCGCCCTTTGTTTTATAGAAGTTAGGCTTTTTAGGAGCATAATCTTCACCGTAATTTTGACGGATAAAATCAAGCGCTGACTGTTGAGCGTCGGCTGAAATTCTTACAGAGTCCGTTCTCATATAGGTAATAAGCGCTAAATGTCCGTTAGGTGTTTCGACGCCTTCGTAAAGTTTTTGAGCAACCGACATTACTTGTGGAGAAGTTAATCCAAGTCTTTGAACACCGTCTTGTTGCATTGTACTTGTCGTGTACGGAGCAGGTGCGTGCGCCTTGATTACGCTCTTTTTAACCCCTTTAATTGCAAATTGCGAATTTTGCAATAGTGAACAAACTTCTTCTGCTTCGTCAATATTAGCAGGACGATATTTTTTGCCATCTTTTTCAGATAAAAGCGCCTTAATAACGCCACCGTTTGCCGTTAAAAACTCACCTCTAACAAGCCAGTATTCCTGTGGAACGAAAGCGCTAATTTCCCTTTCCCTATCGACAACCATTTTAAGTGCAACCGATTGCACCCTGCCTGCCGACAAATTTTCGGAAAGTCTAACGCTTGCTGCAGGCGAAATGCTGTAACCTACTATACGGTCAAGAACCCTTCTTGCTTGCTGGGCGTCTACTAAATTTTTATCAATAACTCTTGGGTTAGCAAGAGCCTCTTTAACAGCCTTTTCAGAAATTTCGTGGAACTCAATTCTGATAGGCTGACTGTCGTCTAAACCTAAAACTTCTGCCAAGTGCCACGAAATTGCTTCACCTTCGCGGTCCGGGTCGGTTGCAAGATAAACGGTGTCAGCTTTTGACACGTCTGCCTTTAACCTTTTTATGTCGTTTTGTTTTTCAGAAGAAACAACGTATTCGGGCTCAAAATTCTTTTTTACGTTAATGCCCATACGGTTTACAGGCAAATCACGTACGTGCCCCTTTGATGCGTCTACTTTGTAACCGCCTTTTAAGAAACTCTCAATAGTTTTTGCTTTGTGTGGCGATTCTACAATAATTAAATTCATACTGTCTCCATTAATTAGTCGCTTAAGATTGTTGAATAATAGTTCCCTGCCGACTTAACTATCACCCCTTTAATTTCAAGCATAGATAAAGTCGCAATAAGTTCATACATCTTTTTGCCAGTCTTTAATGAAAGCAAATCGACGTGAGCGCTACCTTCTTCCTTTATTATTTCATAAAGTTCACGCTCAAAACCTTCTAAATCAATCTTTTTTTCTTTCGGTTTTTCTATTCCGAAATAAGATAATATATCTTCTGGCGTATCAGTTAAAAATGCGCCGGATTTTATCAAGTTGTTACAGCCCTCGCCAGATGTCGAGCCTATGTCGTGTGGAATTGCAAAAACGTCTTTGCCCTGGTCAAGCGCGTGGCTAACTGTGTGTAAAGTTCCACTCTTTAATCCTGCTGATACAACAAGCACTCCGTCAGCAACGCCTGCAATTATTCTGTTCCGATACGGATACATATAAGGCATTGACTTTACGGATGGTCGCTGTTCGCTAATACATAGACCGTGTTTTGCTACCAAAGAAAATAAATCGGCATTTTCTTTTGGATACACGTTGTCAAAACCACCTGCTGAAACGGATATAATATTCCCACTATTAACTGCTCCTTTTATCGCAAAACTATCACAACCTTCTGCAATACCAGTAACGATTGTAACACCTGCGTTTGACAGTTCTTTTGCAAAATATTCTGCCGTCTTTTTATCGGTCGACAAACATTTTCTACTGCCGACGATGGCAAAACGGTTTTTTGAATTAAGTAAATTTAAATTTCCTTTTGCATAAAGGACAATCGGTGGACAAAATATTTCGTTTAAGTATTTTGGATACGTTTTTGAATACTTTGTAACAGCAACGGCATTTTCCTTTTCAATAGAATAAATCAAGTCTTTAAGATAGTCGTTATTAGCCGAATTTAATAGGGTTGAAAAATCTTCTTCACTTAAAAACTGTTTCATTTTGCTGGTGGCAACTTTAAGTTCATCACCACTATCGACGTAAGATAAAAACGTTGATTTAAGTTTGTGATCTAAAAAATCAAAACTATCTATATAAATTGCAGTTAACTCTAACTTATCGTAAATCAATTTGCACCCCGTTACATATCGAGTTGTCTATACCCAACAGCCTCTAAAATATGTTCTGGCTTAATTTCTTTTGAAAGACCTATATCGGCAATCGTTCTTGCAACCTTTATAATACGGCTACGGGCTCTTGCCGAAAGCCCCATTGTATCATACGCGCGACGCAAAATTTCTTCACATTCGGCAGAAAGCGTACAATATTTTTTGATATGTTTTTCACCCATATCGCTATTAGTTAAAATGTTGTCGTCCTTAAAACGTTCCCTTTGGATAAGTCTTGTGCGATTTACCCTACTTCTTACCGTTTTAGACGTTTCGGACTGTTCGTCCTTTATCATATCTGAATACTGGATATTATCAACCGTAACTTGAATGTCTATTCTGTCAAGCAACGGACCTGAAATTTTAGCCCTATACTTTGCAATAGCCGACGGCGTGCAAGTGCAAATCTTTTCGTGCGAGCCAAAGTTGCCACAAGGACAAGGGTTCATACTCGCCACTAACATAAAATTAGCAGGATATTGAACAGTCCCCGACGCTCTTGACACCGTTACAACCCTGTCTTCAAGTGGTTGACGTAACGCTTCAAGCGTGCTACGGTTATATTCAGGCATTTCATCAAGGAATAAAACGCCGTTATGCGCAAGACTAATTTCGCCCGGTTTAAGTTTTGTTCCACCACCCGTCAACGCTATCATTGTTGTCGTATGATGTGGCGAACGGAAAGGTCTTTTTAATAATATGCCGTCGCCGTCGTTAATATATCCTGCAACAGAATGCGTTTTGGTACATTCTAACGCCTCTTCAAAAGTCATATCGGGCATAATGGTCGGTATACATTTTGCAAGCATTGTTTTACCCGTTCCAGGTGGACCAACCATTATTATGTTGTGACCACCAGCAACTGCTATTTCAAGCGCCCTTTTAGCCGTCGCTTGACCTTTTACGTAAGAAAAGTCTATATCATATTGACAATTTTCCTGCGCATTATAAAACTCCCTTCTCATTGTAGGCTCAATCGGATTAAGCCCTGAAAGGTGGTCGATAACAGCCCTTAAATTTTCAGCCGCCACAACCGTTACGCCTTCAATATACGACGCCTCGCATTCGTTGGCTTTTGGAAGTATAAATTTTTTATATCCTTGTTTGTATGCAGAAATTACCATAGGCAACATTCCGTTAATGTGCCTTAACGTGCCGTCAAGTGAAAGTTCACCTATCAAGACGGTATCGCTTAAATCAACGTCAAGTTGTCCACTTGCTTTAAGTATTGCAAGCGCTATAGGAAGGTCAAGTGTAGAGCCTTCCTTTTTCAAATCGGCAGGGGCAAGGTTAACCGTTATTTTTGACGGAACGACCTTTCTACCACTATTTTTTATTGCTGAACGAACTCTTTCCTTTGCCTCTTTTATAGCAGTATCTGCCAAGCCTACAATATCAAACGACGGTAATCCGTTAGAAATATCAACTTCAACAGTAACTGCAAAACCAGAAAGCCCGTTTAATGAATAGCCTGTTGTTTTTGCTAACATAACGCCCCCTATTTTATCTAACCCTCGATATTAACGGGTAATGAAAATCATATTCTTTTTTATAACCACATACCAAACATAATACCGGTATTTTTTAAGATTAATTTAATTATTGACGTTTCGCCGTAATAAACGGTAAGCATTGAGCCTGAAATAAAGTAACTTGCAAGCGATAATAATACACCTGCTAATACAAAACCAACAACGCTAGCAAATATTGCCATATACGTGTTGTAATAAGAAACTTTTTTACCGTTTGCTTTCGCTTTAGCAATTTCGCGCTTTGTGTCTTTAATAATTCCAAGAATTAAAAGAACAATGACTAGTGGAACAAAAATAACTGCAGTAACTTTTGATAAAATTGCGCACCAAGTAAATATACCTGAAAGCATAATCGCTAATACTGGCGTATATAAACCCTTTGCCGTAAAGCCTTTATTGTAGTAATTTGACATAAACAACAACGCAAGCGACATAAAAAGCGCTACCACAGGCGCTACTATTACGCCTAAAATAGTAAAGAATAACATAAGCGCTATCGCATAAGTTGCCGTTACAGCTATATTTATAATATTATTCTTCGTAAAGCGTTTTACGATAAAGAATACGACAAAAATTGAGCCGATAGCCATTAATAGTGGAATAAAGTGTAACCCAAAAGACGTTTCACCAAAAATAGCAACGGATAAACCGATAATTTGAGAGCCTAAAACGTTTACTCTGTGATTAACTACTTTACCTCTATTTTGGAAAAGATTAATTGCGTCGGCAAGATAGATATTACGCTCTGAATATTCCCCCGTGTAAGAGTGTACTTCTTTTGCTTCAGCAGGACTTTCAGCAGTAACCGTTATCTTCCTATCTATAAGCGAAACGTCGAACATGTCTTGTTCGTCAATCATTGCTTGTGCTAAAAGTTTAGTATCCTCTCTATTATATTTTTTAGAATATTGCCCTTCTAAAGGAGTATTCATTGTATTTTTTGTTGATGGTGCAAAACCTGCGTATTCGATAGTTAAATCCTTAAATTGAACTAGTTCGCCTTTTTTTGCGCCCGTGTTATAAACGCCTACTAATGCAATTTCGTTAATAACAAAATCACCGACAAACGTAAAGGTAAACATTGGTCCTTTACCAACAATTTCAGCATAAGACGTTGCGACGTTAAACCATTCAAGATTTTTAACGCTAGAAAGGTTTAAAACAGTTTCCCCAAAACCATAACCACCATTACCACTTGATGCCGTGTTTGCGTGTGAGTATATATAAACTTTTGGAGCAACAGTTTCGCTAATCTCATCAAGATTAAGCCATACTGACTTTAAAGTTGCACCATCCATATCGTTTGCTTTAATTGTAACAAAAGTCGCAAGGTCGCTTTCATCAACCCCGTCAACCGACGTAGTCTGCCACTTTGGCGTTGTAAAACTTGAAATAGTAGGTTCAACCTTCGTAAGACCTACGTGAACGCCACAAAGAGTTGAAAATACGATAATAATTGCAATAAGCCCCCATACGCTTGCGCTTATTTTTTTGAAAAAATTTTTTAGTGCAAGTAAAAATTTGCTCATAAATATCTCCTAATGCGTAAATAATACCCAACTTCGTAAAAGAATAATATCTCGCAGTATATATTATTATATTTATATCACAATTTATCTGAAATGTAAATACATTTCAGATAAAAAAAGAGTTTGTCCTTTCGAACAAACTCTTATTTCTGCATTTTAATAAGTTTTGACGCAAAATTAATTATCTTACTTCTTTAACTTTTGCAGCTTTGCCGGTTCTACCTCTTAAGTAGTATAATTTAGCACGGTTGACTTTACCCTTTCTTACTACTTGTACGTCGGCAACTTTCGGTGAATGAAGTGGGAAAGTTCTTTCTACACCAACACCGAAGGAAATTCTTCTTACTGTGAAAGTTTCGCTGATACCACCACCGTTTTTAGCGATACAAATACCTTCAAATGCCTGAATTCTCTCACGCGTACCTTCGATAACCTTTACGGATACTTTTACTGTATCACCTACATTGAAACTAGGTACTGTTTCTTTAAGATTTTCCTGATTGATTGCTTCAATAATACCTTTCATGGCTTTACCTCCATTTTACTAAGTGTTCATTGCCAAATTGCAAGAGGACCACCCGAAGTCTTTGCTATAATACCACATTTACACGCTTTTTGCAAGCGTTTTTACACCCTTTTTTCGCAAAAAACATTATTATTTACGCCTGCGTGATAAATGCGTTTTTTAAGTGATTTATTTCGTTTTTTCCGTTCTCCGACTTTACTTCGATAACGTCAAAACGTATCTTTATTTGGTTTTCATCTATTTTATTTGTCATTAAATACGATTGTGCTGAACGTATTATATGGCGCTGTTTAAAGTTTGTTACTGCCTCCATAGGTTCGCCAAATTTATCTGAAGTCCTTGTTTTTACTTCTATAAAAACGTAGCAATCGTTATCCTTTGCTATTATATCAATTTCGCCAAAATGCGTAGCGTAATTTTGCTCTAAAATTTTGTACTTGTTCTTTTTTAGGTATTTAACGGCGCATTTTTCGCCTACTTTCCCCAAAAGTTTTTTATAAAAGTTCTTCTGTGAATCGGACACGGGCCGTTCTCCTTTATGCTTTCAATATGCGCTTTAGTTCCGTAACCTTTATGCTTTTCAAATCCGTATTCAGGATATTTTACAGCATACTCATCCATAAGCGCATCTCTATATACTTTTGCCACTATCGACGCGCAACCTATCGTGTAAGAATTAAGGTCGCCCTTAACGACGTATTCAACATCAACGTCTTTTGGCAAGTCTGAAAAGTCTATATGTATATCATTTCCATCAACAAGGACGGCTTTCGCAGATACGTTAAGCCCCAAAACTGCCCTCGCCATACATAATTTGACGGCTTCTAATATATTAATTTTATCAATTTTGTCAGGCTCGATTTGTGCAATATTGTAGGCTATGGCGCGTTCTTTTATTAACTCGGCTAAACTTTCCCTTTTTTTTGCAGAAAGTTTTTTGCTGTCCGTTACGCCCTCGATTATTAAATCTTCTTGAAGTGGCATAATAACTGCGCAACAAACGACTGGCCCTGCTAATGGTCCCCTGCCAACCTCGTCAACACCGGCAACTAAATCTTTGCCAAGCGACACGTATAATCTTTCATGTTCGAATTTATCAATCAATTCAACTTTTTTATCTTTTGCCATACAAAACCTATTCAAATGCTATTTTGCCTATTCTGCCCGACCTTAAATCTTCAATAACAGCCTTTGCGCAACGCTCGTAATCATATTCGCCACGTTTAACCAAAAAACCACGTTTAGCGCAAATATCTTCATAAACGTCGATAGGCATTTCTTTAAGTTCAGTTAATTTATAACGTTCCATCAATTCGTTTGGATATTTTTTAATAAGTTCGGAAATTAGTTCCAAACACAAGTCGCTTTTATCTATAATTTCGTCGTTAATAGAACCTATATATGCAAGGTGCTTTGCCATATCTTGATCTTCAAAAGACGGTGGCATTGTCCCCGGCGTGTCTAAAAGTTCAAGTTCAGAAAGTTTAACCCATTGATTACTTCTTGTAACGCCTGCTTTATCACCAGTTTGCGCTTTTTTACCACCGACAAGCGAGTTTATAATCGTTGACTTGCCAGTATTAGGAATACCAGCCACCATCGCCCTAACCGGCTTAAAATAACCCTTGGCTTTATTCCTTTCAACCTTATCTTTTAATACGTCGAAGATTTTAGAATATAGCGACGCTATATCCTTTTTTGACTTTGCATCTATTGCTATTACGTTCTTCTTTTCTTTAACAAACGCTTCCGTTAAACGCAAAACGTCCGTCCTTGAAACAAGGTCGGCTTTATTTAAAACGTATAGCACCGATTTATTTGCAAACATTTTTTCGTGCTTACGGTTAATGCAAGCAAACGGGCAACGTGCATCAAGCACTATTATTACACCGTCTACCATCGGTAAACATTCTTCCATAAGGCGCATAGCCTTCGCCATATGCCCTGGATACCATTGTATAACTTCCATAATTAATCTCTTATAAGTTCCGGACGATATTTTTTTGTAAGTTCAATAGACTTTTGTTTTCTCCACTCATCTACTTTTTTATGGTCGCCACTAATTAATACTTCGGGCACTTCAAGCCCCATAAAAACTTGTGGGCGAGTGTACTGTGGATACTCTAAAAGCCCTTCGGAAAAACTTTCTTGAGAAAGCGATTCGGTAGCAATTACCCCATCAACGTATCTGGCAACGCTGTCCACGAGCACCATTGCAGGAAGTTCACCTCCAGTCAAAACGTAGTCCCCGATAGAAATTTCTTCATCAATAAAAAGGTCTATAACGCGTTGGTCTACACCTTCATAATGCCCACATAAAAGAACTAATTCATCTTCTTTTGCAAGCTCCTTTACAAGCGCTTGATTAAGCGTCTTTCCCTTTGGCGAAAGGAAAATTCGTTTAGCCTTTTTTTCAGGGTCTACTGCCATAATAGCATCAGCGATAGGTTGTGGTGTCATAAGCATACCTGCACCACCACCAAAAGGCGCGTCGTCACATTTTTTGTGCTTGTCCTTTGAGTAGTCACGTATATTTACGGCGTTGATTTCAATTTTACCAGCCTTCGTTGCCCTACCTATAATGCTTTCGTCAAGAGCCTTAAACATTTCAGGAAAAAGGGTTAAAATACTAATCTTCATAACAAGCGACCTCCAAAAAACGCTTTGCGTCAAGCAAAACTTTTTTGTTTTTTACGTCCATATTTATCAATAAATCTTTCAAAAATGGAAAACGTAAAATTTTGCCGTTTGCCTTTTGCACGGTAAAAATATCAACGTTTGCTTGAGTTACGTCGATTATTGAACCCACTTGCGTACCGTCTGTTAAAATTACGCTTGAACCCAACACGTCAACGATAAAAAAACCTTCGTTTTGGTAATCATCTTCAAGTTCTTCCCTATAAACGAACAAATCTTTACCACGCAAAAGTTCAGCAGTATTTCTATCGTTTACACCGTAAAAACATAAAAACACGTCGTCCCCGACAACCCTTGCCTTTGCTTTTTTATAAAGTTTATCGCCAACAAAAATTTCCTTGAAATCTAAAAAAATTTCAGCGTCGTCAACGTAAGGGCGAACTTTAACTTCACCTAAAACACCTTGTGGTTTAGTTATTTCTCCCACTTTTAATAATTGATCCATAATAATTCCATTCTTATGAAAACGGGGAAAGCAAACGTTCCCCCGATTTTTAAGCAAATAGCAAAAGGCTATTCAGCCACAGCGCTCTTTTCCTTAATTTCAATGTTGTATTTTTTGTTTTCCTTGCTGGCCGCTGCTTTTACAATAGTGCGAAGGGCCTTTGCAATTTTACCTTGTCTGCCGATTACTTTACCCATATCGTCGTCGTTTAAAATAACGGTAACGTCAACGTTGTTGCCGTCTTCCGTTACAACGTAACGGACCTCGTCGTTATGTTCAGCAAACTGACCGACAACGTATTTGATTAAGTCTAACATTACTACGCTCCCGACTATTTAGATTTTTTGCCTTCGATAATACCCTTTTGAACAAGAAGAGTTCTAACGGTATCAGTAGGTTGAACACCCTTTGAAATCCAGTCTTTAGCCTTTACTTCGTCAATAACTACTTCTTTTGAACATGGATTGTAATGACCAACCTTTTCAATATAGCCACCGTCTCTAGCCTTTCTTGAATCTGTTACAACGATACGATAGAAAGGTGCTTTGTTGTCGCCAAGTCTTGTTAATCTCATTTTAACTGCCATAATTTTTTACTCCTTAAGTATATAAATTTTTTTATTTTTTTGGTTATATTTCATAATGCCGTTGCCGGCAAACACGTCCATTTTTTTAGAATTTGAACATTTTATTATTTTTCATCTGTTTCATCATAAGTTTGGTTTGGTCGTACTGTTTTAACAATTTATTAACTTCAATAACGTCCGTGCCTGCGCCTTTTGCAATACGTTGCTTTCTTGATGAATTTAATATCGACGGGTCACGCCTTTCCTTCGGTGTCATTGACAAAATTATCGCTTTAATTTTTTCAATACGACTTTCATCAAAATCTTCTTGTTTGATTTTAAGTTTACCCATGCCCATGCCTGGTAACATTGATAAAATGCTTGAAAGTCCACCCATCTTCTTCATAGCCTCGAACTGATAAAGATAATCTTCCAAAGTAAAGGCGTTCTTCCTTAACTTTTGTTCCATCTTTTTAGCGTCTTCTTCAGTAATGGCTTGTTCTGCCTTTTCAATAAGCGTCAATACGTCGCCCATTCCTAAAATTCTTGACGCCATACGGTCTGGATAGAAAGGTTCAATATCAGCAAGTTTTTCACCGATAGAGCAATATTTGATAGGCTTGCCCGTAACAGCCCTCATTGAAAGCGCTGCACCACCACGGGTATCACCGTCAAGTTTTGTTAAAACTAACCCCGTAACTTCTAATCTTTTATTGAAAGTATCAGCAACTTCTACTGCAACTTGACCTGTCATTGAATCGACTACAAGTAAGATTTCAGCAGGGTTTACGGCTGTTTTTATCTGTTCAAGTTCCTTCATCAACTCTTCGTCAATCTGAAGTCTACCTGCCGTATCTATAATCACAGGGTCAAACCCGTAACTTTTTGCGTACTTAACTGCTTCTTCTGCAATTTTTACAGGCTTGCCTTGCCCTTTTTCAAAAACGTCAACCCCTGCTTGACTACCAACGACTTTAAGTTGATTTATCGCTGCAGGACGATAAACGTCACACGCTACTAAAAGTGGCTTTTTGCCTTGTTTTTTAAGAGATAGTGCAAGTTTACCACAAAGCGTCGTTTTGCCTGCGCCTTGAAGGCCACTCATCATAATGACTGTTGGCGACGACGGCGCTACGTTTAATTTAACGTTCGTACCACCCATAAGTTCAATGAGTTCGTCATTGACTATTTTAATAACCTGCTGGGTTGGTGAGAGCGATTTTAATATTTCTTGCCCAACGGCTTTTACGCTTACCTTGTTGCAAAAATCTTTTGCAACGAATATATTTACGTCAGCCTCTAAAAGAGCAATTCTAATTTCACGCATGGCAGTCTTAATTTCAAGTTCCGTCAATCTACCACGCTTGGTTAGTTTGCTAAATACGTGATTGAGTTTTTCACTTAAAGAAGAAAAAGCCCCCATTTTTGCCCCTAATCAGTCGAATTATCCGACTGCAAAATTGCTTGAAATTTATCATACAACCTTTTATCGACTGCCAAAAGGTCGTTACCAAACTCGCTTAATTTTGCACGCAACTTGACTATGCCAAGTTTACCTTCGTGCTCGGCTAAAATCGAGCGAGCCTTCTTTACAGCATCATATACGCTTTGCCTTGTCCCACCCGATATTTCAGCCAGTTCGGAAAATGATAAATCATATAAATAATACCCCTCCACCAAAGTGCGCTGATGCTCCGTTAAAAGCGAGCCGTAAATATCGTATAAATCAACAAATTCATAATCTTTCATAACGCATACCTTTAGCATAGGTGTAAAGTTATTTTGCTTTACAGTAGTTATTATACATAATTTAAGTTTGTTTGTCAACGATTTTTTACTTATTTATAAAATAAATATAAAAACGAAAATGTCCGATTTTACAAATAATTTTACCTATTTTATTGTAATTTTTATAAAAACATGGTAAAATAAAGAAAAACGAAGGAAAAACTATGGATAAAACAGTTTATCTTGAAGAAGAAGAATTTAAAAACGGCAACACCGTAAGGGCGTATTATCACCATGTATCAGAATTTGGTGAAATCACTCCACATAGGCACGATTTTTACGAACTTAATATAGTTTTAAGTGGTAACGGTCAGCACGACGTTGGCAAGTATTTTTATGCTATTTCTGGGGGTGAAGTTTTTGTTATTCCCCCACACGTTGAACACTCTTATATGTTTACTGGCGAAGGCAAAGTTTTTCACTTATTGCTTTCGGAAGAATTCTTTGAACAGTTTGAAAACGTTTTAAAAAAGGCTGACGGGTATAATCTTTTATTTTCTACCCAGCCTGAATTACGAATAAAAAGTGGTATTTCAGCAAGTTTATCTCTCGACGGGGAGCAACTTGAAAAAATTCAAACGCTTATATCGGAATTTTTCCGTCCGGAACAAAAAAATCAAGCGCTACTACTATCTGTAACAGCGCTAAAAATGCTTGTCGAACTATGTGGTTATATTTCGATAGATATTAGGTCAAACAAGAAAGGTAAAATTTCCGGCGCAATACTTGCGCTCGACTACATCAACCGTAATTGCGACGGCAAAATTACACTTGAAAAACTTTGTGAAATCTCATATTCTTCACGCACGGCGCTTATAAATGAATTTAAGACGTTAACGGGCAAAACCCCTCAAAAATACATAGCCGATTTTAGACTTATAAGAGCAAAAGACCTTCTTACCGATACCGATAAAAAAATTACGGAAATTGCTATGGAATGTGGTTTTTTTGACAACGCACATTTTTGCAAAGAATTTAAAAAATTTTTCGGCAAGACGCCAAAAGAATTTAGAAACAATGACGAGTAAAATAAATGCCCCACGACTACGTGGGGCTATTTTTTTTGTAATTATTCGCCTTCAAATAACGGGGTTGAAAAATATCTTTCAGCCGTATCTGGTAAAACAGTAACAACCGTCTTGCCTTCGCCTAAAATTTTGGCAAGTTTTTTTGTGCTCTTTTTCTTTTTTTCATAAAAACATGCACCTCCAAAAGTTTATCTAACTTTTGGAGGTGCATATCACTTTCTTCTTTCGGTCTTGTTTTGTTTAGCCATTTATCAGTCTTTCTGCCTCTTCGATAATTTCTATTAATTTATCCTTTAAGAACTTTTCAACTGCTTTTTTATTCTTCCACCATTTTGTACTTTTTTCTTCATAATCATTCAGCGCTTTTGTTGCCGCCTCTCCTTTTAAACCAGAAAGCTTACCTATATTGCAAAGCATAACAATAAAGGAAATTACTCCAAATACTGCAGCTACAACTCCGACAGCATTGCCACCAAATTTCATAAAGGATATAACCGCAATAATAACAAAAATACTAAACAAAATAAATGGAACAAAAAACTTACCCGGCTTGTAAATTTTAGGCTCGGGAACCCATTCTGGTCTTTCACCCGTATATCCGTATTCTTTAGCCAACAAATAATCGTCCGAACCTTTCTCCGAAATATAATAGTAGGCGTTTTCCAATTGACAAACCCTTCCGTACCAAGGTGCTGCCTTATCTCTTGAAAATGTTATTTTGTTGAAAGTATTAGTGTAAACTGTATCTCCCCTCCTTTCCTTCTCTTGATGTCTTTGGTTGGAAATTACCTCCCAACCCCATCGCTCGTAGTATTTGATTACTTCATCCACATGGTCGGGATGAGCCTGAACCTGTTTTGATTCCCTTGCCATTATTCTCTCCTCCAAAATTACTTTGTACATAATGTGTACATTTGTGAATATTATAGTACAGAATGTGTACAATGTCAAGTGTTTAACAAATAAAAATGGAGAAAATTAAATGCAAATAGGTGCAAAACTAAAAGAATTACGGTGCGCTGAAAAACTTACCCAACAGGAGCTTGCAGACAAGCTGGCGATAAGCAGGGTCAATTACACCCGATATGAAACAAACGCTGCCAGACCTGATTATGAAACGCTGGTACTTATTGCCGATTTTTTTGATGTCAGCATTGACGAAATTCTTGGAAGAAAAAAATTTTAATAAATAATGTTTCTGCCTAAAAAACAAGACCGATTGTACTTTTAAAATGCACCCAAAAAGTTAGACAAACTTTTTGGGTGCATATCAATACGTGGGGCTATTTTTTTGTAATTATTCGCCTTCAAATAACGGGGTTGAAAAATATCTTTCAGCCGTATCTGGTAAAACAGTAACAACCGTCTTGCCTTCGCCTAAAATTTTGGCAAGTTTTTTTGCCGCAGCAACGTTTGTGCCAGAAGAAATACCACACATAATGCCTTCTAATTTTGCTAAATCACGCGAAGTCTGTAATGCTTCTTCATCAGAAATAATACATACGTCCTCATAAATTTTGCAATTTAATACTGGTGGAATAAGTCCGTCACCTATACCCATTTGAATATGCGATCCTATCGTACCACCTGCTAAAATAGCGGCGTTTTCAGGCTCAACTGCCCAAATTTTTATATCTGGATTTTGCGCCTTTAATACTTCTCCGATACCCGTAATCGTACCACCTGTACCGATACCCGAACAAAAACCGTGGATAGGTCCAGCCACTTGTTCTAATATTTCAAGCCCAGTATGATGACGGTGAACGGTTGGGTTTGCAGGGTTTTCAAACTGTTGTGGAACGTATACGTTAGGATTTTCCTTCGCCATTAAAAGCGCTTTTTTTAAGCATCTATCAATGCAATCGCCTATATTGCCGTCGTCGTGTTCTAAAATAACTTCAGCCCCGTAATGACGTACAAGTTTACGGCGTTCTTCACTTACAGAATCGGGCATAATAATTACAGTTTTATAGCCCTTTACTGCACCGACAAGGGCAAGGCCGATACCCTGATTGCCACTAGTTGGCTCAACAATTATAGTATCCTTATTTATAAGCCCCTGCTTTTCGGCTGACTTTATCATATTAAACGCAGTACGTGTTTTGATTGAGCCACCCACGTTTAATCCTTCAAACTTAACTAATATTTCGGCAGAGCCTTTCTCTACCATTCTTTTTAATCGAACAATAGGAGTATGACCTATTGCCTCTAAAATATTATCATAAATCATAGCTAATTAATAATACTACATTATATTCACAAAAGCAACAAAAAAGCCGTAAAAAAATAATCACGGCTTTTTTATTTTTATTTTCTTTAATAACTTCGTACGATTTTCAGGCGTAACGGTAGCGTGAAAACGTGCCAAATAATATTTCCCTTAAAATAAAGAGGTTGTTAAACGAAGTTACATATTACATAGAATTTTTACTTTAAAACGCTTTATTAAAATACTTAATCAAGATATTCATCTATTATAACACAGTATAAAAGTATAAAACTAAACTATTAACTATCTTTATATCATATGTTAAAATCGATATATGAGCAAAACAGCAAATTACGAAAAGAATAGAGATTATTCGGAATATTATTCGGTAAAATTTATAGATAATAATTACGGCAAAGCACCTCATTTATCAATAAAGGACTATCTTATATTGATGAGCATTTTAACGAAGAACTTACCCTTAAAAAATTGTCATAGAATTTGGATACTCTAAATATCATTTTTCAAATTTGTTTAATAAATATTTTAAGTCGAATTTAAAGTTTTACATTAATCAAGTTAGGATTACAAAAGCTACGACCTTACTTTTAAAGCACAGCGTATCAGAAGTTAGTAATATGTGTGGCTACAACAATTTGCAATCATTTTTTTATAACTTTAAAAAAATCACCGGCACTACACCGAAAAACTTTAAGAAATAGTTTTTTACGGCAAATTAAAAGTCTCCATAACGGAGACTTTTTTATTATTTAGAGAAGATTTTTATTTGTGAAGTATAATTCGTATGTCTACCAGCAATCTCAAAATGTATAAGAACGGTATTGTCAAAGTTGACCAAACTTTCTGCTTTAAGAGTAAATTCACAAACACCTTCGAACCCAAATGAGTTATGCACGGGAACGCTTTTGTTTCGCGAACCAACAACTGTTAATCCATTTTCAGTAAATACCGAAACATTTACAAACTGTTGCATCTTTAGCAATCCGTTATCACGTACTCTAATAGTTAATTTAATTTCTTCACCTTCGGCAACGTAAGGTGCTTTATCAAGTTCTATAACGACTTTTATTAAGTCAAAATATTCTGGAATAGAGTATTCTTTAAGGGCAAGAATTTCGTTGACAGTAAACAAATAAGTTCCACAATCTCTACCACCGTTTTGATAGTATAATTGTTTATCATCATTATAAAGGCTTTCACCTTCCTTTGCAATAACCTTTAATCCACCCTCGATATCATAATCTTTGCCATCAAGTATTTTAGGTATAGCTTTAATAATTCTTTCAGCCATTTCGTCGGTCGTTTTTGGCAACCACCCAGCATAAGTTGAAGACATACATATTATATTAATTTTATTACCGATAGGCTTAATCCATTTTTCAGGCAAATTTGAGTTGCCGGCAATTATACCCATAATTGCGCCGACGGTTGCTGCCGTGCAGTCGGCGTCTTCACCACAATAAGTGGCAAGACAAATTGTTTTACCAAAGTCGTCTTCACCATAATACCAAGAAAGTATCGTTAAAGCGATAGTATTAACAACGTCGTCGCCGATATTTGTTTCTGGGAACTGTTTATCAGCATCTTTTATTTTTTCAAAACATACGCCAAAAGTTCCTGGGAATTTTGTCATTATCTTTATTCTAGCATCTTCAAAATCAAGGCCTGTTTTATAACAATTTTGAGCGTATAAAATAGCACTACGCAATATACAATCTTCTGGAATATAAGAAAGACCTATTTCAACAAGTTTATCCTTATCGCTTTCGACAAAAGCAGCAGATTCTAACGCGGCAAAAAACATTTCTCCGTAAACCCCGTCGCTTTCGTGGTCGACACAAGCGTCCATATACGCATATCTAACTGCAAGATTAGGATTGCCTGGTGCTAAACAAGCCCAAATTTCACTTCTAATATACGCGCCGTTTGAACGACCGAAATAATTGTTAATCTTGCCTGAAAACGGTGGTCTAATACCCTGACGAAGATTTGATTTAGCTATGCCATATTCCGACCATACTGGGACAATATACGTCATCCAGTAATCAGCTAATATACTTGGATTAATTTTATTACCGTAAACTTCAATGGCGTTTAACCAACAAATTTGCAAGTCAAGATCGTCGTTCGCAGGTGGATTATTATCAATATCCTTTTGCGTATAGTAGTCAACGGGGAAAGTCCCACGTTTACATTCAAACGGAGCGCCAAGTGCTCCACCTGCATTTTTACCGTTAAAACAACCAAGTATTTTATCCTTTAAAACTTTTTCACTTAAAATCATTTTACTATCTCCTTTTATGAGCTTATTTAATATTACAGCAATTTTTCGTGTTTTTATTGTAGAAAAATACATTTTAATTGTAAATTCAATATAAAAATTATAATAAAAAATATAAAACACAAAAGTAATCTAATTTTGAACTATATAAATAATTATACGTATTTAAATAGTGATTTTATAAAATCATACTTGACATATTTTTGCTGATTGTGTAAAATATTATCGGAGTAAAAATTATGGATAAAATAATAAAAAAATCTAAAAGTGTAACCCCTTTATTTAACACTTCATTTAGTGGTAGCGCTACGTTATTTTTATTAAATAAATGTTATAATGGACGACTTTCAGACAACCGTTGTGCGCTAATATACGTCGCTCATGGTATTGTTACGGTTAAAACAGAACGCACAACAGTTCTTAATGAACAAGATATATTATTCATAAACAACGACGACAACTTTGTAGTTAAATCCGTTGGTAAAGAAGATGCAAATTGCGTTATTATAACTTTTAACGACAGTTTTATTGATTGCAAAAAATTGATAAAAAATACGTATTTATCAAAAACTTCTTTAACGACGGCGTCTTACGTTAATACGCTGATTAGTGATTTTTCTATTAAAGATAAAAAGTTAGATATAACTGTCAACAGCATACTTTTTTCATTATTAAACGACGTTATAAATAATTTATCAATATTTAAAAAACGTGATATTAGCGAACTTGCAAAACATTTTTGCGATTGTGCCGATAAATATTTATTAAACTGTGAACGCATTTACGACGTTTATAAAAGATACGACGTTTCGCACACTTCCTTAATAAAAGAGTTTAAGGCGTTGACGGGTAAAACCCCTATTGATTACGTTGCAATTAAAAGGCTTGAGGGCGCTTCTAATCTTTTATTAAATACGAATTTGAGCGTGGAAGAAATATCGAATTGTCTTGATTATAGTTCGGTCAGTCATTTTATTAAAAAATTTAAATCTTTTTACAATGACACGCCCCTTTCCTATCGCAAAAACAACACTTATGGTTGTTTTTAACATATAACGGTGCTGTCAAATTATACCAAAAATAAAAAACGCAGACGTTCACGTCTGCGTTTTTTATTCTTAAAATTAATCTTTGTAATTATATCCAAGCATAACTGCCTGCATATTTATACCCATTAAATCAGCCTTTTTAGGTGGAACAACTTTCTTCATTGCATCCTCTAAATTATCGATAGAAACGATATTTGTTTCTTTAATCATTTTACCTATCATAATCATATTTGCAAGCGTAGGAGCGTTCATATCCTTTGCTAATTTTGTAGCAGGAATATAATAAGCCTTAACGTCCGTACGAGTGATCTTTCTATCAATTAACGTGCTGTCAACAATAATTACCGAGCCGGAAAGTGCTTCGTTTTCATACTTATCAAGCGAAGGCAAATTCATAGCAAGCAATACGCCAGGATTAGATACGATTGGCGAACCAACAGGTTCATCACTAATAATAATCGAACAGTTTGCCGTACCACCACGCATTTCAGGGCCGTAAGAAGGGAGCCAACTAACTTGTTTGTCTTCTAAAAGACCTTTATATGCTAAAAATTTCCCTGCAAAGAGTACGCCTTGACCACCAAAGCCTGCAATTAAAACTTCTGTCGTCATTTAATTAGTCCTCCTTATTAGCGCTTTTATCTTTATATACGCCAAGTGGGTAATATGGAAGCATATTTTCCTCAACCCATTCAAGCGCTTTTTGTGGCGTCATACCCCAGTTGGTAGGGCAAGAAGATACTACTTCAATAAGAGAAAAGCCTTTGCCTTCAATTTGGTTTTTGAACGCCTTCAAGATAGCCTTTTTAGCATTTTTTACGTTTTTAACGTTATTTACAGCAACACGCTCGATATATTCAGGACCGTCTAAAGCTGATAAAAGTTCCGACACTTTAATAGGAAAACCTTGTGTCTTAACGTCTCTACCATATGGTGAAGTTTGCGTAACTTGACCAGGGAGCGACGTAGGTGCCATTTGCCCACCCGTCATGCCGTAAATTGCATTATTTACGAAAATGATAGTAATGTTTTCGTTTCTTGTTGCAGCGTGAACAGTTTCAGCCATACCGATAGAGGCAAGGTCGCCGTCCCCTTGGTACGTAAATATAATATTTTCAGGCATACAACGTTTTAAGCCGGTTGCAACAGCAGGCGCTCTACCGTGAGCAGCCTCTACCATATCGCAGGCAAAATAATCGTAAGCCATAACTGCGCAACCTACTGGCGCAACGCCAACCGTTTTACCAACAATACCAAGTTCGTCAATCGCTTCTGCAACAAGACGATGGATAATGCCGTGTGTACAGCCTGGACAGTAATGAAGTGGCACGTCTGTTAGTGCCTGTGGTTTTTTAAATACCGTAGCCATTATTTTACCTCCTTTACAACGTTGTAAATCGTTTCGAGAACTTGTTCAGGAGAAGGTATCATGCCACCTGCCCTATTGCAAAGAACAACTGGTCTTTTGCATTCAGTAGCAAGACGAACGTCTTCAATCATTTGCCCCATAGAAAGTTCTACCGAAATGAAAGCTTTAACCTTTTCCACAGCTTTATTTAACACTTTTGTTGGGAAAGGCCATAAAGTAATAGGTCTAATTAAACCTACTTTAATGCCCTGCTTTCTTGCTTCCGTAACGGCGTTTTTAGAAACACGCGCAGCAATACCGAATGCTACGACGCAGTATTCAGCATCATCCATCATATATTCTTCATACATAACTTCGTTCTTTTCAACTTCAGCATAGCGAGCAAATCTTTCAAAGTTAACCTTTTCTAAAACTTCAGGTTTTAAGTATAAAGAGTTGATGATGTTATGTTCTCTTTCGCCCTTTGTTCCATTTGCAGCCCAAGGCTTTTTGGCTGGCGCTAAAGCAACTTCAGGAATAGAAACAGGTTCCATCATTTGTCCCATAGTGCCGTCGGCTAAAAGCATAGCCGGCATTCTATATTTATCAGCAAGGTCAAACGCTTTAATTGTTAAATCAGCCATTTCCTGAACAGATGCAGGGGCAAGACAGATTAAACGATAGTCGCCGTGTCCACCACCTTTAGTTGCTTGGAAATAGTCCGATTGTGATGGTTGAATGCCACCAAGACCAGGACCACCACGTTGAACGTTTACAATAAGGGCTGGCAAATCAGCACCGACAATATATGAAATACCTTCCTGCTTTAACGAAATACCAGGGCTTGAAGAAGACGTCATAACACGGTAGCCAGCACCGGCAACGCCATAAACCATATTGATTGCTGAAATTTCACTTTCTGCCTGTAAAAACGTACCACCGATTTTAGGCATACGTTTTGCCATATAAGCAGCGATTTCCGTTTGTGGAGTGATAGGATAACCGAAGTAATGTCTGCAACCTGCTTTGATAGCGGCTTCAGCGATAGCTTCATTACCTTTCATTAAAACTTTATCTGTCATAATAACACCTCACTACTTCTCTACGGTAATAGCGCAATCAGGGCACATTGTTGCGCAAAAAGCGCACGCAATACATAAATCCTGATTAGTAATTTCCGCTGGAGAATGTCCTTTTGCGTTTAGTTTATCTTTTGAAAGAGCAATTATTTTTTTAGGACAAGCGTTTACGCATAGTCCACAGCCTTTACATACGTTAAAATCTATAGTAACCTTTGCCATAGTGCTACTCCTTGATATCGTAATATTTTTTCTGTAATTTAAGTGGAAGTATATCTTCCCTATTAAATTGATTAGTTAAATTTTCTGAAACGGTTGTATAAATGATAGGTAACCCTGTTTTAGAAGAAAGTTCGTCCGATAAAGAAAAAGTCTTTTCAATACTTTCTTTATCCGATAAAGCGCCCAAGTTAGAGTTGTTTATTATTGCAGTAAATTTGATTTTACAAGCCAACTCAATTTCACGCATAACTTCAATCGCTTCATCAACGCTCTGCGTAAGCGGTCTAAAAAAGTTTACCACAAAACACATTTCATAGTCGTTTTCTTCTAAAATATACGGGGCGTATCTACCCAAAGCATAAGCGCCACGGTCGTCACCACCGACGTCCAAAACAGCCTTTGCCGTCCTTTGCTGAACTAACGCATATACTTCTTGTGGAAGAGCAGGAAGGTCAACGTTTGTATTAGCGTAGGTGGGCGAAATAAGTTTTATGCCTGCATTTTTTAGTTCATCAGCGCTGTCTTTCGTTCTAAAATACGGATTGACTATATCTAGGTCGGCAATATTAACGTCAAATCCGTCGCTCTTCATTTTAAGCGCAAGATTGACTGCGATATTAGTTTTACCACTACCGTAATGCCCTGCTAAAATATATACCCGTTTATATTTGTTTGTCATAATTAACCTTTGCAAACTTTTTCAATCCAACCTTTATTGTCTGGAAGTTTACCCCATTGAATACCTGTAAGATTGTCGTAAAGTTTTTGAGCAAGTTCGCCTATTTCGTTATTAGAAACTAAATATTCGTTGCCCTGATAGAAAAGTTTACCGATAGGCGAAATTACTGCTGCCGTACCAGTACCCCAAGCCTCTTCAAGTTTACCACTCTTTGCTGCGTCGAAAAGTTCGTCAACGGAGAAAAGTCTTTCCTGAACGTCGTAACCCCAGTCTTTTAAAAGTTCAACGCAAGATTTACGTGTAATACCCGGTAAAATTGAGCCGGTGAGTGCAGGCGTTACAATTTTGCCGTCAAGTTTGAACATAACGTTCATAGCGCCAACTTCTTCAATATACTTTCTTTCAACACCGTCAAGCCAAAGAACTTGCGTGTAGCCAGATTGTTCAGCACGTTGACCTGCTCTTAAACTTGCAGCGTAGTTACCACCACATTTAGCATAACCCGTGCCACCACGAACTGCTCTGACGTCTTCAGATTCAATAGCGATTTTAACAGGGTTAATACCCTCTGCATAATACGCGCCAACAGGCGAACAAATTACTACAAAAACAGCTTCGTGTACAGCGTGAACGCCAAGATGTGGGTCGTTGCCGAACATATATGGTCTTAAATATAAAGCCGTGCCGTCGGAATGTGGAACCCAGTCTTTTTCAAGTTCAACAAGAGTTTTTAAGATATCTAAACAGCCTTCTTCATCAAGCTTTGGCAAGCAAAGTCTTTCTGCGCTGTCGTTAAGTCTTTTAATATTTTCAGTCGGACGGAACATAACAATTTCGTCATTTACCGTGCGATAAGCCTTCATCCCTTCAAAAATTTCAGCGCCGTAGTGCAAAACAGTTGATGCTGGATGAATAGGAATATTGCCAAAAGGAACGATTTCACCATCATACCAACCTTTTTCGCTAGACCACTTCATCATAAACATATGGTCGGTAAAAATCTTGCCAAAACCAAGTTTTGTTTCGTCCTGTGGTTTTGCTTTTGGTGACGTTGTTTTTGTAATTTTAATTTGATATTTCATAATTTAATCCCCTATTAAAACGCATAATTTATCGATTTATTAGTAATGCGTAAGCATTAAATATTAAAGTTTGTTACGTTGTATTTTACCACTTGTAGTCTTTGGCAATTCGTCCTTAAACACAATAACGCGTGGGTATTTATAAGGTGCCGTACGAGTTTTAACGTATTCTTGAATTTCTTTCTTCAATTCTTCAGATGCAACCGTGCCTTTAACTAAAACGATACTTGCCTTAACAACTTGTCCCCTTACTTCGTCAGGTTCTGCTGAAACGCCACATTCTAATACGTAAGGAAGTTCCATAATAACGTTTTCGATTTCAAACGGTCCGATACGATAGCCCGACGACTTGATAAGGTCGTCCACCCTGCCAACGTACCAAAAATAGCCGTCTTCATCACGCCAAGCAGTGTCGCCCGTGTGATAATATCCGTTGTGCCAGCATTCTGCAGTCTTTTCAGCATCCTCAAAATAACCGGTAAATAAACCGTTTGGTTTACCGTTTGAAACGTTAAAGCAAATTTCACCAACTTCACCAACGGAAACTTGTCTACCGTCAGCATCTAAAAGTTTGATGTCGTAAAGTGGAACTGGTTTACCCATTGAGCCAAGTTTTGAAACGGTACCTGCAAGATTTGCAAGAGCAACCGTCGTTTCAGTCTGACCAAAACCTTCCATAATTTGCAAGCCAGTAGCGTTTTCAAACTGACGGAATACTTCAGGGTTAAGCGCTTCACCTGCCGTTGTCATATGTTCGATTGTAGATAAATCGAAGTTAGACAAATCTTGCTTGACCATCATTCTTAAAATAGTTGGTGGTGCGCAGAAGGTTGTAATGTTATGCTTTTTAAACATAGGTAAAAGTTCGTTTGCATCAAATCTATCAAAGTCGTAAACGAAAATACCTGCTTCACAGAGCCATTGACCGTAAATCTTGCCCCAAGCGGCTTTTGCCCAACCGGTATCTGCAACGGTTAAGTGCAACCCGTCTGGATTTACACAATGCCAGTATTTTGCCGTTATAAAATGACCTAACGGATATTTAAAATTGTGCATTGCAATCTTTGGATTGCCCGTCGTGCCGGAAGTGAAATACATAAGCATTGTATCGTCACCACAAGCAGTTTCTTCCGTCCTTTCAAACTTGCCAGAGAATAATTCATATTCTTCTTCAAAAGATCTCCAGCCGTCTGCTTTGCCGTTTACCATAATAAGATTTTCAACAAAAGGACATTCTTTAACGGATTTTTCAACTTCTTTACTAACTTCACCGTCGGCAGTACAAAGAACGGTCTTTACGCCAGCCTTTTGCAAACGATAAGTAATATCGTGTTCTTTAAGTTGGTTTGTCGCAGGAATTGCAACTGCACCAAGTTTGTGCAATGCTAAAATTGCAAACCAGAACTGATAATGGCGCTTTAATATAAGCATTACCTTGTCGCCTTTTTTAATGCCAAGCGACTTAAAATAGTTAGCCGTTTGCGAAGACGCTCTCTTTAACTGTGAAAAGGTAAACTTTCTCTCCGTCTTATCGTCGGCAATATGTAACATTGCAACTTTATCAGGATAACGTTCACCCAGTTTATCTATAACGTCATACGCAAAGTTAAATTTATCGTCGTTTTTAAACGAAATGCTTTCAAGCACGCCGTCTTTATTATCAACTGGAATAATAAAATCTTCCCAAACACGCTGAACGGTCTTTTGAACCTTTTTAACAGGTGCAAATACTACGTCAGATTTAGCGTGCGTAATAGTTTCCATAGGAGCTTTGGACGGATTTAAAACAAATGCGTAAAATTCGCAATTTTCACCGTCGACGGCTATCATACCGTGTGGTACGGATGAATCGTAATAAATACTGTCGCCTGCTCTCAATATTTCAACGTGATTGCCTATTTGAACTTTTAATGCACCTCTAACAACGATATCGCATTCTTGTCCGTCGTGGCTAGTAACTTCAATAGGTTTATTTTGCAAAGATTCGTCATAATCGGAAACGACGTAAAGTGGCTCGGCAATACGGTTTTTAAATGCAGACGCAAGGTTAAAATAGGTCATGCCGTGCGCTTTTTGAATTTCTTGCCCGTCGCCAAATCTTGTTACAGTATAACCAGCAAGTCTTGGGCCCGTACCGTCGATAATTTCAGTTACGTCTACCTTTAACGCATCTGCGCAACGGTATAAAAAGGCGAAGTTAAGGTCCTTTTCACCTAGTTCGCAACTGGTATATTCATTAACGGTTACGCCAGTTTTTTTAGCCATTTCTTCAACAGAATAGCCCATAATTTCACGCAAAGTTCTAATACGTTGCGCCATTTCTTTTATTTTAAATTCTAAACCTTTATTCACATTTACCTCCAACGGACGAAGAATAAAAACTCGCCCCAAAGAAATATCCTTGAGACGAGCCGAAAATTTATGCCCGCGGTACCACTCAAGTTGCGCAAAAAGCGCCACTCAGACAACCGTCTTATGCACTAACGTAGCACTCACGTGGTAGTTCTACTCTTTGCTAAAAATAAACAAATTTCTTCCACCAGGCTCAAAAACTACAGCGCAATTTTCACGCAACGGTTTACACCAACCACCGTCTCTCTTAATCGCTACGAAAACGCCCTTTTCGTCAACGCCTTTAATTTATGTACGATTATATCATATTTATATGATATCTGTCAAGATTTTCCTTTGTGATTTATTAAATCTTATAACTTATTACGTTGAATTTTACCACTAATAGTCTTTGGTAACTCATCCTTAAATTCAATAATACGTGGGTATTTATAAGGAGCAGTGTGTGATTTAACGTATTGTTGAATTTCTTTCTTTAATTCTTCCGACGGAACAGTTCCCTTTGTCAATACAATGCTTGCCTTAACAACTTGCCCTCTTATTTCATCAGGTGCTGCCGAAACACCACATTCTAACACGTAAGGAAGTTCCATAATAACGCTTTCAATTTCAAACGGTCCGATACGGTAGCCTGAAGACTTAATAACGTCGTCTATACGTGATACGTAGTAAAAATATCCGTCCTCATCACGCCAAGCAGTATCTTTAGTGTGATACATTCCGTCGTGCCATACGTCGTCGGTAAGTTCTTTATCGCGATAATATTCCTTAAATAAGCCACAAGGCGCGCCGTCTTTTGTACGGATAACGATTTCACCCGTTTCGCCCGGTGCAACAGAATTGCCGTCAAGGTCAACGATATCGACGTCGTATTGTGGCGACGCTTTACCCATTGAACCGATTTTTGGCGTTGTGCCAAATAAGTTGCAAATAGTAAGCGTAGTTTCCGTTTGACCAAAGCCCTCCATTATCTTTAGACCTGTAGCCATTTCAAACTGACGGTAAACTTCAGGGTTTAACGCCTCGCCAGCCGTGGTCATATGTTTGATTGAACTTAAATCATAATTTTTCAAATCACTCTTAATAAACATACGCAACATAGTAGGTGGAGCACAGAAAGTAGTGATTTGATATTTAGCAAACATAGGAAGAATATCGCTTGCTTCGAACTTATCAAAGTCGTAAACAAATACTGCGCCTTCGCAAAGCCATTGACCGTAAAGTTTACCCCAAAGCGATTTACCCCAACCCGTGTCGGAAATAGTTAAGTGCAAGCCGTCGCGCTGGCAACAATGCCAGTATTTAGCCGTAACGTAGTGGCCAAGCGCGTACGTGTGTTTATGCGCAGCCATTTTTGGGTTTCCAGTCGTGCCTGAAGTAAAGAACATTAAAGCAGTATCATCACCACAAGATGAATCTTCCGTTCTTTCAAACTTGCCGGTAAAACGAACGTATTCTTCGTTAAAGTCGTGCCAGCCTTCCCTCTTATTACCAACGATAATCTTTGTTTTTAAAGTAGGTGCGTTTTTAGAAGCGTTGTCTGCAATTTCAGCAACGTCCCCATCAGACGTACAAATAATTGCTTTTACGCCAGCCGCGTTGAAACGATATTCAAAGTCGTGTTCTTTAAGTTGATTTGTCGCAGGGATAGCAACGGCACCAAGTTTATGTAAGGCTACCATTGCAAACCAGAATTGATAGTGACGTTTAAGGACAAGCATTACCTTATCGCCTTTTTTAATACCAAGCGACGCAAGATAGTTAGCGCATTGATTTGACGCGCGCTTAATATCCTTAAAAGTAAATCTTTTTTCGTTATGATTTTTATCTACGTAAATCATAGCAAGTTTGTCAGGATATTTTTTAGCAATAGCATCTACCACGTCAAAACCAAAGTTGAATACTTCAGTATTTTTAAACTTAATATCTAAAAGAGCGCCCTTTTCGTCCTCAACAACGTCGATAAACTTTTCACAAATAAGGCTTTCAGAAGTTTTTGCCGTAGCGATAGAACTTCTAACGACTTCTTCTTTAGTGTTTTCACCAGGTAAAACTACTGCGCAGAAAACGCAGTCTTTTCCACCGACGGCAATCATACCGTGTGGCGTAGAACTGTTGTAATAAATACTGTCGCCCTCATTTAATATTTCAGTATGTTCGCCTATCTGAACTTTTAAACTACCCGACATAACAAGGTCGAACTCCTGTCCACTATGCGTTGCTAAATGGATAGGCTTATTTTGCTGTGAAGGTGAATATTCATATCTAACCCAGTAAGGTTCGGCAATTTTGTTTCTAAATTTAGGAGCAAGGTTTTTAATATCAATACCTTCTTCCTTTGCAGTTGCCTGACCGTCGCCCTTACGCGTAATCGTGTAACTTGAAAGACGTGCGCCTTTACCTTCTAAAAGTTCGGTAAGTTCAACACCCAAATTAAGCGCGCACTTATGAATGAACGAAAATGGAATATCTTGTTTGCCACTTTCGTAAGAAGTGTATAATTGCTCTGAAACGTCGGTCTTTTGAGCCATTTCTGCCACCGAATACCCCATAATTTCACGCAATTCTCTAATTCTTTCAGCAATTTCAGCAAGTCTTGAATTGGTTTGATTAGTGTTCATAATTTTACTCCTTTTTTTATAAATAAAAAACCGTCCCAAAAGAATAAACTTTTGAGACGGAATATATACTCCGCGGTACCACTCAAATTGTGTGTAGTCCACACCACTCAGGCTCCAACAAGCCCTATGCATTAACGCAGCAATCACGAGAAACTTTACTTGTTTACACTTTGAAGTCCCCTGCTCGGAAGTGATAAGATTTTAACTTTAATTTATCGGCTTGCACCTTACCCGACTCTCTGTAAAATATACGGTTAAATCCGTCTTCGTCATAGCATTTTATTAATTTATATCAAAATTATACTACTGCATAAACCACTTGTCAATTATTTTTTATATGTTTTTTCGAAGTTTTTTATAATTTTATCTTCGTCAATTTTGAATAATTTACAAACATTTTTATATAATATTAACTCTTTTTTGTCATTACTTAAACCAAGTTCGTTAAAACGGTTTAATTCTTCACCGATATTCCACATAGGAAAGTCCGTGCCGAAAAGCACGTGATCTGCGCCGTAAAAGTCCACGAGTTCTCTCCCTTTTTTTGCACTCATAAACGGCATTGCCGAAGAACAGTCAACGTATAAATTGTCAAAACCGGAAAAATTCTTCATAGCGTCGTCCCACACCGAATACCCACCAAAATGAGAGCCTATTACCGTAAGGTCTGGAAATTGTTTAAGTATAGGTAATAAATTATCGGGGTTTGACATATCGTATCGGTTATCACCCGTATGGAAAAGCACGGGCAGTTTACCACGGCAAAGTTCGTATATTTTATAACACCTTTCGTCGTTAATCTTTACGCCTTGAAATTCAGGGTGGATTTTTACCCCTTTTAAACCAAGTTCTAAAAGATGGTCAACGTCGCTTTTTATATCTTCGCTATCTGGGTGCAAAGTTCCCAGTCCCGTGAATTTATCGGGCGCTATAGAGGTGTTTTGTGCGATAAACTCGTTAATCGACTTAACTTGCGACGGCTTTGTAGCAACTGAAAATATAAGGCTGTGAGTGATGCCGTATTTTTCGTTTTCAGTCAATAACGTTTTTAATCTACCGTCGTAACACATATCTACTTGGTAAAAATCACTTATGCCCTGAACGGCTTTATCGGCAATTTTTTCGGGATATATATGACAATGACAGTCTATTATAGGAAACATTTTTCACCTACTTTTTTATCCCCAAAAGTTCTATCGAACTTTCACGCATTTTATATTTTAATATTTTACCTGCAGCGTTCATAGGGAATTCGCTAGCGAATATAAAATACCTTGGAACTTTATGCTTTGCCATATGTGAATTACCATAATCACGCATGTCGTCTTCCGTAGCCGTTTCGCCTTTTTTAAGAATTATCCATGCACAAGCCTCTTCCCCGTATCTTTCGTCAGGAACACCAACGACTTGAACGTCGCGAACTTTGTCGTGCGTTAAATAAAATTCTTCAATTTCCCTTGGATATAAGTTTTCACCACCACGAATAATCATATCTTTAAGACGACCGGTAACCTTATAATAACCGTCAGGCGTACGGCAACAAATGTCACCACTGTGTAGCCAACCGTCAGCGTCAATCGTTTGCTCGGTTGCCTTTGGCATTTTGTAGTAACCTTTCATTATATTATAGCCACGCGCAACGAATTCACCATTTTCTCCGTCAGGGAGTTCTTCGCCAGTTTCTGGGTCAATAATTTTACACTCAACTCCTGGAAAAGCGCTGCCAACCGTTTCTACACGGTGGTCTATATCTTCATTTACTTCGCCCATAGTGCAACCAGGTGATGCTTCCGTTTGACCGTAAACGCTTATGATTTCTTTCATATTCATTTCAGCGGCTGCCCTACGCATAAGTTCAGGTGGACAGTTTGCTCCAGCCATAATACCAGTACGTATATGCGAAAAGTCCGTTTTTGCAAAATCGGAGTGGTTAAACATTGCAATAAACATGGTAGGAATACCGTTAAAGCAAGTTATTTTTTCGTCATTTACGCAAGCAAGTGAAGATTTTGGTGAAAAGTACGGCATAGGACATATCGTTCCACCGTGCGTCATCATATTAGTCATAGACAATACCATACCAAAACAATGGAACATAGGTACTTGTATCATCATTCTATCAGCAGTAGAAATATCCATTCTATCGCCGATAATTTTACCGTTATTGATGATATTTCTATGCGTAAGCATTACTCCTTTAGGGAAACCAGTCGTTCCCGAAGTATATTGCATATTACATACGTCGTCAGGCTTAACGGCAGACGCTCTTCTTCTAACTTCTTCTTTTGGAACAAGTGCAGAACGTTTGAAAAAATCTTCCCACTCAAGACAACCGTCCATTTCAAAACCGACCGTAATTACGTTGCGCAAAAACGGTAATTTTTTAGAATAGAGTGGTTGACCTGGCGTTAAATTTTTAAGTTCAGGGCAAAGCTCCTCTATAGTAGCTTTATAATCGGAATCTTTGCAACTATCTATCATAACAAGCGTGTGTGTATCTGATTGCCTTAAAAGGTATTCTGCTTCGTGAATTTTATACGCTGTGTTTACGGTAACTAATACGGCGCCTATTTTAACCGTTGCCCAGAAAGTCAAAAACCATTGTGGAATATTAGTCGCCCAAATTGCCACGTGATGACCAGGTTCAACGCCTAATGAAATGAGCGCTTGCGCAACCTTGTCTACGTCGTCACGGAATTGTGAATACGTCCTTGTATAGTCAAGCGTGGTATATTTAAACGCATACTGGTCAGGATAGCACTTGACCATTTCGTCTAAAACTTCTGAAAAAGTTATATCTAAAACGTCATACTTCTTCCAAGGATGCGTGCCAGTTTTCGACCTATTATAATATTTTGGTTTTGGTAAAATATCTTCCGTTGTTTTAGTTAAAAAACTTTTAAAGTGAGTAAGTATAATATCGCCCGAAGTAATTTCACCTGCGTCGCTTGCGCAAACGTAGCCGTCGTAGTTTAGTGAACGTAAAGCGTTCATAAAATCTTTAACAGGAAGTTCCCCGTCACCGATAATGGTATTTTTTCCGTTCAATCTATCGCCAAGACGAACGTAACCGATATACGCACCTAAAAGTTGAATAGTCGTGTCGGCAGATTCGCCAGCAGTAAAATACGTTTCTCTAATATTCCAACAAACTTTAAGACAAACTGACGAAAACATATTGATAACTTCAAGAGTTTTTTCCGTCTTTGCAAGTGGTCCTATCGTTTCAAACATAATTGAAACGCCTAAACTTTCAGCAAGGGTAATTGCAGGGGTTAAAATTTCTTTTAATTTACTTTCGCTAGGAATACTGTCAAACCTTAATACGATACCTTTTACCAAGGCGCAAGATGCGTATTCAACGCATTTTGCAATTTTTGCTCCGTCAGCGTTGTCGCTAATTTTTTCAGGACAACCCAAAGCCGAAATAGCGATATGACGATTAATAAGTTTACGTTTTGCATCAGCCGTGCAATTTTGCTTAAAAATACTGTCGGCGTGAATGGACTTTTCCACTTCTGCATCAGAAATTTCAAATGCGTCAAAACCATAATCACGTGTTAAATTACACAATTCGATAAACGAATTGCACGATATATGTTTATCTGAAAATGCAAGTTTCATTATTTGTTACCTTCGTATACAATTTTATTCAATGCGTTGATATAAGCGCGCAAACAAGCGCCTACAATGTCGGTTGAAACGCCGTTGCCTGGATAAAGTTTACCGTCAGCACGTAATCTTATAATTGAAGAACCAACAGCCTCTCTACCCTTTGTTACAGCGTGAACTTGGAAATCATCAAGTTCATAATGGTGTCCAACAATTTGTTCGATAGCGTGGAACGCTGCGTCTATAGGACCGTCGCCCGTAGAAACACCTGTAAAACGCTCACCATCCTTTTCAAGTGTAACGTTTGCCGTTGCAGGAATAATATTACTGCTTGTTACGACGTAATTGATAAGGTGGTAAGTTGAAGGTACTTGCATAGCCGTAGACGCTACTATTGCTTCAAGTTCCTTTTTGTCAATACTTTCCTTGTTAGCAATAAGCTTTTTAAATTCTTCATAAACGTTGCCAAAATCGGTTTCAGAAAGTTCGTAACCAAGTTGCTTAACTGCCGTTACAATATCTTTTAA
Source organism: Christensenellaceae bacterium (assembly GCA_045593005.1). GTDB lineage: Bacteria > Bacillota > Clostridia > Christensenellales > Borkfalkiaceae > UBA11475. The sequence continues at coordinate 44 of JAZNVV010000028.1, read as the reverse complement.
ATCAGCATTTTTGCCGATAACGTCTACAATTTTATTGTTAAAAC
>JAZNVV010000027.1:0-18847 GCA_045593005.1 Christensenellaceae bacterium | reverse complement strand
TATATTAAATAAATCCATAACTCGCCGTAGGCGAATATCACTGCGTTAGCAATATCACTTGCCGATAGGCAAATCTCACAAATCCATTTACGGATTTATTTAGTTGTCGCTTTTCCCTAAGGGAAGAGCGACTAAAGGCGTTCCTTTTTTATTCATTGATTTTATTCATTGAACAAAAAAATAAATATTACATATAATATTAATATGTTATCTGTATTATTGACGGGTGGTGGCACGGCAGGCCACGTTATCCCCTGCCTTAACCTTTTACCCGAACTTAAAACTAAATTCGATAAAATTTATTATATCGGCAGTAAAGACGGTATCGAAAAAGAACTTGTTACAAAGGCTGGGATAGATTTTTATTCGGTAACTTGCGTTAAACTAAAACGTAAACTTACACCAGAAAATTTATCTATTCCATTTAAGTTAGCAAAGGGCATTATTGAAGCAAAAAAACTACTTAAAAAACTTAATCCGTCCGTCGTTTTTAGCAAAGGTGGATACGTTTCCTTGCCAGTAGTAATTGCGTCGCATAAACTTAAAATACCAGTAATCACGCACGAAAGCGACATCACGGCAGGGCTTGCAAACAAAATTGCATCTAAATATTCAATACTAACGCTAACTTCGTTTTCAGAAACAGCCAAAGAATTTAAAAACGGTTTGCACGTGGGTTGCCCGTTAAAAAAAGACTTAAACGATTATGACAAACGCTCTTGTTTATCTGAATTTTCATTTGAAGATAGCAAGCCTGTATTGTTGGTTTTTGGGGGAAGCCTTGGCTCTGTAACCTTAAATAACGCTCTACTATCTGCCCTACCCGAACTTAAACGCCATTTTAACGTATTACACGTTACTGGCAAAAAAAATTATGATAAATTTTACAAATCAAACGGCTACACACCTCTGCCGTTTGTCGATAATATGAGTAAAGCATATTCGGTGGCAGACGTAATAGTGTCGCGCTCTGGGGCTAATTCTGCCTTTGAAATACTATCTCTAAATAAGCCCGTCGTATTTATTCCTTTAGGAAAAGGCGAATCTCGTGGCGACCAAGTATTAAATGCTGAATATTTTGTAAAAAAAGGCTACGCATATCTTTTGCCCGAACAATTATTGACCAAAAATTCTTTTCTTTACGCCGTTTTTACCGTTTATTTTGGCTCAAAAAACAAGCCTTTTAAAGCCGAAATAGACGACGCGTCAAAAAAGATTGCCACTATATTATTTGAAAACGCTAAACGATAAACGCTAACAATAGTACAAAAAAAGATGACCATCAAGTCATCTTTTTTAATTTTTAATATTCTTTTTTCAATTCATCAATAGCCGATTTTATTTTATTTTTAAGTGAATTTGGTGACAATACTTTTACGCCCTTACCTAAAGATAAAATCTTGCCGACAAGCGACGGCTCGTCAGGGAGTTTTGCTGATGCCAAAAACAAATTGCCTTCCTTAATTATATTTTCAACGCCAAGCCACTCTTCAACGGCAAAAAGCGCATCCTTATCAACTTTAAGAGTAACGTCAATCAAGTCGCTACCGTTATACCAGCCCTCAAAAGGTAAACGTTCTGGCAAAATACGACGACTAAATTTACGGTCGGTTACGTTAAGTTCAGTCATTCTACCTATCTTAAAGAAACGAAAATCTTCCCTTGCCTGACACCAAGCATATACGTACCACATACCCTCTTTAAAAACAATCGTATGTGGCTCAACACATCTATTTGACTTTTCACCGTTGCGATCGTGATAATTAAATTCAACTATTTTACAGCCGTCTATCGCGTCGTTGATAATGGAAAGTTTTTCCTTATAGCCTGCACTATCACACCAAGCACCTGCATCAATAACAAGATTGCCCGTCTTAACGTTTACAGCGCCGTATCCACGCTTTGCAGAAGTTAATTTATTTATAGCGCTTTCTAACGCCTCTCCTTTTACTTCCGAATATATTGCAGTAAGTGAATTTATTACAGCGTCGTATTCAGAAGTGGTCAAAAAACTACCTGCAAGCTTAAATGTATCCATAATCTTAAATCCTCCCGACGCACCACGAACCGTTTCGATAGGCACTCCCGATAAAGATAATTCTTCTATATATCTATAAATAGTCCTTGTAGTAACTTCATATTTGCTTGCAAGATAGGTCGCTGAAAGCATCTTTTTTGAAAGTAATTCAAATAATATGCTGGTCATTATAGTGAATTTCATATCTTATCCCCCTTTTGTAAATATTTTATTAAATTTTTAATATAATGTCAATAATTTTTATAAATATGACAAACATGTGTCATATTTAGCGTGATAAATTATAATCACAAAGGAGATTTAATATGAAAATTTTTGACTATATATTTGACAAACAACCAAAAAATAAAAAGCAAACGGCTATCAGGAGGGAAATATATCGCCCCGTTTTAGCAACAAATTGTAACGTAGATAATTATGCTTGGCTTAAAGATGCTATAAAAAATAGTGGTTACTTTACTGACGAAACTAGAATATATGAATAACTTTAACGTATATTCACGTATAACGTTTATTCACATATAACGTATGCTTAAACGTCGTAATTTTATTGTGTTTGTAGCGACGTATGCGCATATATCCCTGTTCTTTACCTTATTATATCTGTTTTTAACAGGGAAAAAGCCCACCTGCGTGGGCTTTTTATTTTGAATAAGGATATTTCTTTTTCGGTAAATTTTCGTAAGGAACAACTCTATGCACAGGTAATTCTAACGCTAAATTAGTTATTTCTTCTTTTAAATACTTTACTATTTCTTCACGCAGGGCGTTTACGTCGGTATCTGCGTTAAATGATATAGGTTTGCCAAAAACCACCGTTTTTAAGCGTGGCGCAATATACGTCGGTACAAAATTAACCGTTTTACCCGTCGTCTTGTAATATAGCCTTGCAACGTCTATAAATTTATCTTGAAAATCATTTATTACGTTATTATACGGGCTATGTTTTTCTGGAAAGATTATGACGTGTTCTCCCTGCTTTAACAGTTCAACGGTATGCTTAAACGTGACCATTATGCGCGCATCTTTATATACTCCAACGGCATTTAATCCGTTAAATACGTGCGCCACAAGAGGCGCTATCATTTTAATAAAAACCTTGCATACGCCCCTTTTGAATTTTGAACAATTTGCCCAAAAATCTTTCATAGCGTATTCTGGTATTTCTTTTTTATTAAGCATCTCCCCCGTGCACCAAGCGTTCACCTTAAACGGATAACGCGTTTGCGATACTACTGGTCCGTACGTTTGTGCGTGGTTGCTTATAATTAAAGAAGGCTCGTCAGGTATATTCTCTAACCCGACGAACTTATACTTTCCAACTTTTAATTTTGCAATTAAATAAACTAGTTTGAAAAATAGACTTTTCTTCTTTTTCATTAATCTCCTTATGTTACACTTTCTTAATCGTCGTTTTTAACAGCAGTATCACAAGAATTACGGTAGACAAAAAACCTTGTATATAAAAATTCAAGAACAAAGTTTAATACCATAGTTACAGCCTCGACAATAAAGCCGTTTACGCCAAGTTCTACAATATAGTTGCCTAAAAGCATAGTCGTTGGCGTAAATACGGCGTAAAACGCCAAAACTAACAGCATTGCAACCTTTACGTTGTTTGCTGACTTAAAGGTTATTTTACGGTTTATAGTAAAATTCCAAATTACCGATAGCAATAAACTAACTAAATAAGCAAGCCAGTACGCCCACTTAAATATTTCATAAAAAAGCGTAAAAGTGCCTATTTGTATAATGCCTGCGCTGACCGATATAATTAAAAATTTTACTGCTCTAATTAACTCTTTTGCTTTGTCCGATATCAAAACTAAATCTCCATTTTCCAACAACGGCGACGCTTATGGTTACGTGTATTAAACGTCTTCCACATACTTTGAACTTCAGCATTTGTTTCAAGTTCAGGACCAGTTTCGCAATACTTAACGCCATTTTCTATACACGTTTTAAGCATATAATTCATAATAATTGCAGGCAAACCTTTCGACTGATGTTCAGGCTGAACGGCTATAAAATACATTTCAAGAACGTCGTTTTTGCCACGCATTGCTTTAAGTAAACGGAAAATACCAAACGGGAATAACTTGCCGTTAGATTTTTTAAGCGCTTTTGCAATAGATGGAACTAAAAGCGCAAAACCAACAATGTCTCCATTTTTATCTTTAATAGAGCAAACGTATTTTAAGTTGATAAGAGGGATATTGTCGTCAATAGCCTTTTTAGCAACCCTATCCGTTAACGGAACTGTGCCGTACAACTTCGAAAATGCCACGTCAATAACCTTAAACGCCTTAAAAGCATCTTCATATAAAACCTTTCTATCCGTATACGTAACAAGTTCGTAACCGTTTCTCTTTTGTAAATAATCGCTCATTTTTTGGAATTTAGGATCAACTTCATCAGGAACAGTCAATAAGTATTCTACCCAGTCTATATCCTTTTTCAACCCTAATTTTTCCATATGGTCGATATAATACGGTGCGTTATAGAAAGTTATCGACATATTGAACTCATCAAAACCTTCTACAAGCATACCTTCGTGGTCAAGGTCTGTAAAGCCGATAGGCCCCATTGCGTATTTAAGACCTTGTTCCTTACCCCACTTAATGACTTCGTTAAAAAGCGCAGAAGACACTTCGTAATCGTCAATAAAGTCAAATCTAGTAAATCTAATGGCGTTAGAACCCCACTTATCGTTAGCAGCGTGGTTAATTATAGCGCCTATTCTACCGACAATTTTATTGTCCTTATACGCTAAAAACAACTTCGTATCACAAAAATCATGCGCAGGGTTTTCGTCACGTGTGAAAGTTGACATTTCATCAGGAAACAAAAATGGAACGTACGCTGGATGTTTTTTGTATAAAGTCGTTGGGAAATATACCCACTTTTTTAAATCTTTTTTCGTAACAACTTCTTTAATAGTTATACTCATTTGTAATCCTTATTTAATAAATTCAGAAATAGACTTGCCGTTAACTTTTGGAGAAACGATTAAGCCGATAGTGCCCGGTCCACAATGAGCGCAAACGTTAATAGAAAGATTGCCCATAGGAATTTCCACGTCGCCAAAAAGCTCCTTTGCGTAATCGTGCACGTATTGAAGAACGTGTTGATTGCCTTCAAAATGCATTAAAGAATAATCAAATTCTTCGATAGGGAATTCTTTTGAAAGGAATTTTAATCTTTCAACGAAAGTCCCCTTGATTTTTCTAGTCATTTCAGACTTTTCCAAAGCACCGTCGGTAAGTAAAATTACAGGTTTAATTCCCATAACGTTGCCTATTAATGCTATCGTAGGAGAAATTCTGCCCCCGTTTTTAAGCGCAGTTAAATTTTCCGGAATAAAGACAAGGTAATTTTTCTTCTTCCTTTCTTCAATCGTTTGAACAATTTCTTCCACCGACGCGCCGTTAGTTGCAAGGTCGTATGCCGTAAAGACGTATGAAAGCATTGTCGTTGAAACCCCATATGAGTCGATAATGGTCAACTTGCCGTCAAAATGTTCTTTTGCTACGTTGCAAAATAATGAATACATAGAAGACAATTTACTTGAAATAGTAAAATGAATAATATGGTCGTAACCTTGCGCAAATAATTTTTCAAAATATTCAATAACGTCACCAAGAGGAGGTGTTGAAGTTTTAATTTCCTTATTATCCCTCATTGCTTGGTTAAGTTGATCGTGCTTAATTGTGATGCCGTCTAAAAATTCTTCCCCATCAATAATAACGTTGAGTGGAAACGTATTGATATTATAATTATCAAAAACGTTGTAACTTATTAAACAAGACGTGTCTGTCGAGATTAAAATTTTCATCCCGTACTCCTTTGCCAAAAATAAAGCAGATGTTTAGTATATAATATTTATACATAATAATAAATATTACTTTTACATTATACGCTATAATTCGACAAATGTCAATACTTCATTTTTTATTTCCTAATTATATATATTTAACATAAAAAAAGTCCTTTACAGGACTTTTAATTTTTATAACGTCTTTCTGTCAATGAACGCGCGTGATAGCGTCATTTCATCAGCATATTCAAGATCTGTGCCGATAGGAATTCCGTGCGCAAGGCGCGTAACTTTTATCCCAAGTGGTTTAAGTAACGAAGTTATATACATAGCCGTTGCCTCCCCTTCAACGTCAGGATTTGTAGCCATAATAACTTCTTTAACGGTTTCGCCCGTGCCAACACGCGTTAGCAACTCTTTTATCCTAATATCGTTAGGACCTATGCCGTCCATAGGCGATAACGTGCCGTGAAGAACGTGATACACCCCGTCAAATTCATTAAGTTTTTCGATAGCGATAACGTCTTTTGGCTCTTTAACGACACAAATACTGCTACCGTTTCTCTTTTTACAAATATCACAAACGTCGCTTTCTGAAAAATTACCACAAACTTTACAATAATGCACGTCCCTTTTAACTGCCATAATAGCGTTAGCAAAAGCCTTTGCCTCATCTTCCGGCATATTGATAATCTTGTATGCAAATCTTTGCGCAGTCTTTTGTCCGACACCAGGAAGTTTCGTAAATTCGTTTATAAGTTTTCCTATCGGTTCAATATAAACTTTCACGATTAGATTAAGCCCCCTAAATTACCAAATGCGCCTAATTTTTCTTGAGAAAGTTCGTCAGCTTGTTCGTATGCGTCGTTGATAGCAACGATAAGTAAGTCTTCAAGCATTTCGATATCGTCAACGTCAACGGCATCTGGGCTAATTGAAATAGCCAAAACTTCCTTTTTACCGTTGACGGTAACCGTAACAAGACCGTTGCCTGCCGTGCCTTCAAGTTCCGTTTCCTCAAGTTCTTGTTGAGCCTTTTGCATATCCTGTTGCATTTTTTGCGCTTGTTTCATTAAATTTTGCATTTGGTTTCCACCACCAAAGCCTCCACCAAAGCCACCTCTATAAGCCATAATTAATTCTCCTTAATTTTATTCTACGATAACGATATCGTCACCGAATATTTTTTTATAATCGCCTATTTCTTCGTACAACTGGTTCATTGCCTTAACTTTTGGCGAACCTTTTACCTTTACGTCGAAAACGTACGGCAACTGCTGTTTTATAAGGGCTATATTTGCCGTCGTACCGATAACTTCTTCATCACCCTCACCACCGGCAAAAATAACTAAAGTGTTGCCGTCTAATTGTGCCGAAGTCGACTGCATTATAGACCAAAGCATAATCTCGTTCTTTTTCCTTAAAGACTGAATTATCCTGCCAAGTGCTTGCCCTGCCGACATGTTGCTATCGCAAAGTTTTTCACCCACTTTTTCTGTTTTAACTTCTTCTTTTTCATTTTTTACAACTTTTTCCGTTTCACTACTTGTGGACGGTTTTGACACTACCGTTACACCACTTTTAATGTCCACAAGTTGCTTTTCGAGCATAGAAATGCGTCCAAGTAAAGCGTCCATATCATAGTCTTCGTCAGGCCTAGACGCTTTAACGGCAGCCGTTTCAAAAATAATGCGTGGATGGTTAGAATACTTTAGGCTATTTTCCGTTTCAGCAAAAACCTCAACAACCCTTAAAATTCTTTCTTTTGTAACCCCGTCGCATACACTTTTAAGGTCAAGAATAAGATCGTTTGGTAATTTTAAAATATCTTTTGCGTTTGCGCAAGTTTTTACAATAAGAAGTTCTCTTAAATAGGCAAGAACGTCTTTAACCATAAGCCCTATTGACTTGCCACTTTTTAGCAAGTCGTCGGTTATAGAAATAACTTCGCCAGCATCCCCTTTAAGTATGGCGCGACAAAGTTCGCCAAGTTTAGTTCTATCAGACGAGCCTATCGCCGTCAATACTTCTTGATAGGTAAGTTTATCCCCACTAATTGAAAGACAGGTATCAGCAACTGAAAGGGCGTCACGTACGCTACCTTCCCCAGCCTTTGCAATTAAATACACAGCGTCTTTATCATACTTTTTGCCCATGTCGTCGTAAATAGAACAGATAAGATTAGCAATCGTATCAACGTCAACAAGACGGAAATCAAATCGCATACAGCGTGATAAAATAGTCGCTGGCATTTTATGAACTTCCGTCGTTGCCAAAATAAAAACGGCGTGTTTAGGTGGCTCTTCAAGCGTTTTTAGTAGCGCGTTAAACGCTGACGGGGAAAGCATATGAACTTCGTCAATTATATAAACTTTATAACGACAATTAACAGGTGGATATTGCACCTTTTCCCTTAAATCTCTAATTTCATTAACACCGTTATTTGATGCAGCGTCAATTTCTAAAATATCAATATTAGACTGTTCTAAAAGGGCGATACAAGTTGGACATTTACCACAAGGCGAGCCGTTAACCGGTTGCTCACAGTTAATTGCCTTTGCAAAAATTTTCGCAATAGAAGTCTTACCCGTCCCCCTTGTTCCGGTGAACAGATATGCGTGTCCTATTCTATCAGACTTAATCTGATTAACAAGCGTTTTAACGACGTGTTCCTGTCCGATAACTTTATCAAAAGTTTTTGGACGGTATTTTCTGTAAATAGCAAGATAACCCATACTTAACCTATTTTTTAAAATTATTACAAATCTTTTTTCTAATTCTCTGGACGGCGTTGTCGATAGCCTTTACTTGTCTACCCGTCTTTTCAGATATTTCCGAATAAGAGTAGCCGTCCAAGTAATATCCTAAAATAATATACTCAAACTCGCTTAAAATATTTTTAAGTCTGTTTCTTAATTCCGTTTTTGACTCCCTTTCGTCAAACATTTCAGACGGATCAAAAGTCGTGTCGCCCAAATAAGTTTCAACACCGTCGTCGCTGTCAACGGAAGAAAAATCGACGTAATTATTAAGCGCAGTGTGTTTTTTACTGTTTGCGCTTTTAACTGCCGATATAATATTTCGCTTAATGCAAAGCGAGGCAAACGTCTTAAAAGAAGATTGCTGGTTATAATTTTTTATCGCCTTGTAGAGCCCAAGCATACCCTCTTGAATTACGTCGGACGCGTCCCCACCGAATAGGAAAAATGAACGCGCCGTCTGTTTTACCACACCCGTATAGCGCAAAAACAGTTCTTCAACGGCACTATCATCACCAGACTTTGCAAATAAAGCAAGGTCTTCATCCGATTTAATTTTATAATCCTTATTTTCCATTTCTTTGTCTTAACGCTTCAAATAATACAATTCCACAAGCGACGGAAGCGTTTAATGAGTTTACCTTGCCGTGCATAGGAATAGTTACTATTCTATCACAAATTTCTTTTGTTAATTTTTTTATACCGTCCCCTTCCGAACCGATTACAAGACAAAGATTGCCGGTTAAATCGGCTTTATACAAGTCTTCACCACCAAGTTCAGCACCCGTTACCCAAAAATTATTTTCTTTCAACGTTTTAAGGGTGTTGTTAATATTTACTACTTTTGCTATTTTTACGTGGTTTGCGCCACCTTCCGAAATTCTCATAACGGTATCGGTTACAAGCGCGCTACGCCTTTCGGAAATTATCAGCCCGTCCACGCCACCACATTCGCAAACCCTTATAATACTACCCAAATTATGTGGGTCAACAATGCCGTCTAAAACGACGATAAGTCCGTCGCCGTCCTTATTTTTTACACTATTAAGAATAGTATTTAGGTCGGAATATTTATAATCGGAAACGTATGCAATAAAACCTTGATGTTTTTTGTTTTCCGACTCTTTATCTAAAACGATAGCGTCAGCAAATTGCACTTTAACCCTATTTTCACGCATTATAGAAATAAGCCTTCTTGAATCGCTATCTTTAAGCCCGTTTTGAACGAGTATTTTATCAATTTCGGCATCAGTTTTTAGTAGTTCTCTGACAGCGTTTTTACCTTCAACCTTCATCTTCTTCTCCGTAATGCAAAATTTCGTTAAGCCGTTCAGTTTTGCCCGTTATGTATAAGTAACCTATAAGCGCTTCAAAACCCGTGCTTAAATTATACTCCGAAACGCTTGCAGACTTTGCCTTCGTCCCCTTTTTAGCGTTCCTTGCTCGCTTAAATACAGCAAGTTCATCTTCCGTTAAAATTTCCTGAATTTTAACAGCACGTTCAGCTTGGGCTGATGCCCTCACCCTTGAAACGGCAAGTTTATTAAGTTCACCCGACTTAAAATCGTGCTCAATAGCAAGGCGCTCTCTAACGTATAACGAATACACGGCGTCGCCTATAAATGCTAAAACTATCGGGCTTAATCCGTTAGCCGTCTGTTCGGAAACGTTTTGACCTATATTAAACAAAAAACTCTCACCTATAATATTATAATCTTTTAATATAATACCATAGTTAAGAGTTTTTTTCAAGTTATTGATTAAAATAAATATAATTCGCGCGTATATTGCTTTTTACTCTATAAAGACAGCGTATATTCCACAACGCCTTTGGTTAATGTTTCAGCTATCGCTTTACGGTAATTTTCGTTATTTAAAAGTATTTCGTCTTCAGGGTTAGATAAAAAGCCACACTCAACGATTACCGACGGAATTTCCGTACAATTTAATATATAATAATCGCCTACAAGTGGACTAAAAGGTTTAACGTTACAATCTAAACTATTAAAGTTGTTTTGCATGGCAGTCGCTAACTTAAAACCGTTTTCATCACCACTTTTAAAAAATGCTTGCGCACCACGCCTTGTCGACACGGGATAATAGTTCATATGTATTGAAACAACTATATCAGGTCGTTCCTTTAAGATTATTTCACGACGTTTTTGCATATCTTTCTTTTTTAACCCTTTTGTTGCCGTACCATACAAGCCTGCCGACGAATTTCTTGTAAGCGCCACCCTAAAGCCTGCTTCTTTGGCGCATTTAGCAAATTCCTTTGCAACAAGCAAATTAATTTCACTTTCCTTAACACCCGTATTACGTCCACTAACGCCACCGTCTACTCCACCGTGCCCAGCGTCGATAACAATCTTAAAAGTATTGTCGATATCTACCCCTTCAGCAACGGAATTAATTGCCGTAAGTACAGTCAATAGCGTAACGAAAAGCACCATAAAAGCGCCAAAAATAATAGCTGTACGTTTACTTATGACAATCATTATTAACCCACCCCAAATGTTGATAACTTGTTAAAAATAGCACACTTATCCACAAATTGCCACTCTTTAGCAGTTCGCGTTGTGGATAACTTTACTAATAAGCTATGGTTTTTTAGCATTTTTTATGCTTATTTAATGTCATTTTACACTTTTTAAAATTTTACGCACAAATATTTAAAAAACCGAACGTTCGTAATTGTTGATAACTTTTTGAATTTTGTTTATTTCAATTTGTCATATTTTGTATATTTTTGGAATGTTTGGTATAATTTTATAAATCAAAAAATCTTAACGGCAATATTTGTATTGATTTTTACCTGCTGGTTTGTTATAATAAAATTTAGGAGATTTTATTATGATTTATCACATTAACACAGGACTTATTATTGAAGAATTTTCTAAAGATTGTGAGTGTCCTGTTTGTCGTCTTTCTAGACGAGTTGAAGAACAGTTTTTGTTCGAATATTTAAACGACGCCGTTATGGATGACGATTCCCGTTCGGAAGTTAGCCAAACGGGTTTTTGCTTTGCGCATTATAAAAAACTTTTTGCCCGTCCTAACAAACTTTCGTTAGCGTTACAAGCTCATTCAAGGCTGAAAAAATTGCGCTCTTATATGGGAAAACCGACCGACCTTAAATCAGCTCAAAAAACTGCCGAATTTTTGAATAAACAACAAGGCACTTGTATAATTTGCAAGCACATGGACGGCGCTATGGAGCGTTACTATATGGGTATCGCAAAGCTTTTTAACGACGACCCGTCTTTTAGAGAGCGTTTTAATAAATGTAACGGTTTTTGCTTGCCACACTACGCTAAACTTTTAGAATACGCTAAAAACGCTGGTGGCAAAGTTAAAGAGTACGTCAACGCCCTCGCAACCGTCGAAGAAACTGCCCTTTCAAGAATTGCAGGCGAACTCACTTGGTTTTGTGAAAAGCACGACTATCGCAATCGTTTACAACCGATGGGCCCGTCAGCCGATATACTGCCTAGAACTTGTGAAAAATTTTACGGCAAAAAAATTGAAGAGTAATTTTTACTACTATCCCCTTAAATTTATCAAAAAAGTTAACATTTAAGCGTTAACGGTATTATGAAACTTGACCAAAAACATAAAGGACACAACTTTTCGTTGTGTCCTTTTTTATTAATAATTATTCACAAGCGTCTTCGTCCGTTTCGTCGTCAAAAGTGGATAGTTCAGCGTCGTAAAAGTTTTTAATAATTTCTTCAATTTTATCTAAAACGACTTCTCTATTTTTCTTTTCAGTAGACGACACGGGTATAATATTCGACACCCCGACTTTTAATTTTTCAGATAAATACTTTGCCTGTGGTTTAACCTTGCTCTTTCCTAACTTATCAGATTTTGTCGCAACAAGAGTGAACGGAACGGCATAATGATATAAATAATTCACCATTTGATAGTCGTCCGACGTCGGATCGTGCCTAATATCTATAAGTGAAAAAACGTGCGCAGGCTGTGTATTTGCAAAATAACTTTCCATAAGGTGTGCCCACTTGTCTTTTTCTGCCTTTGAAACTTGCGCAAAACCGTATCCTGGTAAATCAGCTAATATGAACTCGCCAAAATCAAAATAATTGACAAGCCTAGTTCTACCTGGCGTGTTTGAAGTCTTTGCTAGTTTGTTGCGATTTGCTAGCATATTTATAAACGTGCTTTTGCCCACGTTACTTTTACCAGCAACTGCAATTATAGGCTTATTTGACTGTAAGAAATTTTTTTCATTTGCAACCGACGTTAAAAACGTCGCATCCTTAATTACCATATTATCCTTTTATTTTTTTAGCGCAACCTTAAATACTTCGTCTGCGCTCGAAACAGTTATAAATTTAATTTTATTTTTTACTTCATCAGGTAGTTCGTTGACGTCTTGTTCGTTTGCTTTTGGCACGATTACGGTGTCAACGCCTACGCGAAATGCTGCCAAAGCCTTCTCTTTAAGCCCACCGATAGCTAAAACCTTACCCCTTAAGGTTAGTTCGCCAGTCATTGCAACGTTTGCTTTGACAGGTTTATTTGTAAAAGCTGAAAGTATAGCCGTTGCCATTGTTATACCAGCGCTTGGTCCGTCTTTTGGCGTTGCTCCTTCAGGCACGTGCACGTGTATATCGGTAGTCGAAAATATTTCCTTATCTATACCATATTTATCTGCGTTAGCGCGAATATAAGTGATACCTGCCCTTGCTGACTCTTTCATAACGTCTCCAAGTTTACCCGTTAAAATTATATCGCCTTTACCTTGCATAAGCCCTACTTCTATAGTTAAAGTAGTTCCACCAACGGCAGTCCAAGCAAGTCCCGTACAAGCCCCGACTTCGTCTTTTTCAAGCGCTAAATTTTCCTGCCTATGCTTTGCGCCTAAAAGTTCATTAACTCGCTTTTTGTCTATAACTTGCTTTTCTAAATATTCCTTTAAGGCATACCCTTTTGCAATTTTTCTAACGACGCTACCTATCTGCCTTTCAAGGTTACGAACGCCAGCCTCCATAGTATAGCCGTCAATAATTTCGTCAATGCCGTCTTTAGTAATTTCAATTTTATCGGTAGTTAAGCCGTTTTCTTTGAGTGCTTTTGGCAACAAGTATTTACTTGCGATTTCAGCCTTTTCAACGTCGGTATAACCAGACAAACGAATAACTTCCATCCTATCTAAAAGTGGGGCTGGGATACCTTCAATATTGTTTGCTGTCGTAATAAACATTACCTTTGACAAGTCGCAAGGAATTTCTAAAAATCTATCTCTAAACGTTGAATTTTGTTCAGGGTCTAACACTTCAAGCAAGGCGCTTGCCGGGTCGCCGTGCATATCGGAAGTAATTTTGTCGATTTCGTCAAGCAAGAACACAGGGTTTGCCGAACCTGCTTGCTTTAAGCCGTAAATAATTCTACCAGGCATTGCGCCGACGTAAGTACGACGGTGTCCCCTAATTTCAGCCTCGTCTTTAACTCCACCAAGGCTCATTCTAACAAAGTTCCTGCCCGTCGCCCTTGCGATAGATTTCGCAATAGAAGTTTTACCTACCCCCGGTGGACCAACAAAACATAAAATAGGACCTTTTAGTTTTTTAGTGAGTTGTAAAACAGCAAGATATTCGACAATTCTTTCCTTGACCTTTTCCAGCCCAAAATGGTCCTCGTTTAAGATTTTTTCAGCCTTTGCTAAATCTTTACAGTCTTTTGTGAACTTATTAAAAGGAAGTTCCTTTATCCAGTCAAGATAGTTTAAGATTATCGAATAGTCGGGTGAAGAAGGGTTTATCTTATCAAGCCTATCAATTTCCTTTAACACCTTCGTTTCAGAAGAAGAAGGAAGTTTCTTTTCCTTAACAGCCGTTCTTAGCCCTTCTTTTTCGTCCTCATCATCACCAAGTTCGGTGTGGATAGCCTTTAACTGTTCTCTTAAATAATATTCCTTTTGACCGGCGTCAATATTTTTCCTAACCGTCGCTTCAATCTTTTTTTGCACCTTTTCTATCTGCAATTCTTGTGAAATAAGCGCTGTGAATTTTTCAAGTCTAATTGTCGTTTCATCTTCGTCAAGGATTTCTTGTTTTTTACTTTCCGGCATAGATAATACGGTTAAAACGTTGTCCATAAATACGTTAGGATTTTCCATTTCGGAAAGGGTAACGACCATATCTTTTGAAAGGTTTTTATTGACCAAAGAATATTCTAAAAACGCCTGTTTTGCAGTTCTTGTACAAGCCTCTTCGTAAGTAGCGTCGCCACTAATATAGTCTTGACGGCGAACGGCAACTTTAAGATAATCAGCATCACTTATATAATTAATTATTTTTGCACGGTAAATCGCCTCGACGCTTAATTTTAGCGACGAAGTATTGTTTGATTTAATAATTTGTCTAATTTTAACAACAACGCCCGTGCCGGCAATATCTTGTGGCGTAGGCTTTTCCAACGACGCCTTCTTTTGCGCTGAAACAAACAACAATCCACCAAAATTTTTAGTGTCCTCTACAGCTTTAATAGAACGCTCTCTACCGACGTCAAAGTTTATAAACGTCGACGGGAAAACCACTCTACCACGTATTGCAACCATAGGCAATATAACGGTAGGTTCTTCCTTTTTAATTTCTGCTGTTGTACCATTTTCGGACATACGTTCGTCCTGATTTAATACCTTTTCTTCTTCCATACTATCCTTTTTTAATTAAAAATCTTCACCATTTAATATTTTTTCGATAACGTATTTTACTGGCAATTCTTCAATAGGTGGAGCAATAAATTTTGCCATCTTTTTCAACTCTTTAGAGCCTGATTCAACTGCCATACCGTAGCCAAATTTAAGTAATGAAATATCGTTAGTGCTATCCCCTATCGTTATAGTTTCATCTTCGCCTATGCCAAGTTCTTTGGCAATAAATCTAGCCGATTCTTCTTTAGAGTATTTTTTAGAAACAATTTCAATAATAAACGGAGCGCCACTATTGACGTAAACTTTATCCCCAAAATTTTCTTCAATAAATGTATATACTTCTAAAGCGTCGTCATTAGGATCTTTTAAAATAACCATCTTTGTTATACTCTCTTTTGCGCCGTTTACGGCATCTAAAAGGTTGTTAACGAGAAAAGCGTTTCCACCTGCTTTTCTATAAAAATCTAGATAAAGATTTGCGACTTCGTTTTCCGACGCCGAATATAAATCGTCACCGATATACACGGCAAAAATCCTATCCCACTTTTCGTTAACCGTTTTAATTATATCGTGAACAGTATCTTTGTCGATACCACCTTTAAGCACAGGTTTATTATTAACGTGAACAACAGACCCTTGGAAAAATGATACGGCGTCGGGGTTAAAACCGTTCAGCCCTAAAAATTTAGAAGTAGCCCTAATCGCCCTGCCTGTACAAAGTGCAAACTTTCCACCTGATGCTTGATATTTTTGTATTGCTTTTATAACTTCTTCACTTGGAACGCTTTTATCGGTAATCGTTCCGTCGTAATCTGAAATTATCAATTTATATTTTAAGTCTTTCATCTAAATTAATTTCTCCATTTCTAATGCTTTAATGATATTATCAGCGTGGACTTCCCCTATACCGTCAACCGAAAGCAACTCTTCCCGCGTTGCGCCTATAATACCGGAAAGATCCTTAAATTTATGCAAAAGCGCCTGCTTTTTAACCTTGCCTATGCCGTCAATTTTGTCTAAAACCGACGTCAAACTACGCTTACCACGTAGCGACCTATTAAACGTTATTGCATATCTATGAGCCTCGTCGCGAATTCTTACTAACAGCCTTAAAGCATAGTCCGACTTGTCTAACAATATACTATCGCTTTTATTTGGCAAGAAAATTTCTTCTTCCCTTTCTGCAAGCGAAATAAGATCGATATCGTTAACTGATAGTTGGTCGAATATTTGTTTTACCGACGATAACTGACCTTTGCCACCGTCGATAACTATTAGGTCTGGCTTTGGGAAACGTTCTTCTTCTAAAGTCCCAAGTTTAGAAAGCCTGCGCAATAAAACCTCTTTTAAGCACTCAAAATCGTTGTTACCCTCCACCGTCTTAATCTTAAAACGGCGATACTGCGACGAATCTTTTTCGCCGTCGGTAAATACTACCATAGAGCCGACTTTATCAACGCCCGAAATGTGCGAAATATCATAACATTCCATACGTTTTGGGTAATGAGATAAGTTTAACACACCTTGCAATTTTTGGCAAGCAATTACAGTCATATCGGCTTTGTGCATAATTTTGCCTATAGACTTTTCCAAATAATCGTTGGCGTTAATTGACGCCATATCAGCAAGTTGCCTGCGTACGCCC
This sequence comes from Christensenellaceae bacterium, assembly GCA_045593005.1. GTDB lineage: Bacteria > Bacillota > Clostridia > Christensenellales > Borkfalkiaceae > UBA11475. The sequence goes on along the minus strand of JAZNVV010000027.1, from coordinate 1,909 downwards.
TGCTTTGGCGTAACAATGGTAACGTTTTTTGCAAAAGTGTTGTGTATATATTTTTCAATGACGTCAGCGTTATCAATTTCACTATCCAAAATAATTTCCGACGGAACTTCTTCGCTGTTTTTATAGTATCTGACGATAAATTCTGAAAGGGCGTCGGATGTAGCAATCGACGCATCTTCGCTGTCAAAATATTTTGCGCCAAGCATTCTACCGTTTCTAATAATTAGCACGGCGAACGCTGAATATATCTTGTTTGTTGCAACGCTAATTACGTCGGCGTCGATAAATTTAGAAAGGTTGGTTATACGGCGAACTTTTAATTTTTCAAGACTTTTAAGTTTGTCGCGACAGGCAAGCGCAGATTCAAATTCTTCCCTTTCAGCGTGTTCAGCCATTGCCTTGGTTAAAAGTTCTTTCGGCTTGTCGTCAGAGCCACCTGCTAAAAAGTCAACGGCTAAATGCACGTTCTTCATATACTCATCTCGGCTGACCTTTCCACTACAAGGCGATAAGCATCTACCGATATGATAATTTAAACATTCCTTTTTCGGTTTGTTAAGGTTTATAGCCGTATTGCACGGGCGAAGTTTATAAGTTACGTTGACAAGGTCCTTAATTTCATCAGCATTTATCCCACCCATAAACGGTCCAAAATATTTAGCACCGTCTTTTTTTAACCGTCTTGTAACGGATAAATGAGGGAATTCTTCTTTAAGGTCGATTTTAAGGTAAGGATAGGTCTTGTCGTCTTTTAATAAAATGTTATACTTTGGTTTATGTTTTTTAATAAGGTTGTTTTCAAGTGAAAGAGCGTCAATTTCACTATTAACGATAACGTACTCAAAATCAGCAACGTGCGAAACCATCGCCATAACCTTTTCCGTTTTGACGCCGTTAAAAAAATATTGTCTTACCCTGTTTTTAAGATTTTTTGCCTTTCCAACGTAAATTACCTGTCTATCGGAATTGTACATTATATATACGCCAGGCAAATCGGGTAACATTTTAAGTTTTTCTTCTACTATTTTCACTTTATAATACCCAAAACTTAAGTATTATAAGTATATCTTTTTTTTATTCATTTTACAAGCCTTTATTTTAAAAAATAAAGAAAGGCTTAATTTTAGTCAATTTTATTACTAAAAAAGAAAAATGCCCCACCGTAATAAACGGCAGGGCGTAAACTATCATATGTTTTTCAAGCATTAGCTGTGTTAAAAGAATTGTTGCAACAACAATTATTAAATAGTCCACCGTTGGTGTAAGAAACAAGGGTGAGCAAAATCAGTAATTCGGTAGTATCAATGACGTTCCCTTTAAGAAGTAGGAACAATAACGCAAATAACACGATATTAGAGCTCATAAAATCTCCTTTCCCTAAAATTTGACTGTAATATACAATATGCGTTAATCTTTGCAAATATTACAACGTTTAATTATGTTATACTTAAAAAAACGTTTGCGCATACGAAATCTATGCGCATATATAGGAGTGGTATGGAGCAACTTTTAATAGATAAAAAGAAACAAGATATTATACGTGAATACGTCCCCGATGGCGAAATTTTAGACGATTTAGTGGGGTTTTTTTCAATTTTTTCAGACTACACACGGCTTAAAATGATTTCAGCCCTTGCCATCACGGAAATGTGCGTTAGCGACCTATCTTCTGTACTTGGGCTTAATCAAACAACGGTTTCACACCAACTACGCTTACTTAAAAACCTTAATGCCGTAAAGACTAAACGACAAGGCAAAATTATCTTCTATTCTTTAAGGAACGACGCCCTAAACGACGTTTTACTTAAAGGCGTTGAATTTTTAGGCTACTAAAAATGGTCAACTTTCGCATTACCGTTCCTCATAAAATTTGCCCGACACATAAAAAAGCACCCGTTTGGGTGCTTTT
>JAZNVV010000026.1:0-2419 GCA_045593005.1 Christensenellaceae bacterium | reverse complement strand
CAACGTGTTGGTTGATTCATACGACGAATATAAACAAATCGTTGGCGAAGAAGTATTTGCATATCGTTATAACGAAGGTAGTGATACCTATGAGAAGGTATATTCAAACGAAAGCGCTGAAAAGATTGACGTTGACTTGTTTAGCGATTGCTCTTTTATTGAAGATTTACAAAATCCGTACTTATATACTTTCGTTACGGAAGGTGGCGTTAATTACTTAACCTTAGACCGTTATGAAAACGAGACAAGACAGTATATGGAGCAATTTATTGCAGAAATATCTTATGTTTATACTAACATTAAAATAGAACTTGACGCAAATGAAAATATTGTAAAAATTACATATAATCTCGTTGGTCACGTCGTAGTTAAAAACGAACAAGGTAGTATAATACATGAAAATGACGAAAATTCTAATATGATGCTTGAATTAACTTTTGGCTCGACGGAATTAGAGTTACCTGCAAATATTTTTGACCAGAATAATCAAGGTGATAAATAAAATATAAGCAACAAAAAAAGGCGAAGTTTTTACTTCGCCTTTTCTATTCAAAGGACCGTGCATTCTGCTTCGACAAACACTACCTTAACGTTAGTCTGACAGGTAACTCCTGCAAAGCTACCTTATGGCACACGAAAGAAACCACTTAGTGCTGCTACGTCCCCGTCCTGACACGGTTCACGGCGTTTCGTTGCATAAGACCTTGTTATCATCATCCCTTATCAGGCGCAGCCTAAAATAGTGGTTGCCTAGGCAGACGTTCAGCCTTGCTGAGCGAATTGCAAGTACAGGGCATCGCTAACTCCCCACCTAGCACGGCAAGGCATATTTTACACTAATTTTATAAAAAAATCAAGCGTGGTAATAAATATTTTGCAAATTCGACAAAATTAACTTTACATTTTAAATATTTTATATTAAAATATAACGGTAAATGCAATAATTAAGGACACGTTTTCGTTAAACGCCACCTTTTAGCGAGTCGGGTATGGTGCAAGCCGACGGTGGGCATAACGTAAATATCACCTTATAGCAGAGGGCTGAACTTTTAGTAAGCTTTTCCGGTTTCCACCGTTATCGGGTAACAAGTGCGCTAAAAGCGAATAAGAGTGGTACCACGGCAACAACCGTCTCTGCATTTTTGCAGGGGCTGTTTTTTTTATGGCTCTATCATTTCACCCCGTTGATTTTTGACGGCAAAATTCTGCGAAATACTTCTGACACCGTTCGGTTACAGACCACAGGGGGTATGCGCCCTCACCTGTTCATTGTCTTTCTTGTATTTTCCACGTCAAATCGAAAAAACTAATCAACGGTATTCAATGATATCGCCGTCGTGTATTAAATTTATCATTTCACCCCGTTGATTTTTGACGGTAAAATACTGCGAAATAATCAAAAATACAGCGAAATACCACTTAAAAATATAAAAAATATTGATTAAATTCAAGGAGAAAAATAGATGTACGATAAAGTTGACACCTCGCTTAACTTTTTAGATAGGGAAAAGCAAGTCATTGACTTTTGGAAACAAAACCAAGTTTTTGAAAAGGTTTTAAAACTCAACGAAGGTAAAGAAGAATTTACTTTTTACGACGGTCCACCAACGGCGAACGGCAAGCCACACATAGGCCACATTTTGACGCGTGTTATCAAGGATATTATTCCAAGATACCGTACTATGAAGGGTTATCACGTTCTTCGTAAAGCAGGTTGGGATACGCACGGTCTTCCAGTTGAGCTTGAAGTTGAAAAGACTTTAGGTATTAACGGTAAACCACAGATTGAAGGTTACGGTATTGAACCGTTTATTAAAAAGTGTAAAGAATCGGTTTGGAAATATCAAGGCGAATGGGAAAGGATGTCCGACAGAATAGGCTACTGGGCTGATATGGAACACCCTTACGTTACCTATGAAGATAATTATATCGAATCTGAATGGTGGGCAATCAAGTCCATTGCTGAAAAAGGTTTATTATATAAAGGTTATAAAATCGTGCCTTACTGCCCACGTTGTGGTACGGCGCTTTCTAGCCACGAAGTAGCGCAAGGCTATAAAGACGTTAAAGAAACTTCTGTTTTTGTAAAGTTCAAAGTTAAGGGTGAAGATAATAAATATTTCTTGGCGTGGACGACTACGCCTTGGACACTTCCTAACAATATGGCGCTTTGTATGAACCCTAAAGAAACTTACGTTGAAATTAAGGCAGAAGACGGTGCAAATTACATTTTAGCCGAAGTTTTAGTTCCAAAGTATTTTGAAAATTACGAAGTGTTATCTTCTAAAACGGGTAAAGAATACGAATATACCGAATACGAACCTTTATTCAACTTTGTCGTTGACAAAATTAAGGAAAAGGCTTACTACGTTACCAACGCCGACTACGTTACTATGGAGGACGGTACGGGTATCGTTCA
>JAZNVV010000025.1:0-2270 GCA_045593005.1 Christensenellaceae bacterium | reverse complement strand
TACGAATATGAAAAATTTATTTTTAGAATTTGGTTTTAATTTAACTGAAGTTCAACTTAATCAATTTAATAGATATAAAGAACTTTTAAAAGAGTATAACGAAAAGTTTAATTTAACTTCTATTACTTCGGATGAAGAAATTGTAAAAAAGCATTTTATAGATAGTCTTACCGGTGCTGAATTTTTAGATGTTAAAAAATTGATTGACGTAGGGTCGGGGGGTGGTTTTCCTGCAATTCCTATTAAAATTTTTAAGCCGGAAATTGACGTTACTTTATTAGAGGCAACTGAAAAAAAGTGTAACTTTTTAAATATAGTTATTTCAGAACTTAAACTTGATAATATAAGGGTAATAAACGGCAGGGCTGAAGAACTTTCTAAAAAAGATGAATTTAGGGAAAGTTTTGATTATTGTTCAGCAAGAGCAGTTGCAAGAATGAATACTTTATCCGAATATTGCGTTCCATTTATCAAAGTAGGTGGTAAATTTGTTGCGCTTAAAGGTGATGCTGAAGAAGAAATTTTAGAGGCAAAAAATGCTTTCAATATTTTAGGTGTTGAAATTGAAACCGTTAAAAAATTTGATTTTTACGGTGCAAAGCGCACAATAGTTGTTGTTAAAAAAATTAAAAATACACCTTCAAAATATCCAAGGGGAAGAGGTAAGGAAAGAAAAAATCCTTTATGATTAACGATATAAAAAAAACCTGCTGTTTTTCAGGGCATAGAGTTTTAGGTAAAAACTTTGATAAAAATAAAATTGCTGAAATAGTTGATATTTTAATAAAAGACGGATTTGATACTTTTTTGTGTGGAATGGCTTTGGGCTTTGATACCGAGTGTTTTAAGGTTTTAGAAAAATTTAGGTTATATAACGACGTTAAAATAATTGCATGTGTGCCTTGTAAAAACCAAAGTGAACGTTTTAATAAAACTCAAAAACTTGAATATGACAGAATGTTATCTTTATCTGATGAAGTTATATATATTCAAGAAAAGTATGATAATTATTGTATGAAAAAACGCAACTGCTTTATGGTTGATAACAGTTGCTGTTTAGTTTGTTATTTAACACGTTCAAGTGGTGGGACTTATCAAACGGTTTCCTATGCAGTTGAAAAAAATAAAACAATTATATATATTAAATAATGGTCAATTTTAACATCAACGGTGGTGTCAAAACTGACCATTTTATTTATTTTCTCAAATAATTAAAGTAATGATATGTGTCGTCTGACGTTATTTTTGTAAATCCAAGCTTTATTAAAAGATTATTTGATGCTATATTATCGTGATAACATTTTGCTGTTATAATAGGTGGTTGTATAGTTTTTAATATATAGTCAATTAAAGTGCTAACAGCGTCAAAGGTATAACCATGTTTTTGATAGTTTTTGTCTATTCTAAAACCTATTTCTATAGAGTTTTCCTTAAAATTATGCATTACAACTTCGCCTATCATTTTACCGTTTAATCTAATTGCTAATGAATATTCTTCCCTATTTTCTTTTAGTTTTAACTGAAAATTGTAAAAGTAATCGGCGTCTACGTTTTTTGCGTCCTTTTTGTAGTCGTAACCCCAGTATTTATTTAGTTCGTCATCAGTATATAATTTAAAATAATCTTCTTTATCATTTAAACTAATATCTGAAAGCGTTACGTATTTTCCTTTTAAGTTTGGCGTTATAATTTTATCAAAGTAATTCATAATAAATTTTAATTGCTAAAAAAATAAGAGAGAAATCTCCCTTATTTATTTCATATTTTTTTCTACGTAATCAATTATATCTGAAATTCTATCAAGGTCGTCCCTCATATAGTAATCGATATAAATTCTGCCTTTGTTGTCGTTACCGATAGCATTGACTTTTGTTCCTAAAACTCTTTGCATACGGTTGATAAATTCTTTTAAATCGGCGCTCTGCTCTGGGCGCTTTTTCTTTTCCTTTTCTTCAGGTGGTGTAAAGAAGTCTTTAACCTTGTTTTCCACGTCACGAACAGACATACCGGTTTTTATAACTTCTTTCGCAAGTTTTTGTTGGTCTGGCGTTGGCATTGTGATAAGCGCTCTTGCGTGTCCAGCTGAAAGATCACCCGTTGCAACGTATTTTATTACTTCTGGCGAAAGAGTTAAAAGTCTTAACGTATTTGCAATCGCTGGACGAGATTTGCCTATTCTATCAGCAAGTTCTTCCTGCGTTAAACCGTAGTCGTCCATAAGTGAACGCATAGCAGTTGCAGATTCGATAGGATTTAAATCTTCTCTTTGT
>JAZNVV010000024.1:0-24517 GCA_045593005.1 Christensenellaceae bacterium | reverse complement strand
AATTTAACTATGAATAAAGACGTATTAAAGTTGCAAAGTAAAATAGAAATCCCTGATAATTTTATGAACGTTCAGTTAAGAAAAAACGCTACCGATTATCGCTTTCATTATCACGAATATTTTGAAATTGAATTTATATTGAGTGGAAAAGGGAAAACAGTTATCAACGGCAATGAAATAAAATTAGAAGAAGGCGTAGTATATATGTTACGCCCAACCGATATGCACGAGTTTTTTGTTGATGAAAAAATTACAAATTATAACGTTTCGTTTACGTATGCAATGATGGACAACGAATTGATGCAAGAATTTATGTCGTACAATAATTATGTATATTGCCGTTTATCCGAAAGCGAAACAGAAGAACTTCTTTCCTTAATGAACTTTTTAGAAAAAGAACATAAAGGAAAGAATAAATTTTCAGACAAAGTAAAACGCTGGATATTTAACGTAATTGTGTCCTACGTTTTGCGAAAGCGCGTAGATAACATTAACTTAAAATTAGACGCTAACAATAATTGCATAATTGAAGGACTAAAATTCTTACACGCAAATTTTTTTAAAGACCCATCTTTAAACGAAACAGCCGATATAACAGGCTTGCAAAAAAATTATTTTTGCAGAAAATTTAAGGAAACAACTGGCAAAACCTACGTAGAATATTTAAATGACCTTAAAATTGACTTTGCAAAACAGCTACTACAATCAACAGACAAAAACGTAACCGAACTATGTTTTATCTGTGGTTTCCACTCAATGTCGCAATTTATTACGGAATTTAAAAAAAGAACAGGCTTATCTCCTAAACTTTTTAGAAAAACAAATCCTATGCTTAACTAATATTACTATGATATTTTACAACTAATTTATATGTATTATTGTATTTATTTAATAACTATAATTGTATTATATAAATAAAAAAAGCCCGTTTGGGCTTTTTTTATTCAAAATATTTATCAATCTTTTCGCTATTAATATTCGTTATGTCGTCTATATTTATTATCGTTCCATCTTCAAGAATAACTTTTTTCTCATATTCTTTTATCTTCTTTATTTTTCCGGTAACCGAAACGTATTTTCCACCACTTTTTAATAAGTCAGGCTTAAAATACACAAACGTCGCTTGTGGGCTTTCCTCTATAATTTTGTTTAGTGCAGTTAGTTTTTCATTAATCAAAAACGCCGTTTCTTCACTTAAATTAGCATAACAATCTGTTAAACGAGCTGTTTCGAAAATAACTTCGTCGTGTCCAGTAAGCGCCGCAAACGGCGAAAACTGCGCAGCTCTATCGCGAACGGACATTCTTGGCCTGGTTTTTGGGTTATGATGTGGTAAATCAATAATATCCACATATTTTTTTATCAAAGTCTTATCCATTACGCTTTATGTCCACCTATTTGAGAATTCCTGCTCTTTGCCGTTGCGCCTTCTTCGAAGTTCATTCCTTTTAAAATTGCGTTCTTTCCGTACTTTTTCTTTATACCAAGTACGGCTTTTTGAACGTTTTTCTCTTTAGAAAGCTCCTTTTCTATTTTGTTGCGTTCTTCTTCGCTCTTGCCGTAATCGGTAAAAATATTTAATTGTTCGCCTTTTACAGATCTTTTTGCGTCTGTTTCGCTTAAAACTTTATTCGCCGTAATATTAATTCTTCTTATGAGCAACGCTGGGTTTACAATTTTGTCATATAGTTTCAAAATTGCCGAAGTCAAAATTTTTGTTGAAGATGTATACGTTTCAACGTTAGCCGTACCGTGTGAATGTTTTGGGATATCCCTGCCGTAACGATCCTGAACTATTTCCCCACTATATTTTTTTCTAATTTCTTTATCGGTTAAGTTATCAATATCGTAACCTATAGTTAGCACAAGCTGATTTGTAACAAGCCCCTTTTCCACTAGGTCAAGAACAAGTAAATCTGTCATTTCTTGAACAATAAGACGGGCTTTTTGCGCATCATACGGCTCTTGCAAAACTTGACCTGAACATATACTGCTATTTTCCGGCTTATAAGCTTTGACGTCAGCAATCGTGCAAGGTTCGTAGCCCCAAGCGTGGTCGATTAAAAGTTCAGCATTTACGCCAAAAAGTTTGTACAAAAGCCCCTCGTTGTGAAAGCTCCCAGCATTTCCTACCGAACATCTTGCAACGTCGCCCATTGTAAACATTCCGTTTGCTTCTAATTTTTTGCGATAGCCAGCACCTACACGCCAAAAGTCCGTGAGGGGACGATGGCCCCATAACGTGTAACGATAAGTTTTTTCATCAAGTTCAGCAATACGCACGCCGTCAGCGTCAGGTTGGGCCTTCTTCGCAACTATATCCATAGCAATTTTGGCTAGATACATATTAGTTCCGATACCTGCCGTCGCTGTGATTCCAACAGTCGATAAGACGTCTTTTATCATACGCATAGTGAAATCATGAGCAGAAATTTTTGATAGTTTTAGATAGGACGTAATATCCATAAAAACTTCATCTACCGAATAAACGTGGATATCTTCTGGCGAAACGTATTTAAGGTAAATATTATAAATTCGAGCGCTATAATCCATATAGAGTGCCATTCTAGGTGGTGCGACTATAAAATCAATAGCTAGAGACGGATTTTTATCAAGCTCATTACTAAAACAAGACGAGCCCACCAGCCTTTTTTTTGGTGCGTTTTTTTTGCGCTCATTATTAGCGTCTTCAACTTGTGAAACAGCCTCAAAAAGCCTTGCTCGCCCTGAAATACCATAACTTTTTAACGACGGAGAAACTGCCAAACAAATAGTTTTTTCAGTACGGTTAGGGTCGGCAACGACAAGATTTGTCGTAAGTGGGTCAAGACCACGTTCGACGCATTCAACAGAGGCATAAAATGATTTTAAATCTATTGCTACGTATGTTTTTTCCATTTTACCCCTCCTTTTACCGTTATATATAAAGTATATCAAATTGTTTAATTTTTATCAACCTTTATATGATTTTTTAAAAATCTATTGTCTTTTTATAACAATAGCGTACCGTTTTGACGATACCGTTGTTATACAAAACTTAACCAAACAATAAAAACACCCCTACGCTAAACGCAGGGGTGTTTAATTGATATTAAACTTAATAATTACTTTATTGGATTTTTGATATTAGCCTGTGCTGCAGCAAGACGAGCAATAGGAACTCTATATGGAGAGCAAGAAACGTAATCAAGACCGATTGAGTGACAGAACTCTACAGAAGTAGGATCACCACCGTGTTCGCCACAAATACCACAGTGAAGGTCGCTGTTTACGCCCTTACCAAGTTTAACTGCAATATCCATAAGTTTACCAACGCCGTTTTTATCAAGACGAGCAAACGGATCGTTTTCGTAAATCTTTGTATCGTAGTAAGAATCAAGGAACTTACCAGCGTCGTCACGGCTAAAGCCAAACGTCATTTGCGTTAAGTCGTTCGTACCAAAGCAGAAGAATTCAGCACTCTTTGCAATTTCATCAGCAGTAATTGCAGCACGTGGAATTTCTATCATAGTACCAACTTTGTATTCAAGCGTAGCGCCTGCCGATTTAATTTCTTCGTCAGCAGTTGCAACAACAATCTTTTTAACGAATTCTAATTCCTTTGCGTCGCCAACGAGTGGAATCATGATTTCAGGAAGAACTTTCCAGTCAGCGTGCTTTTTAGAAACAGCGATAGCCGCTCTAATAACAGCCTTGGTTTGCATTTTGGCAATTTCAGGATAGGTAACCGTAAGACGACAACCTCTGTGTCCCATCATAGGGTTCGATTCGTGTAAACTTGCGATTATTGCCTTAATATCAGCAACTTTTTTACCTTGAGCCTTTGCAAGTTTTTCAATATCGGCTTCTTCCGTAGGAACGAATTCGTGAAGTGGTGGATCTAAAAATCTAATTGTAACAGGCATACCACCTAACGCTTCGTATAATTTTTCGAAGTCACTCTGCTGGAATGGTAAAATCTTTTCAAGAGCAGTTTCTCTTTCAGCAAGGGTTGATGCACAAATCATTTCTCTAAACGGATCAATTCGTCCTTCTTCAAAGAACATATGTTCCGTACGGCAAAGACCTATACCTTCAGCGCCAAGTTCGACAGCCTTTTTTGCATCTCTTGGTGTATCGGCGTTCGTTCTAACGCCCAACTTTCTGAACTTATCAGCCCAAGTCATAATTCTATCGAATTCACCTTCGATAGTGGCGTCAACCGTAGGAACTAAACCGTCGTAAATGTTACCCGTTGAGCCGTCGATAGATAAGAAGTCGCCTTCGTGATAAACTTTACCAGAAAGTTCGAACTTTTTATTTTCTTCATCCATATTGATTTCTTTACAGCCAGAAACGCAACACGTGCCCATACCACGAGCAACAACGGCAGCGTGTGAAGTCATACCACCACGAACCGTTAAAATACCTTGAGCAGCCTTCATGCCTTCGATATCTTCAGGCGAAGTTTCAAGTCTTACAAGAACGACTTTTTCGCCCCTAGCAGCCCAGTTTTTAGCATCTTCAGCCGTGAATACGATTTTACCACAAGCAGCGCCTGGAGAAGCAGGTAACGCCTTGCCCATAACTTTAGCAGACTTTAATGCTTTTGCATCAAATTGTGGGTGTAAAAGAGTGTCAAGGTTACGTGGATCAATCATAAGAACTGCTTGTTCTTCACTAATCATTCCTTCGTCAACAAGGTCGCATGCAATCTTTAATGCTGCGCGAGCCGTTCTCTTGCCGTTTCTCGTTTGAAGCATATAAAGTTTTCTATCCTGAATAGTGAATTCCATATCCTGCATATCTCTGTAATGATTTTCCAAGATATTGCAAACGTTTACGAATTCATCATAAACTTCAGGCATGATTTCTTTAAGTTGTTCGATTGATTGAGGGGTTCTAACACCGGCAACAACGTCCTCACCTTGAGCGTTCATTAAGAATTCACCCATAAGTTTCTTTTCCCCCGTTGCAGGGTTACGCGTAAACGCAACGCCCGTGCCTGAAGTTTCACCCATGTTACCAAAAGCCATCATTTGAACGTTAACTGCCGTACCCCAACTATATGGAATATCGTTATCACGACGGTAAACGTTAGCACGAGGGTTATCCCACGAACGGAATACGGCTTTAATAGCGCCAAACAACTGTTCAGTAGGGTCTGTTGGGAAGTCAACGCCGATTTTTGCCTTATATTCTGCTTTGAATAAATTAGCAAGTTCTTTTAAGTCGTCAGCAGTAAGTTCAGTATCCTGCGTTACGCCTTTTTCGTTCTTCATTTTATCGATAAGTTCTTCAAAGTATTTTTTACCAACTTCCATAACAACGTCGGAATACATTTGAATAAATCTTCTATAGCAGTCCCAAGCCCAACGTGGATTTCCAGATTTTTTAGCTAATACTTCAACAACTTGTTCGTTAAGACCAAGATTTAAGATAGTATCCATCATGCCAGGCATTGACGCTCTAGCACCAGAACGAACGGATACGAGAAGTGGGTTTTCTAAATCACCAAATTTTTTGCCGGTAATTTCCTCCATCTTCTTGATATTATCCATAATTTCAGCGCAGATATCAGCATTGATTTCTTTGCCGTCTTCATAATATTGTGTACAGGCTTCAGTAGAAATTGTAAAACCTTGTGGAACTGGAAGACCGATTTTGGTCATTTCAGCAAGGTTTGCACCCTTACCACCTAAGAGTTCACGCATGCTACCGTTGCCTTCTTTAAATAAGTAAACGTATTTCATTAATTCGCTTCTCCTTGCAAATATTTTTCATACACATTCTACACTATTTATTTATTTTAATCAAGAGATTTTATGTTAATTTTGTATTTATATATTTAAAATTTAAAACAGGCAAAATAAATGCCCGTCTTTTTATAAATAAATTATAATTCAATTAAGTCTTTAAGCGCTTTAACGTGAGTGTTTACTCTGTCTCCTATGTAAAAGTCGATAAGTTTAAGAGCACGTTTAAGATATTTTTCTTTTTCGTCAACGTCGGGTGAAAATCCTTTTTCTTCAATACTTTTGAGTATTGAATATGTAGTTTTGCTTATTTCCATACCTACTTCGCCAACACATTCAAGACATAAAAAACCACCTGACGACGGTTCGAAAAAAACTCTGCCCTCAATATTGTTTTTACAGCAAACGCAAGTTTTTGTATCTAAACCGTAACCAACTTCTTTTAATGCCAAAAGCAAAAATTCAATGAGTGTTTCAAGACAATTTGAATCGGTGTAAGCAAGTTTTTCAAGCGTTTTTGTCGATAATACAAAAAGGGTGGGATAGGTTTCCCCCTCCATACAAAATTCCCTAACAAACTCTAATACAACACATCCAGCATAATAAGCAGTTAATTTTTCCCTAATAGGATAAAAACCATCATATAAACTTGCCCCCGTAACGGTATTTCTGCCGTTTGAAGAAGTCATTATATATTCTGAAAAACAAAAAGGTTCAGATGCAAATTTAAGTTTTGCATCTGACTTTTTTACACCCTTAATTTTAGCCGAAATTAACCCTTCTTCAAGAGTAAAGACCGTTATTATTTTATCACGTTCTCCGTAATTAACGGCTTTAACAAGTAAACCGTTAAATTTCTTTTCTGCCATTACTCACCGTTTTCCAAATCTTTATATAAATGATATAAATTTATATCCCCTGTTTTTTCAAACATTCGCCACACAATATCCGTGCCGTTTCTCTTTCTTTTCTTCATACAAATAATATATGCAAAAAGACAGATTTTATGCGCAACGGTATCGTGAAAGTTGACCATTGCGCCTTTTTTATTTGATATTTAGTTCTGCAATATTGTATCCGTATTCACGCACCAACGATTCGCTATCACGCCAGTTTTCCTTAACCTTAACGTACGTCGTTAAGAAAACTTTTGCATCTAAAAACTTTTCCATATCAGCACGGGCAAAAGAGGATACTTCCTTAATAGCCCTGCCCTGCTTTCCTATTAAAATAGATTTGTGCGCAGGCTTTTCACACACAATATCTAAACTGACGTCGTATAAATTTCCACTATCCCTTTTTTTAAACTCATTTACAATTATTGCAATGCCGTGTGGAATTTCTTTGTCAAATTTAAGCAAAATCTTTTCTCTCATAATTTCGCTTATCATAAATCTTTCCGAACGGTCTGAAATAATATCTTCTTCAAACACTTTGTCGCCGTCTGGTAATTTTTCAAGTATAACCTTTATAAGTTCTTTTAAGTTTTTACCACGCCTTGCTGAAACAGGTATTACGTCAAGCCCAAAATCAGCAAATTTAACAAGTTCAAGTGGTATTTCATTTTCCGGCATAATATCCGTTTTTGTCATTACAACAATCACGTTATCAGCCTTTTCACTTACCGTTTTTAAAAGGGACAAATCTTCCGACCTAACGCCAGCGTGTCCGTCAATTACAAACATAATAAGGTCAACGTCTTCCCTTGCTGAAACGGCTGTCTTTTGCATAAAATTATTGAGTGCGCCACCTGCTTTATATATCCCCGGGGTGTCAGCAAACACTATTTGGTAGTCGTTTGTTGTTAATACGCCTAATATTCTATCCCTAGTCGTTTGTGGCTTTGGTGAAACTATAGAAACTTTTTCCCCAACAAGAACGTTTATAAGTGTAGATTTGCCTGCGTTTGCACGCCCTACGACTGCGACAGTACCTGCTCTCATTCTTCTTCACCAACAATTGTAAGTTTTAATTTTTTAATGATAGATTTTTCAATACTTCTCATTTGCCTTTTATCTTCGTCGTTTAAATGGTCGTAACCAAATAAATGCAACAACCCGTGAATAAGCAGATAGGTGTATTCCCTTTCTTCGCTATGCCCGTATTCAACAGCCTGTCTTGCGCCTTGCGCTGCGCAAATAACAACTGAACCGATATGTAATCTGTTGCTATCAGTTTCAAAAGGATGGTCCTTGCAATAAAGAATTTCACCCCTAATATTGTCAAGCGTTGGGAAAGAAAGCACGTCGGTAACTTTATCAATGCCACGCGTGCTTTTATTAAGTTCTTTTATTTCGTCTTCGCTAACAAGCACAACTTCTGCCAAAAGGTTGTCCTTTTGTCCGAGTTCTTTATAAACCGTCTTTGAAATTTTTTTATAATTAAGCGTTCCGGTGCCTATAATTTTAAGATTTTTAGAAAACATAAAAATACCTTGTTCTTTTGTTATTCAGATTTACTCATTCCCTCTGCAGCCATTTGTTCAACGCTGATTTTAGGATATTCAACACGTTTATGATATACACCCGTAAGGTTGTTTACAATAGTGTGTCTTATAATGCTTAAATCGTTCATGGTAAGTGGACAATCGTCAAACTGACCAAGTTTTAATCTATCGCTAATAATTTTATCAACGGTGTGGAATACAGTTTCTCTTGAACGGTCAGTCATTGATCTAACAGCAGCCTCTGAACTATCGACAATCATTATGATTGCTGAAATTTTAGTTTGAGGTTTAGGACCGGGGTAACAAAATTGATCAATTTTAACTTCACCATCAGTAAGTTTTTTCGCTTTTGCATAGAAGTATAAAATAGGCATTGTCCCGTGATGTTCAATACACACGTTAGCAAGTTCTTTAGGATATCTACGACGGGTTAAAAGTTCGTAACCGTCTTTTGCGTGCGCCTTAATAATTGAAACGGAAAGTTCCGGCATAAGTTCGTCGTGGGCGTTATGATCGTCCTGATTTTCCTTAAAAAATTCAGGGTTACGCAATTTACCTACGTCGTGATAGTAAGCGCACGTTCTCGCCATTAACGAGTCTTCCCCTATCGCCGTTGCACATGCCTCGGCAAGATTTGCAACCACTATTGAATGGTTGAAAGTTCCAGGTGCTTCTTCAATAAGCTTCTTAATCAAAGGTGCGCTGTGCTGGGTAAGTTCAGCAAGTTTATAAACCGTCAATTTTTTGAAAATAGCTTCAAATACAGGCAACAACATAAGGTATAAAACAACAGAAAGTTCGCCTGCAATAAGACAACAAATCAATCCTTCAATGTCCCTTAAAAACATAAAGTTTTTTAAGAACAAAAAGCATACAACCGTAGGCACGGCAAGCACAAGCCCTCGCAACAATGCAGTAATTCTTTCAGACACCTCACCAACAAGATAAATTGCAATAATGCCCGTTGAATACCCGATAAATAATGATGCGTAAAGGTCAGGGCTTGTAATATTAAAGTTAGTAAATGCGTCCATTAGGAAGATTAACAGCGTCATCATAAGGTTTAGATAAACTGCATAACGTTTCCCAAAGAATTGCACTGCTAATAACGACGCGAGCGCTATCGGACGCAAATAAATATTGATATATCTGCCTGATAAGTAACATAAAATAAGACAAACTTCAATGATTAAAAAAATCATTTCAATATTTTTCGGTTCGTTAAAGAACGTTTTGTCGTCAAAGTACAAGCAGAACATAAGCACTACCATAAAAAGCACAAGCGACAACGTTAAATATAAGAAGTTCGAAAGATTTCTGTTAAAATATTCCCTAAACCCTGTTGACGACATATTTGCATCCATACTGTTTAAGTAAATGCTTGCAATGTATATGCCTATTATAATCGCAATATTGACTAAAAACACCACGACGTCCCTAGTTATCTGCTTAACGGGAATAATATTATTATTTTTTGGCTTTAACGTTTTCATAATTTTGTCAGCCTGCTATTTCCGTCACCAAATATTTTGCCGTGACTAAATAGCAAAAACATCCTTTCTCCTGTTTTTTTATTACGGAATATTGCGCAGGTTGCCCACATTCTTGCTCTGCATATGCAATAGATGCGTCTTCCATATTGTCGTATTCCGAGAAAAATTCATAAGTTTTAGTAACAACTATATTTACGGTTGCGTACACGTTTGACAATACCGTTGTATCCTTAACTGTAACTACACCGTCTACCAAAAGGTCGCCAACCTTTACAGTATCGCCAACCTTTACTACGGCTGTCCCTCGATACACTTTAATATCTTCAACAACACCGTCAACGCTTGAACATAATCTTAACACGGAGCTGTCTATGATTGTAGGTGGTTCCGTTTTTAACTCTGTAAAAACTATTAGCGTCCCACCACGTTTTTTTAATGATGCAAACGAAAGATAGTCGTTTTCTTTTAAAAGATTAACTTCTAACTGGTCCAAATCAAGTTTTGAAAACAGCACGTGTTTAGAGACACCACAATCTTGCAAATAGCCGTAAATTTTATCACTATACACACTAGCGTTGCCCATAAACTCAATTTTACATACGAACAGCGATGGCAAAACTGTCGCTACAAAAAAAACAATAGCGCCCAAAATAAAGCCTAACCTTTTTACGCAGTACATAACTTTACTGCTAAAGCCTGTATCGTATATTGTCATTACATTATAACACAATTTATCTGTAATTGCAAAAAATTTTTCACATTCATTGTTTTTTACACAAAATTGCATTACTTTTACGGAAATTTTTTCGACGTTAAACACCGATACGCCATTAGATGCCAACGTCGATAACAGCCTTGCTTGGTTCATCCCTAATACTTTTACTTTTTTATAACCTTTAACGAACATCTTCATCACCTTCTAGAATAGACGTAACAACGCCGTCTATAAGCACGTCGTTAAAAGTGTAATTTTCAATGGATAAATTTTTGCCACGCACGGTAAGCTTTCCCATTTTTGTTGCAAAAACCATTTTATCGTCCGAAAATTCGATTATTCGAAGTACGTTTTCAATATAACATTTTTTACCACCTATTAGCGTTATTCGATAAACGCTTGGCGATAAATCTTCAAGAAACTTCTCTTTATTTAAAAAACTCATATTTGATTTTATGCAAAAATAAGTAAATTAATGTAAAAAACAAGCCCTTTAATAGTAAAAATAATTGTTGCATTTATAAAATTTTATGCTATAATTATATAAAGGTGATTAGTATGAGTAAATTCAAGTATAAAAAAAGTGTTTTGATAACCGTCGTTATTAGTTTACTATCGGCGTGCGCTATTGCAGGAATTGTAACAAATATTATCAATATCGTTCAAGACGTCAACAACTGGCTTAAAGTTTTAAGTTACAGCATAATTTTAGCAATTAGTGTATTTATGTTGATAGCATCATTATTAATGCTTTTAACAGCTCACTATAAAATTACCGATACGCACCTTGTCGTTTCATATGGTGTAATTACCGAACGTGTAGCAATACAATCAATTAAAAGTATTTCTATTTTTAAATCTTCAGACAACCTTGTCGTTTATTATAATGAAAATAAATATCAAGTTATTTTAATTTCACCTGATACGTTTGATGATTTTATTGTTGCCTTAAGAAACGTAAACGAAAATATTTCACTTGATATTAAAAGCAAAGCTTAACCAAAAAGCACCCAACGGGGTGCTTTTTTATTTGAAAAATTTCATTTTTAATTTATATAGTCTTTTAACAAGTTTTGCTTTTTCTTTCAAAGGAGCGCTCTCTAAACGTCTTTCCGTTTCTTTAATTAAATTTTCCATATTAATAGTATGGACGATAAAATTATAAGATATACCGAAAATAACCAGCTTGATTTGAAAGCAAATTTCTTCATAATAAGCGCAAATATAAAACCAAAAACAAGCGCTGATAAAAACCCAAAAATCATAGGCAAAAGCCCTATACTTACCACTTTTGCACACGTTGCAACTTTTAAACTTTCTAATACTAAAGACGCTAAAATTATAGGAACGCTCATGATAAAAGCAAACGCTATATTTTCTTTTTCTTCTACCCCTGCAAATTTGCCAGCCGTAAGCGTTGAGCCACTTCTTGACACCCCTGGAAATATTGCAAACGCTTGAAATGCTCCATATATTAAAGATTGTTTTAAGCCTATGCTTTTATCTTTCTTTTTGACAAAACGGCACGAAATAAGCATCAACGCTGTTGTGAAAAACGTCCACGACAGCATTTTTATGTTTATAAACATTTCATCCACAAGGTCTGAAAATATCAAGCCGACAACGCCTGCAGGTATCGTTGCTACGACAAGACAAAGCAACTTTTTTTTGTCTGAAAAAACTGAAAACAACTCCTTTTTATGCACAAAAATGACGGGGAGAAGTGTTGCTACGTGTAATATAATACCGAACAGCAAATCTCCTTCTAATCCAAACAATGCTGAACAAAGCGCTAAATGTCCACTTGAAGAAATAGGTAAAAATTCGGTAATACCCTGTACAGCACCCAAAATAATTGCTTGATATATTTCCATATAAAATACCCCCGTCATAGCCTATGACGGGGGTAAATTTTTTATGTTATTTTGCATGGATTATTTTAAGAAACTCACTCGTTTCGTCGCTTGCGCCGTTTTTTGGCAGAGCAATTCCTATTGCTCTTGCAGGCAACGGTGGCTCGGTTACGATTTCTTTAAGTTTGCCATCTTCAATTTCTTTTTTGACAAACTCTTTCGGTATGCACGCAATACCCATATTGTTTACTGCCGACGCCGTAGCAAGTTCCAAACTGCCAAGCTCAATTTCTGGGACAAGTTGCACGCCTTGCGTAAGCGCAAAATCGACCACAGCCCTTGCCGTAACGGTAGGGATTTCCAACATTAAAAGAGGATAGTCCTGTAAATTTGATAGTGGAATTTTTTCATTTGCTAAATTAAAATACTTATCCCCTGCAAAAAAGCCGTCGTGCAACGTCATTGCAACGCCAGTTAATAAAACTTTATCGTTTTGAACTGGTAAATTAATAAACCCGATATCAGCCGTGCCATTTTCCAAACGTTCAAGCGTTTCGGTAGAAGTACAACTGATAAGTTGAAGTTTAACCGACGGATAATTTTTATGATACTCTTTAATAAACGGTAATAGAAAATAATTAAATACCGTATCAGATGCGCAAATTTTAAGAGAGCCCGTTTTATTGACCATTTTGGCGAACTTTTCTTCAACTGAACGCAACGTGTTAAGGGCGTCTTTAACGGATAGATAAATAGCCTTGCCGTTTTCAGTAAGTTCCATACCGTTACGCGTTCTTGTAAAAAGTTTTCCACCAAGTTGCTTTTCTAATTGCTTAATTGCAGAAGAAACTGCCGGTTGAGAAATAAAAAGTTCTTCCGACGCCTTGGTTAGACTTCCCTTTTTTGCGACTGCGCAAAACACTTTGTACAGTTCTAAATTAACCATATTCTACCCCTTATTTGCCAACGCAGAATTTTTTGAAAATTTCGCTTATAACGTCTTCGTTAGCAGACCTGCCTGAAATTTCGCCCAAACTATCCCACGCTTCTTTTATATCAAGCGCCACTAAATCAAGCGTGTTAAAGTCGATAACTTTTAATACTTCGTCAATTTTTTCAGTCGCGCGTTTTATTGCGTTATAGTGTCGCTCTTCCGTAATAAAATCACCCGAAAGGTCAAAATTCATGCCAAACGTATGCTCGAAAAGCAACCGTTTTAACTCTTCAACGTTTTCACCCGTTAATGCAGAAACGCTGATGTTGGCAACAATATCTCCATCATATTTAGCCTTGTCGGACTTGTTCATAACGGTTATGTACGGCTTGTCCTTTATAAGTGAAAGTATCTCGTAATCTTCATCAGTAACGTTTGAACCATCAACCACAAAAAGCACTACGTCGCTACCGGTGATAATCTTTTTTGCCATGCTGATGCCGACTTCTTCAATCTTGTCGCCTGCATCATGAATACCTGCCGTATCAAAAAAATTAAATCTTACCCCGTCTATGTCGATACTGCCTTCAACAACGTCGCGCGTCGTTCCAGCAACGTCTGAAACAATAGCCTTATCGTAATTTAAAAATCTATTCAAGATAGAACTTTTACCAGAGTTAGGCTTGCCACAAATAGCAACTTTAACGCCGTTTTTGAGCGTTCTACCAGCACGATATGACAATAGCATAGCGTTAAGTCTTTCTATGTTTATAGTTAACCTTTTTTTAATTTCTGCCTTTGAAACAGTCTCTAAATCTTCCTCTGGGAAGTCGATATCTGCATCAATTTGAGCAAGAGCATAAGTCAAATCGTCCTGAATTTCATCTATTTGCTTTTTAAGTTTTTCACGATATAAACTATATCCTGCTTTAACCTCTGCCTCACTTTCGGAATTTATCATATCAATAAGACCTTCGGCAGAAGATAACGAAAGTTTGCCGTTTAAAAAGGCTCTTTTAGTAAATTCGCCACGGGTAGCCAGCCTTGCGCCAAGTTCGATAGCCCTGCGCAAAAGACCTTTTACGATTGCGTTACCACCATGACAATGAAACTCAACAACGTCCTCACCCGTGTAACTTTTTGGCGCTTTAAAATACACGCACATACCGTAATCAAAAAAACTACCACCGTCAAATTCACCAGTATACATCATATACGGCACTAATTCGCCAACCTTTATTTTGCCCTGTGGAACGAACATTTTTTCAGCAATTTCCAAAGGGCTGTCGCCTGAAAGGCGTATGACGGCAACCCCACTTGCGCCAAGCGCTGTAGAAATTGCAACGATATTATCGTTCTTCATAATTTTCTCCTAAAAACTACAAGCCACTTGCATAGAAGTGGCTTATGCTATTACATCCCAAACGGATTATTAGTATCGTCTTTTTTATTATCCCCAAACTCTTCAAACGGATCAGATTGATTACTATTCCCCTGCCCGTTATAGTTATTGTTTTGGTTATTTCTACCATACGGATCGTAGGAGTTTTGACTGCCCCTACCATACGGGTCGTAACCGTTGTAGCCGTTTGGATTGCCGTAAGGATTATAAAAATTAGTAATTTTAATTTCATCCCGATTTCTAAATATAAACACGAACAATCCACCAACTTCAAGTGGAATAATAAAACCTTCATACGTTAACGCAGCGATAACAACGGCAATAAACGTATACATAAACACCATAGTCGGCTTGAATTTTACAAATAAATTATTCCAGAAAATAAACATAAATACAAGCCAAGCAAGCGACGCTATCATTGAAATCACGTGAATAATATTTGCAATTATATTAAGTGCTTTTGATTTGTAATAAAATTCCATTAATAATTCTATTTCTTTGCCGTCGATTAACGTTTGACCGTCAAGCACTAATTCAATAGGTAATTTCGCATCAAGCGCGCAAAAGAATAAGTAATTATTATAAATAAACGTAAAAAGCGAAGTCGCAAAATAGATAGCTGAAACTATTGCAACTATAAGCCCTAACTTATCCGTCTTTTTGCCAAACACTATCGCTTGACCGATAACTTTACCAGCAACAACGTATCTTGCAAAAGGAATAAACGCTAAAAATGCTCTATTTATATTTCTTTTAACGGCCATACGGTAGAAACCGTAAGACATTAAAAAATACAACGCAACTGCAAAAACGTAATAAAGTATTTGTACCGTTATATACGTTGACGTTACGTCAATTCCTTCTAATAAAATCATAATATCTCCTATACCTCTTCATACTAATTTATGAACAAAGGAAGTTTTTTTATGCAACCGTGTTTATAAGCACGGCAGTTTAGCTATATAATTATAACAAATTATATCCTTTATTTCAAGTTTTTTAAAGTAATTACCTATAAAATGGTTTTTTCACCTACGTTTGTCAATTTATTGATAAGATAATAAGAAAAATGAGTGCTTTATCACTTGAAATCGCCTTGTTTTTGTTATATAATACTAAATAGAATATAAAACTGCCAAATTATAGCAGTTAAGGAGAACTTATATGAAAAAACTTTCCACGCGTGAGTTGCTTGCTATCAATACGATTAGAGCACTTTCTATAGATGCTATTGACAAAGCGAACTCTGGTCACCCTGGTCTTCCACTTGGTATGGCACCAGTAGGCTATGCGCTTTTTGCTAATCAACTTAAATTTAACCCTGCAAATCCTAAATTTGATAATAGGGATAGATTTATCCTTTCAGCAGGACACGGCTCAATGCTTATTTATTCACTTTTGCACATCTTCGGCTACGACTTACCTATGGAACAAATACAAAACTTCCGTCAGGAAGGCTCTATTTGTACAGGACATCCTGAAGTTGGCGTTTGTCCTGGTGTTGAAACGACTACCGGTCCACTCGGTCAAGGCATTGCAAACGCAGTAGGTATGGCTATTGCCGAAGCAAGACTTGCTGAAAAGTTTAATAAGGAAGGTTTTGAAATTGTAAACCACTACACGTACGCTCTCTGTGGCGACGGCTGTATGCAAGAAGGTATTGAAAACGAAGCCGCATCTTTAGCAGGCACGCTTGGTCTAGGTAAACTTATCGTTTTATATGATGATAACGACATCACTATCGAAGGCAACACGGACGTTACTTTTGATGAAAACGTTGGCAAACGTCACGAAGCGCTTGGCTGGCAAGTTCTTCACGTAAAAGACGCAAACGACGTTAATTCCGTTAATAAGGCTATTGAAAAGGCAAAAAAGGAAACAAAAAAACCTTCGCTTATCATAATTAAATCAAATATCGGCTACGGCTCTCCACTTGAAGGCAAGGCTGATTGCCATGGCGCTCCACTCGGTGCTGAAAAAACTTCTTTAACAAAACAAAAACTTGGCTACGACTACCCTGCTTTCACAATTCCTGCCGAAGTTGAAGAATTAAAAACGGAATATATCGCAAAAGGCAAACAACTTGAAAACGACTGGAACGAACTTTTCGATAGATACGAAAAGACTTATCCAGCGCTTGCAAAAGAATATAAAAAATGGATGAGTGGCGAAAAGCCCGACCTTGAAGATGAAGAAGAACTTTGGATTTATCCAAAAGACGACGCTTCAAGAGGTTACGGCTCTACCGTGCTTAATAAAATTGCTAAAATTATCCCTAACCTTATGGGTGGTTCAGCAGACCTTGGTCCTTCTAACAAAACGATTATGAAGAATTCCGGCGACTTTGTGCCTGGTGATTTTAGTGGAAACAATATGCATTTTGGCATAAGAGAACACGCTATGGGCGCTATCTGTAACGGTATGTATTTACACGGTGGTATTCTTCCTTACTGCGCAACCTTCTTTGTTTTCACCGATTACTTAAAAGGCGCTATGAGAATGTCTTCTATTATGAAACTTCCTATCCTTTACATTATGACGCACGACTCAATCGGTGTTGGTGAAGACGGCCCTACGCACGAGCCTATCGAACAACTTACTATGCTACGTTCTATGCCTGATATGAACGTTTTCCGTCCTGCTGACGGTATTGAAACGACGGCTGCCTACGTTTCAGCGTTAAAGGCAGGTTGTCCTACGACGATTGCTCTTTCAAGACAGACGTTACCTAGGATTGAAGGTTCAAGCAAAAAAGCATTAAACGGCGGTTACGTTATCTCAAAAGAAAAGGGCGACACCCCTGACGTTATCATAATGGCAACGGGTTCGGAATTATCGGTTTGTATTCAAGCAAAAGAACTTTTATTTGCAGACGGTATTGATGCACGCGTAGTTTCAATGCCTTGTATGGAAATTTTTGACAAACAGTCCGATAAATATAAGGAAAGCGTTTTACCTAAATCGGTTAGGGCAAGAGTTGCCGTTGAGGCAGGCGCTAGCACCTCTTGGGGTAAATACGTAGGACTTGACGGCGAATACGCTTGTATAGACCACTTTGGCGAATCAGCCCCTGCAAAAGTGCTTTTTGCCAAATATGGTTTTACGGCATCAAACGTTGCCGAAAAGGCTAAACTTGCTATTGAAAAAGCAAAAAACTAATTTTTAATTAAAATAAAAAAATGCAGTTGTTTGACGACAACTGCATTTTTTGTTAAATAATTTATCGCTGTATAATTCTTTCTAGTTTTGGTAGCGTTGGAGTAAAAACAAAACCTTTATCCCAAATTTTACCAAAAGACGTTATAATAGGAGAATTTACTACGGCGCTTAATAGCGTGCCTACACCAAGACCTGTAAAATTCCCAAAAAAACTTAATGCAAGAACTACTGCAAGCGTTAACATTGAAAAATCATACACCCACTTAACAATGCTTTGTTTAAAAGTATATACTGCGCAAATTTCCGTCACAAAAAGGTCGTAAACTTCAAGTGGCATATACGTTCTAAAAAATAGCGAAACGGAAAACCCAGTTAAAATAAGCCCGACAATAAGCATAACAATGCGTATAGCAAGACCGTTAAACTGTACACCGGAAAAGACAAACAACCAACCGTCTAAAAGTAGGCCGTGTATAATTGCGCATAAAAAAGACAACAAATATTGCCACTTAAACCGTCTTACAATAAGGCATAGGACAAGCAATAAAACTCCCTGCAACATATACTCTGCCGTTCCAAAAGTAAACCACGGCAACGTGTCGACAAGAGCAAGGTGTACAACGTATGCAGGTGAAACCACCATTGAAACACCAAAGCCCGTCTTTGATATTAAACATATAGCAAGCGTAATAGTTAGCCAGCCTATAGCCCAGCTTAATTCGCTTGACACCTTTAATTTTCTTTTTTCCATAGTCTTTTGTCGTTTTTGTCTATTTTAAGAAATATTTTAACGCAGGCGTTTCTATTATCAAAAAAACGCCTTGTGGCGTTTTATTGTTCTGCTTTTGCCTTTAAAACTGCTTTTGCAAGTTGGTCTGCGCAAGAAGTTTTTCTAAACCCACAAGTATTGCCGGCAAGTATTGATGCAATTTCATCAGCCGTCATACCTTCAACAAGTTTTGAAATGGCTTTAAGATTGCCGTTGCAACCACCGGTAAAATTAACGTTTGTTACAACGTCGTCGTTAATGTCAAAAGAAATACTGCTTGAACAAGTATTTTGTGTTTTGTAAGTATATTTCATAAAATCACCTTTGGTAGCGTTTCACACTACCGTTACCCCCTAAAATAAGTATATAAGTTTATCCAAAAGACTTTATTTTCACCAAGCGAACAACTATACTGCGTTAACGTCCCGTCAAGGTCAAAACAAATTAATTTCCTAATAAACATTGCTTTTTTGCACTTTTAATATTATATATTATAAATAATTAAAAATCAAGCGCAAAAGTATAATAGCTGTTTTACTAATTTGTTTTAATTTATCCATTAAAAAAGCGTAGTGATTTAACACTACGCTTAAAATTACAAATTTAACCTTTATATTGCATCAGCCATTTTCCCTTAATAAATCTTGGCAAGAACATCAACGTTCTAAATAACCAGTCTGCAATCATTGCAATCCAAACGCTATAAACACCAAGGTCAAATACGTATGCAAGGAAGTAACTTCCAGCTACCCTAAACGTAAACATTGACAATATCGAAACTATCATAGTAAATCTGACGTCTGATGCCGCCCTGAACGCACTAGCTAAAGTAAATGCAAACGGCCATATTAATACGGTAGCAATGCCGTTGATTATAATTACGTTACGGCAAATTTCGGTTGCTTCAGGCGAAAGGTTGTAAATCTTTGCAAATATTCCAGCCGTTAAAATAAAGAAAATAGATAAAAATACGTAGCAAGTAAATACAAAAATAATAAACTTTTTAACGTTCTTTTTTGCTTCGTCATAATCGCCTGCGCCGATACACATACCAATGACGGTTATTGCCGCAGTATTGATTGCCGAGCCCGTTTGAAAGTGAAAGTTAGTAAGCGTTTGCGCAACTGCGTTTGCCGCGATACTTGCCGTACCAAAACCCGAAATAAGGCTTGCAACTATTAATCGACCAAACTGAAAGAAAGAATCTTCTAACCCGTTAGGAACACCTATGTGGCATATTTTTTTGATATACCAAGCATTTGGCTTATAGCTAAACAATTTTTGTATGTAAACGACGTTGCTTTTTTTCCTTAAAGTGAATGTAAGCGCAATAGCCGCAGCAACTATATAAGAAATAAGTGTAGCAATAGCAGCACCCTTAACACCCATACCACAAACAAAAATTAAAATTGCGTTGCCGACAATGTTTACAAGGTTACCACCCACAGAAATAGCAAGCGTTAATTTAGTCCTACCCTGCGCCCTTAATATAGAAGAACTTGCCGATTGAATACCTATAAACGGATATGATATCCCAGTAATGAAGAAATAGATTTTAGCATTTTCCATAACTTCGGCATCAACCTTGCCAAAAATAAGTTGAAGTATAGGTCCGTGCAAAGTCATCACAATAATACAAATAAAAACTGAAATAGCAAGAGAAATATAGAGCAGTTGTTTTGCCGTCTCATTAGCCGTATCAATATCCTTTTTGCCGATAAGTTGCGCAATTACTATCGCGCCACCCGAACAAAGAGAGAGAAAAAATACTACCAAAAATGCATTGACTGAACCGGTTAAAGAAACACCTGAAACGGCAGCCTCACCCTCGCTTGAAACCATTATGCCGTCGAACAGATTTGCCATTATGGTTAAAAGAAATTCTAATATTATAGGTATTGCTAATTTTATAATGTCTTTGGTTTTGAATTTCATTTTCTTTACCTCTTTATGCGTTCAATATAAATTATACTGGCGCATTTATGTCTTTATTACACTATTTTTCAAGCGCATTAGCAACAAAGTCAAGCCATTCTCCCTTGTAAAATTCAATAATGCCACTATCAACCGATTCTCTTAAATCAGAATCGATAGGAAGTTTAACAACGTTTTTAATACCGTGCATAGACGCAATTTCATCAATATGACTGTCGCCAAAAATAAAATGCTTTTCCCCACAGTTAGGGCAAGCAAAATAAGACATATTTTCAACGATACCAACGATAGGAACGTTCATCATCTCTGCCATTTTAACAGCCTTTTCAACAATCATTGAAACAAGGTCTTGTGGCGTCGTAACAATAACTATGCCGTCAATCGGTAACGATTGAAATACCGTTAAAGGTACGTCGCCCGTTCCTGGTGGGCAGTCGACTAACATTGTATCAACTTCACCCCATTTAACGTCCGTCCAAAACTGTTTGATAACGCCAGCAATTACTGGCCCACGCCAAATAACAGGAGATGTTTCGTCCTCTAAAAGACAGTTCATTGACATAACTTTAATACCAGTAGCCGTTTCTACAGGAAGTAAAAACTTTTCGTCAGCAACGGCAGTGTCCACAATCCCAAAAGCCTTCGGAATAGACGGACCGGTTATATCGGCGTCTAAAATAGCAACTTTTTTGCCACGTCTTGCCTCCGAAACTGCCAAAAGCGACGTTACTAGCGATTTGCCTACGCCACCCTTGCCACTAACTACTGCATATGCTTTTTTTACGTTTGAGTCAGCGTTCATAGGCGCTTTTAAGTCTACCTTTCTTGAAGAACAATCGCTTGATGAACAACTTGAACAATCGTGATTACATTCACTCATAAAAATCCTCTAAATATCGTATTTGCTTAATACAATTTTATATAATTGTACACCTATAAATATTATTATGTCAATAAAAATAACTAATAAATAAATTTTTTAATTTACCCTAACGCGCTAAACAATAAGGAAAAATTTGATTTATTTATTTACATTGCGATAATTGTTTGATATAATTTTATTATGGATTTGCCTTATTATTCTTTAAGTAAATATTTAAAATCACTTTACGGCGAAAGAGTTTATAAAATTTCAATAGACGGGGGTTTTACTTGCCCTAACCGTGATGGAAAGAAAGGGGTTGGTGGTTGCAACTTTTGTAACGAAAAAGGCTCGGGCGAACACACCCTTAACGGCAATATATCTAATCAAATTCTTTCTGGTATAGAATTTGCCAAACAGCGCAACAAGGGCAATAAATATATAGCGTACTTTCAAAATTTTTCATCAACCTACGCCGATACAAAAACGCTAAAGGATAGGTATCAAAGCGCTTTAATAAGCGACGACGTAGTGGGACTTGCTATTGCAACACGTCCCGACTGTATTGATGAGGACGTGGCTAAAACAATTATCGACATGGCGCCTAATCGCACCGTTTGGGTAGAGCTAGGTTTGCAGACGGCAAACGAACGTACTGCAAAAAGTTTTAACAGATGCTACGATAATGATGAGTTTTCAAAAGCAGTTAAAGTGCTTAATAAATATAATATACCCGTCGTTGTGCACCTAATTATAGGGTTAATGGGTGAAGGTTTTGATGACGTTAAAAGAACGGTTGATTTTATTAACCGACACAAAATAAGTGGTATAAAAATTCACTCGCTATTCGTGCTAAAAAACACCCCTCTTGCCACAGATTATGAAAGTGGAAAATACACACCTATTACAAGGGAATATTATATTCAATGCGTGTCGTATATTTTAACGCACGTATCCCCTACGATAATTATTCACCGTTTAACTGGCGACGGAGAAAAGTCTGAAATTTTAGCGCCAGAGTGGACAAAACAAAAAAAGATTAATCTTAATTCTATAACAAAATATATGCGCGACAACAACTTAACGCAAGGTTGTTTATATGAAGGAGATAATAATGAATAAAGGTGAAATGGCATTGAATTTATTTAACACGGGACTTGCTTGTTCACAAGCAGTAACATTAAGCTTTAAGGACGAACTTAATATTGACGAAAACACTCTTAAAAACCTTTCACTTGGGTTTGGTGGTGGGCTTGCCCGTCAACGCCTTGTTTGTGGGGCTGTATCAGGTATGGTTATGGTGATTTCCACTATGGTTGCAAACGGCAAAACGAAGGCTGAAGTTTATAAAATTATACAAGATGCTTGCAAAGATTTTTCTGACGTTACAGGTAGTATTATTTGTGCAGAACTTTTAGGTCAATCACCTAAACAAAACACAGGCGTCCCAGAAGAAAGAACGGCAGAATATTATAAAAAGCGTCCTTGTGGTGAACTTTGCAAAATTGCTGCTGATATTGCAGATAAATACGTAAAATTATATAAGTCATAAAAAAGAGCGAAATTGCTCTTTTTTATGTTTATTTACAATAAATATATCTGTTAAATTTTATAAATTTAACGTTTTGTAGTTTTTTATTTATTCCATTACTTATAAAAGATATTTTCAATCAATTTTAGGGCATTTAAAAGTTGACAATAGTTTAGCTGGTATGTTATACTTTGTGTATCTTAATAAAAGGCTATGACGGAACAAGTAGTAACCGTAATTGCAGTTAAGAGAGCAGGCGTTTGGTGCAAGCCTGACTGCAACCGAATATGAAACCACTCCCGAGCCGTACTGCGTTAACAAGTGGTAACGTTAATCTGCGTCAATGATAAATAAAGTTAAAATTAAGGTGGAACCGTGCTATGCACCCTTACTATAAGGGTGCATTTTCTATTTGCTACGTTTTACTTTTTAAGGAGATATTATGAAAATAATTTATAACGACGGCACCGTTAAAGAAGCCGAAAAAGAAGAGGAATTACACGTAATTAGACATACTGCTGCGCACGTTCTTGCGCAGGCTGTAAAACGCCTTTATCCACATGCCGACTTCGCTTTCGGTCCTGCTACCGAAAAGGGTTTTTACTACGACGTTGACCTTGGCGATACTAAACTTTCTGATGACGATTTACCTAAAATTGAAGCAGAAATGAAAAAAATCGTTAAAGAAAATTTACCTATCAAGGCGTTTATTCTCCCACGTGAAGAGGCTATTCGCCTTATGGAAGAACGGGGTGAAAATTATAAGATTGAGCATATTAAAGACGACCTTGCCGATAACGTACCACTTTCGTTTTATCAACAGGGTGAATATATTGATATGTGCGTTGGCCCACACCTTACTTATACGAAAGCCCTTAAAGCGTTTAAGTTGACGCAAACTTCAGGCGCTTACTGGAAAGGCGACAAGAATAATAAAATGCTTACCCGTATCAATGGTATTGCGTTTGCTTCACAAGAAGAACTTGATGCCCACCTTAAACTTTTAGAAGAGGCTGAAAAGCGTGACCACCGTAAAATCGGCAAGGAAATGAACCTTTTTATGATGTCGGACGAAGGTCCAGGTTTTCCGTTCTTTTTGCCAAAAGGTATGGCTATTAAAAACACACTTATAGACTACTGGCGCAACATTCACTACCGTGACGGTTACGTGGAAGTTTCTACACCACTTATAATGAATAGACGCCTTTGGGAAACAAGTGGACACTGGGACCACTATAAAGACAATATGTATTCGACGCTTATCGACGAAGAAACGTATTGCATTAAACCTATGAACTGCCCTGGTGGCGTTATGGTTTATAAAAGCCAACTTCACAGTTATCGCGACCTTCCTTTAAGGGTTGGCGAACTTGGCATTGTTCACCGTCACGAACTTAAAGGCGCACTCCACGGGCTTATGAGGGTTAGATGCTTTACGCAAGACGACGCTCATATCTTTATGACTAAAGACCAGATTGAAGGGGAAATCGTTAGGGTTGTTCATCTTATCAACGAAGTATATTCAAAGTTTGGGTTTAAATATTTTGTGGAACTTTCTACTCGCCCTGAAAACAGTATGGGCTCTGACGAAGACTGGAACGCCGCAACTGAAGGGCTTAAAGGCGCGCTTGAAAAACTTGGGCTTGACTACATTGTCAACGAAGGCGACGGCGCTTTCTATGG
>JAZNVV010000023.1:0-8340 GCA_045593005.1 Christensenellaceae bacterium | reverse complement strand
AAAATAAAAAAGCACCCAAACGGGTGCTTTTTAGTTGTTCTTTCTTTTAAAAGGTTTAATTATTTTAGAAAATGTTTTGATTGTTTCTTTAAAATCAAAGATTAAGCAAATAATGATCGGAATAAGTAAAAAATATACTATTATGCCAGGCAACATCCAAAAGAACGGCCAGTATTTAGTTTGTCCTGCATATGCGCCAACTGGTATAGTTTTCATAAAAGCAGGCGTTAACCAGGAAAAAATAATTGCTACGTCGTCAGTCGGTCCCCAAATTAAAGAAGGATTTCTAAAATTGACGTTTAACATATCGCCATTTCTGAGTGGTATAATTCCCAGTTCGCTTTGAAGAATTTGATTGCAAATTATAAATAATAGCATTGCGCACACACATATAGGAATTTTCCAAATACGTTTGACGTCTAACGTGTGTAATTTAAGTAATAGAGTTAGCATAGGAACGGCAATAATAATTCCGTGGCATATATAAAATCTCCACAAGTCTAACGTCAGTATGCTTTTACCGATTGCTTCGGTAGGGTAAAGCATTGCTAAAAAACCACTTATTATGCCTAAATAAACCATGTAATCTTTTGCAATTTTGCTTTTCGAAAGAAAGATAAACGGAAAAAATAATACGCTTGTAGCACAAACGTTTGTAAACCAAACTTCTCTCATAGCAAATTCAAAGTTTGTGCTGTATGGTGGGAAAGTCAGTTTTAAAAAGTGCAATGCAAGATTAAAAAACAATAAAGAGCCAAGCACGATTTTTTTTGTTTTGTCGGTTCTATTTTTTAGTAAAAAATATAATCCAACTATTACACCTGATAATAAAAATATAAAAAAGAAATGCCAAAAATTTAGTAATTTAACCATATTATCACCTTGCGTTTAATTTTACCATATAAGCTAGTTTAAGTCAATATGTAAAATATTATATATAAAAAAGCACCCATAAGGGTGCTTTAATTATTAATCAAGATTTGTTAAACCAACTAAACGCCAAAATTCGCCATTGTATTCTACTTCCATAACGGCACAATTTCCAAAGAATACAGTCTTGCGTTTAAAATAAAAGCCAAGTATAGAATCAAGCATGGACATTTGCCAGCCCCCGTGCGAAAAAATCGCAACGGTTTCATAATCAGATTTTTCCAAAATTTCCTTAAACGCTTTAATTCTTAAACTAAAATCTTGCAAACTTTCGCCACCAAACGCCTTAAATGCCGTCGTATTATAGTTATTCTTTTCTTCGTCACTAAACGATAAAACGTTTGAAAGTGGTTGGCCTGCAAAATTTCCAACGTCAATTTCTCTTAACAGAGAATTTGTTTCAATTTCATAATCGGGTAGGGCAGTTTTTGCTGTTTGAACGGCACGCTTAAGGTCGCTTGCATAAACTTTATCAAAAACTATATTTGATAAAATTTTGCCTGCTTTTTTTGCGTCCAAAATACCTTTTTCGGTTAGTGAAACGTCTAGCCAACCCGTCCATTTTTTTTGTACGTTTGTTTCACTTTCGCCATGTCTTATAATATAAACCTTCATAATTAATCCTCTTTTACGAAAGCTTTATAACAATGCGTAATATTGATATCTTCAGGCATATCAAGCCCGTGTGAACCTGCTCCACCGTCTATTTCGTGACAGCCGTGGTCCATAGCAAAACCGATCAAAGTATTATGGCTTTTCCAGTTTCTCTTAATAAGTTCGCATATTAGCGAATAAACGTGGTCATTCATTCGAAGTTCACCAAGCGCTTCCTGACTTTCAGGGCCAAATCTATGCATTTCGGAATCATAATTGCCGTTGTAAACTACTATAAAATCATATTCATCTTTTAAAATAAGTTCCATAGCAGTAGCGTTTACGGTAGCCCAGTTGCCTTCTTCATAATGATAGTAATCTATATTTCGTCCAAGGAAAATTCTATTCATACTACAAGAGTAGGCAGTTAATATAGCAACTTTTTTACCAGCTCTTACAAGCGCGTCGAAAATCGTGTCTATTTTTAGAACGGGCTTTTCATATTTTTGTATACCGTGAATAGCCGGTTGTGCCCCCGTGTACATTGTAGCAAAGCATACCGGGGTAACGGAAGGCATAACGGTAGCTAGTGGGATTTCAATATCCGTATTATATCTAACACCTTTTACAATTTCTGGATACTTTTTATAAATCCATTGTGCTACGGCGTCTGGGTTATACATTACTATTCTATCAACTTTTTTGCCTTCGAAAGTTTTATCAACAAATTCGCAGAGTCTTGCGTTTACTTGGTTAGCATGTTTTGGGGGTTCAATACCCATAGCGTACGCTAGCGAAGCGCAAATAGTATCAAGTGAAGTAGGGTTATTATTTAAGAATAAATTAGATCCTTCATCTAAAATCATGTCAATAGAAATACCAAATATCTCTTTTAAGCGAAGTAAATTATCTATTGTCGGAGCAGTTTCATTTTTTTCCCAAAGACTGATAGTTTGTCTACTAACGAACAATTTTTTAGCTAATTCTTCTTGCGATAGATTTAATTTTTTTCTATTAAATTGAATTTTTTCCCCGATTGTCATAATGTGCCCTCCTATTTTTAGATTATTATATCAAATCTTCTTGCTAAAATAAAGTCAAATTATAAAATAATTAGCATAAATACCTTGTCGTTTGTCAAGCGTTGCTTGCATTTTGGTAAAATAATATAAATAAAAGAGCATAATTATAAAAGATGTTTTTGCATATAAACATCCGACAAAAGCCGAGTGTTTTTATGGTAAATATGCTGAGATAATACTTCGTAGGACGCAAGCGACGAACTAAATTTGCAAAAGGGTTTTAACTAAAAGTAAAAGTTTAAGATATGCAAATTTAAGTCAAATCTCTTACCTCTCCACACAAAAAAACACCCGACAAAAGCCGAGTGTTTTTATGGCGGAGAAGACGAGATTCGAACTCGTGCTACGCTTTCACATACTACTCCCTTAGCAGGGGAGCCCCTTATAGCCACTTGGGTACTTCTCCATAGCTAGATAATATTATCACAAAAGCAGTTGCTTGTCAAATTAAAGATAGCGAATATTTAAAATTAATTTTGATATTTTTATGTTTTTTTTCGTAGATTTATAATTTGTGCCGTTTAAAATTAATTTTTGCTGTTAAAAGCTTGTATTTATTTAATTTTACATTTGAAAAAAGGCAAAAAATTATTAAAATACAATAATTTGATACGTTTGCCATTATAAATATTGCATAAAAGGTATATTTTTATAATAAAATATTTAAAAAATGTATAAAATAAAGTTTTTGCTATTTACAAACAAAAATATTTTTGTTATAATTTAAGCAAGAACACAAAAGAGAGGGTATATTATGGGTTGTTTCATTATAAAAAAGACGCCAAGTGGCTGTTTCAATTTTAGTCTTATCGCAGCAAATAAACAAAAAATTGCTGTAGCATCACAAGTTTATAAAACAAAGGCTAATTGCAAAAATGCTACGTTAAGTGTAGGCAATTTTGCTGAAAAATGTATTGCTGAAGGCAAGATAGAGGATCAAACGCTTAAAACCGTTGAACCAAAGACTTGTCCAAAGTTTGAAATTTATCTTGACAAGGCAGGCTTGTTCCGTTATCGTCTTATTGCATCAAATGGTGAAAATATTTGTATTTCGGAAGAAGGCTACAAATCGAAGAGTGGATGTATGAACGGTATCAAGAGTGTTGCCGTTAACGCAAAAGATCCTGAATATATTGACGAAACTTTATAATCAATACTCTATAAATTAACCCAAACGTCAAGTTTGGGTTTTTATTTTTTAATATATTCTATCTATTAGTTGACAAACTTTAATATATTTTATAATATAAATATAAATTTTAAGGAAGTATAATTATGAATAATCAAAAAATTGAAACGAAATGTATACATAGTGGCTACGTGCCTAAAAATGGTGAGCCTCGCCAAATCCCTATTATTCAAAGCACGACGTTTAAATACGACACAAGTGAAGATATGGGCAAACTATTTGACCTTGAGGCAAACGGATATTTTTATTCAAGACTACAAAATCCTACGTGTGATTACGTTGCAGCCAAGTTGACGGCGCTTGAAGGTGGGGTAGCAGGTATGCTTACTTCGTCGGGGCAGTCGGCAAACTTTTTCGCTGTGTTTAATATTGCTCAAAATGGCGACCACGTTATTAGTTCTAGCGCAATTTATGGTGGGACTTTCAACCTTTTCGCTGTTACAATGAAGAAAATGGGTATTGAATTCACTTTTGTTCAACCAGATTGTTCGGAAGAAGAATTAAACGCTGCATTTAGACCTAATACAAAGGCTGTTTTTGGTGAAACTATTGCTAACCCTGCGCTTAACGTATTAGATATTGAGAAGTTTGTTAAAGCGGCACACGACCACGGTGTTCCATTTATTATTGACAATACTTTTGCTACGCCAGTTAATTGTAGACCTATCGAATGGGGCGCTGATATCGTAACTCATTCAACTACAAAATATCTTGACGGACACGGTTCTGCTGTAGGTGGGGCTATTATTGACGCCGGTAAATTTGACTGGATGGCTCACGCAGATAAATTCCCAGGACTTTGCACGCCTGACGACAGTTACCACGGTATTACTTATGCTGAAAAGTTTGGTAAGGAAGGTGCTTTTATAACGAAAGCAACTGCTCAACTTATGCGTGATTTTGGCTGTACACCATCACCACAAAGCGCATTTTTACTAAACTTGGGTATTGAAAGCTTACCTGTTAGAATGAAAAGACATTGTGAAAACGGTCAAAAAGTCGCTGAATATTTAGAAAAACACGATAAAATTTTGTGGGTAAGATATTCTGGACTTAAATCGGATAAAGATTACGAACTTGCTCAAAAATATCTTCCAAATGGTGGTTGTGGTGTAGTAAGTTTTGGTGTAGTTGGTGGTAGGAAAGGTGCTGAAAAGTTTATGAAGTCACTTCGTCTTGCGCAGATTGAAACGCACGTTGCCGACGCTAAAACTTGTTGCTTAAATCCAGCGACTGCTACCCACCGTCAAATGAATGACGAAGAACTTGTTGCTTGTGGAATTTCCCCAGAACTTGTTCGTTATTCTTGTGGTTTGGAAAATGCTGATGACCTTATACTAGACCTTGCGCAAGCTCTTGACCAAATTTAATTAAAAAAATAAAAAGATTAGAAAAAATCAAACGGAAATTTAATTAATTATGCCTATCAAAATACCTAACCAACTACCTGCTACAAAGACGCTAACTGAAGAAAACATCTTCGTTATGACGGAAACTAGGGCTGCTACGCAAGATATTAGACCTTTGCAGATAGTTTTACTTAATTTAATGCCTACAAAAATTGATACGGAAACACAGTTTTCCCGTCTTTTAGGTAATACTCCGTTACAGGTAGAACTAACGCTTGTTCATACCAAAACGCATCAGTCGAAAAACATTTCCAAAGAACATATGCTTGCTTTTTATCAAACTTTCGACCAAATAAAGGATAGAAAGTTCGACGGGCTTGTAATTACCGGTGCTCCTGTTGAGCAAATGGCTTTTGAAGACGTTGACTACTGGGAAGAACTATGTTCTATTATGGAATGGTCAAAAACACACGTTCACAGCACGATACACATCTGTTGGGGGGCGCAGGCTGGTTTATACTATCATTATGGTGTAAAAAAGCATATTTTAGACGAAAAACTTTTCGGCGTGTTTGAACATGACGTTTTAGATAAAAAATCGCTTTTAACACGTGGTTTTGACGATAAATTCCTTATCCCACATTCACGCCACACAACCGTTGATATTGAAGACGTAAAAAAGATTAAAGATCTTAATATTTTGGCGTGTTCGGACGAGGCAGGCTTACTTATGTGTGCAACGCCCGATTATAAGCGTATTTTTGTAATAGGGCATAGCGAATATGATGCTGAAACT
Source organism: Christensenellaceae bacterium (assembly GCA_045593005.1). GTDB lineage: Bacteria > Bacillota > Clostridia > Christensenellales > Borkfalkiaceae > UBA11475. The sequence continues at coordinate 2,400 of JAZNVV010000023.1, read as the reverse complement.
TTAAATAAAGAATATCAGCGTGATAAAAATTTAGGACTTAAAATAAAAATTCCTAAAAATTATTTTCCTAACGACGACGATACACAAAAACCTGTCGCAAAATGGCGCGCTCACGGCAATTTATTGTTTTCAAACTGGCTAAATTATTGCTTGTATCAGACAACGCCTTACGAAATAACGGCAATTAAATAATATAATGTAAAATCATTTATAATTAAATAAAGGAGTAATTCAAATGAAGAAATTTTTTGGGGAATTTAAGAAATTCATAATGCGTGGTAACGTGCTTGATATGGCTGTCGGCGTTATTGTTGGTGGTGCATTTACTGCAATCGTCAACGGTTTAAGTAATAACGTATTAAAGCCTATAATCAACTATTTATTAGCGCTTATATTAGGCAAAAACGCCTTGACGGAAGTTTATACTTTTTTAGGGCCAAAAGCTTATCTTGAAGACGGAACACTTGACCTTGCTAACTGCTTTTATATTGACTGGGGTGCATTTATAAACGCGATTATTAACTTCTTGCTCGTTGCTATTGTTTTATTCTTAATAATAAAAGTTATGAATAAGGTTGCAGAAGGCAAAAAGAAATTCGTTGAAAATATGAAAGGTGATGCTTTAACAAAAGAGGATAGAAAAATTCTTAAAAAGCGTGGCATTAAGTTAATCGATTTCGACGCAGTTGAAGCGTATAAAAAAGAAAAGCAGGCAAATATCGAAAAAGAATTGGAAATAGCAAAACTTAAAAAGGCTGAAGAAGATAGAATTGCAAAAGAAAATTCTACCGAATATATCTTGAAAGAAATTAGAGATTTATTAAAAGCAAAATCAGAATAATTAAATATTTTTAAGTGTTGCACTTAAGTGTTATAAATCACTTAATAAAAAAACTCACCAAAAAGGTGAGTTTTTTATTTTTATTTTAATTTTAATACATTCCACCGCCCATAGGTGCTGGGGCTGGGTTAGCTTCAGGAATATCAGCAACAATACTTTCAGTTGTCAAAAGAACGCTTGCAACTGACGCTGCGTTTTCAAGAGCAGAACGTGTAACTTTAGTTGGGTCGATAATACCTGCTTCAACCATATCCACGTATTCGTCTGTAAGGGCGTTAAAGCCGTAGTTAGGGTTGTCTGATTTTAATACTTCGTGTAAAATTACAGCGCCGTCAAGACCTGCGTTGTTTGCAATTTGACGTAAAGGTGTTTCGATTGCTTTTAATACGATAATCGCACCTGTTTTTTCGTCGCCAGATAGTTTTTCGGCATATGCTTTAAGGGCAGGGATAGCCGTAATTAAAGCGATACCACCACCAGGAACAATACCTTCTTGAACAGCCGCTCTCGTAGCGTTCAATGCGTCTTCTATACGAAGTTTCTTTTCCTTCATTTCAAGTTCGGTTGCAGCGCCTACGTTAATTACGGCAACGCCACCTGCAAGTTTTGCCAAACGTTCTTGAAGTTTTTCTTTATCGTAATCGGAAGTCGTAACCTTAATTTGCTCTTTAATAGCGTATTTTCTTGCTTCGATAAGGGAAGGATCTCCCATACCACCAACTAAAGTAGTGTTGTCCTTATCAACCTTAACGGAAGCGCATCTACCAAGCATATCAAGTGAAACGTCCTTAAAGTCAATGCCTAAATCGGAAGAAACAACTTGACCACCAGTTAAAACAGCAATATCTTCAAGCATCGCCTTTCTTCTTTCGCCAAAACCAGGTGCTTTTACTGCTACACAGTTGAAAATACCTTTGAGTTTATTAACAACAAGGGCAGCAAGTGCGTCGCCTTCAACGTCCTCGGCAATAATTAAAAGTTTTTGACCTTGCCCTGCAATCGGTTCGATAATAGGTAAAATTTCCTGAATAGAAGAAATCTTTTTGTCCGTAATAAGAATAAGTGGATTTTCTAAAATTGCTTCCATTTTATCAGTATTTGTAACCATATAAGCAGATGCGTAACCACGGTCGAACTGTAAACCTTCAACAGTAGTGAGTTCTGTCTTCATAGTTTTACTTTCTTCAATGGTGATAACGCCGTCTTTACCGACTGTTTCCATAGCGTCGGAAATAAGAGCGCCGACTTCTTCATCACCGGCTGAAATTGACGCTACTTGAGCGATAGCAGTCTTATTTGTAACTGGGGTAGAAATCTTTTTAAGTTCTTCTGTAACGACAGTAACTGCACCGTTAATGCCTTTCTTTAAGATGATAGGATTTGCGCCTGCAGCGACGTTTTTAAGACCTTCCTTAATAATTGCTTGAGCTAATACCATAGCCGTAGTAGTGCCGTCGCCGGCAATGTCGTTAGTTTTTGTAGAAACTTCCTTAACCATTGATGCGCCCATATTTTCAAAAGGGTCTTCAAGTTCAATTTCTTTAGCTATGGTAACACCG
>JAZNVV010000022.1:0-6640 GCA_045593005.1 Christensenellaceae bacterium | reverse complement strand
AACAGTTAATGGTTGTTTTATAGCGCAATAATACATTAACTTTTGAAATTTTTTGCGCCCGTTATATATTAATTTTTAATTTACAATACGCTACAAATAAAATTATATTTTTATGCTAAAACATAGTTTCTTATTATATTTTTTTATAAAACACAAAATCATTAGGGATTTTCTATCGTTTTGCGTTATTATTTTTGCGTTTCACGTGAAACAATTTAAAACTTTAAGTTCCACGTGAAACAATTTAAAAAATAAGGTTTAAGAAAAAATGGTATAAAAAACACCTGTTTTACGGTATTTTTTAAGAGGTGCAAACATTTTTAAAGTGCTTTTTGGCGAATTTATTATAATTTGTATTATTAATAAATAGTATGAGTAAAATTATTTTAATTAAACAACAAAAATAATTTTTTACATTATATAGTATAGATGCCATTACTGCTGTAGGCATATATTGTTGTTTTACGTAAAAAAATAAATTTTAGCCCCAAAAGATAAAATGTTGGATTATTTAGTGTTCTTTATAAAATTTTTTAGCATATATAGTATAAAATTATACATTTAGGCTATAATACTGCAAAAACAAGAGGTAAATTATGAGTTCTTCTAAAATTTATACTTATAGCAGTTTTAGTGAATATGCATCAATCGGAATTAAAGAGTCCATTTCTGAATTCAATCCTATAAAAGAAATGCCTATCATTGTATGTATAGGTAGCGATTTAGTGTTAGGTGATAGTTTAGGGCCACTTGTTGGGACTATTTTAAGACAAAATGGTGCTAGTGCATACGTGTACGGAACGTTAAATGCTCCGATAACTGCTAAAGAAGTAGAGTATGCAAAGGTTTATTTAAAGAAAATTCATCCAAACAGTAAAGTTATTGCTATTGATGCCGGGGTGGGGCAGTCTGACGACGTCGGTCTAATTAAAGTATTGAATAAAGGACTTAAACCTGGTCTTGGTGTTGATAAAAATTTAAGTTCTATAGGAGATATAAGTGTTGTTGGCATTGTGGCTGCTAAATCGGTTTCAAGTGTTAATCTTTTTAACTATACAAGGCTTAATTTAGTATATAAAATGGCAAAAATTATTTCTGACGGAATTATAAATTATCTTAAAACCTTTAAGTTATCAAACACAAATATAGATGCAGTATAAAAATTTGTGAAACATTTTAATAAAAAATAGACATTGCGCCTTTGTTGGTTGTTTTGCGCTTATATTACTTAATATTAAATTTTTAGTATAACTATGTTTTTAGGTGCGTTACAACGTAAGATAAAAAATGTTTTGAATTTTGTTTGTATTCTTTTGCACATAAAAAAGACGGAAATTAATTCCGTCTTTTAAATTTAATTAATTTTAAATAGTTTTATAATATTAACTAACAATATTATTAATATTAAATATTATATGCGATATAACTATAAAAATTAACCTAAAAGTTCCATAGTAAAGTCAATTCTCTTAATCGTTTCGTCTTTTCCTAAAATATCAGCAACTTCGGTTGCTCCACCGGCAGTAGATTCTTTACCCGTGATAGCAATACGTGTAATCCAAAGTAAAGCTTGTTTTTTAATTCCAAGTTTAGTTGAAAGTTCAACAAGCGTAGTAAATAGGTTAGAGTTATTCCAGCCGTCAACGCCTAAAAGTGTCGATTTAATTTCCGGTAAAATTTGTTTAGCAAGTTCGATAGAAGATTTTTGTTTAGAATTTTCAAACAATGCTAAATCAAACTTGTCGAATTCGCAAAGAAAGTCAATTTTAGATGGAATTTCGCTAAAAATTTGAATACGATTTTTGCAAAGAGCTAGAAGTTTATTCTCATCAAACTTCCCGTAAGCCTTGCTTTGTTTAAAGAAAGGAAGTGCGTTTGTGCAAAACTCGTCGTCAGACATTTCTTTAATATATTCGCCAGAGAGCCAGCGAAGTTTAACGTCGTCAAAGATAGAAGGAGATTTTGATATGCCTTCTAAAGAAAACTTTTCGATAAGTTCATTAAGGCTCATTTTTTCGTCGTTGCCTTTAGGGCTCCAACCTAATAAAGCGATATAGTTTATGATAGACTGTTTAACGTAGCCCTTTTCAACAAAGTCGGCATAACTTGCGTCGCCGTTACGCTTTGAAAGTTTGTGCTGGGCATCTTTCATAATCGGTGGAAGATGTATATAAACAGGTCTTTCCCAACCGAAAGCGTCGTACATAAGGTTATATTTTGGGGTAGAAGATAAATATTCCGTACCACGAATAACGTGAGTGATGCCCATTAAATGGTCGTCGATAACGTTTGCAAAGTTATAAGTAGGCATGCCGTCCGATTTAAGCAAAATACCGTCCTCAACGTCTTTATAATCGACGGAAATGTCGCCATAAACCAAGTCGTGATAACTGCCCGTGCCTTCAAGTGGAACGTTTTGTCTAATTACGTAAGGTTCGCCAGCGTCTATTTTAGCTTTAATTTCTTCCTTGGAAAGTTTAAGGCAATGCTTGTCATAGCGTGTATTACCGTTTTCATCTTTAAGTGAAGAAATGCGTTCACTATCGCAAAAGCAGTAGTAAGCCCCACCTAATTCAACAAGTTTTTCAGCATACTCTTTATAGATAGCCTTTCTTTCGCTTTGAACGTACGGACCGAAGTCGCCACCGACGTCAGGACCTTCGTCGTACATAACGCCAGAATCGCGCATGGTGTCGTAAATAATTTCGACAGAGCCGTCAACGTAGCGTGCAGTATCGGTGTCTTCAATTCTTAAAACAAAATCACCGTTTCTCTGTTTAGCGAATAAAAAGCCGTACAGCGCCGTTCTTAATCCACCGATATGCAAGTAGCCTGTAGGGCTTGGAGCAAATCTTGTTCTTACCTTCATAATTTTTCTCCGTTTTGAGTAATGTTTTGTATAATTTTATTAAAGTCGCCCGTCTTTTGAATAGCATTTAGCCTACCCGACCCAAAATAACTAAAAAAAGAATTATCAGTTACGATAACGTGGTCGAAAAGGCTAATCCCGTGAAGTCCAAGCAACATATTAAACTTAATTGTAGATAAGTCGTCACTTGAAGACGGTTCGGCAATATTGCTTGTATGATTGTGCGCAAGGACGATAAATTTAGGATTTTTAACCAAAATATCCGATATTACGCTTGAAGTATTGATAAAAATTCTATCAAACTCACCACTTGATAAAAAGAAGGTGCTTAAGTGATTTTTATTTTTATCAAAGAGCATAATAGCAAACTTTTCCGTTTTAGAATTACTAAAATAATCTAACAGAACAGATTTTAGCGAGCCAAGCGAATCGCAACGGCAAACAGGCTTGTTTTTATCCTTCTTCATACGGTTATAAAGCAATCCTATACTTTTAAGGTGAACGGCAACTCTTTTACCAACGCCGTCTATTTTCATTAATGTCTTGACGTCTGCATCAAAAAGGTCGGTTAAACTGTTGAAATATCTTAAAATTCTATGAGCAAGTGGATTTGTATCCTGCCGTTTTATTACGGAATATAGCAAAACTTCCAAAATCTCGTGATCGGCAAAACTGTCCGACGCCGAAAGAAATTTTTCTACCATCCGTTCGCGATGATGCTCGTGTACATTGTCATTTGAATTCATACAAACATTTTAACACAATGCAACTTAAAAATCAAAATTTTAACGAAATAATTTAACTTTAATTGCGCAAATAGTGACATTTTTATCTCTACGCTGTATAATAATATCATATAAGGTGAATTTTATGAAGAATTATAAACAGTTTTTAGAAGATTTTGCTTTGCTTATTTCAGCTAAAAGCGTTCAATCGGACGCCTTAAATAAAATGCCGTTTGGCAAGGGCGTTGCCGACGCCTATAAAGTTTTTACCGACGTTTGCAAAAGGATGGGATTTTTCGTTACCGACTACGACGGATATATCGGTGAATTTAGCGTCGGTGGAGATGAAAGCGAACAAAGTTATCAAAATGCATTAGGCATTATCGGGCATTTAGACGTAGTGCCGGCAGAGGGCGACTGGAATACTGACCCGTACGTTTTAACGCTTAAAGACGGCGTTTTTTACGGCAGGGGTGTGGAAGACGATAAAGGCCCTATGCTTTGCTGTCTATATGCTATTAAAGAACTTTTAGACGAAGGGCATACCTTTAATAGAAAGGTCAGATTTATTATCGGGTTAAACGAAGAAAGTGGCTGGGCTGACGTTGATTATTATAAAACGAAAGCAGTTTTGCCGACGGAAGGATTTTCGCCTGATGGGAACTTCCCCGTAACCTATGCAGAAAAAGGCCCTGCAAAAGTTGTGTTTAAATACGCATACGACGGTAATTTTCATGAATTTAGTGGGGGGACTGTTTCAAACGCCGTCCCTGATTATGCTTTTGCTAAAGGAAAGGTTGATATAAGCCTAGCAAAAAAATACGGTCTAAAAATTGACGGCGATAAAATAGAAAGTTTTGGCAAGTCTGCACACGGCTCGCGCCCACAGGACGGAATAAATGCCGTGAAAGCGCTTTTAGAATACGTCAACGAAGTAGACGGAGGAAAGGTTAGCTTGCTTATAGAAAACCTTTTTAACGACAAGCAAGGCGTTGCAAAATTAGGCAACGAAACGGGCTATGCGACAATTTCACCAAACCTCATTTCTTTTTCTAACGGGGCAATCGTTATAACGTGCGATTTAAGAGTTCCTGCAAAAATGGATATTAATGATTTTATTCCATTATTAGATAATACGGGTATTGAGTATAAAATAGAAAGTTATCACAAGCCACATTACGTTGACGTAAACAGCGCGTTAGTTCAACGCTTAAACAAAGCATATAACGACGCCACGGGTGAAAACGACGTCCCATATTCTTGCTCGGGGGCAACGTTTGCGTCGGTATTTGAGTCGGGCGTGGCGTTTGGACCTGCATTTAAAAACGTGAAAAGCGCCATACACGAGCCAAATGAGTTTATGTCTGAAGAAAATCTTTTAAAGATGTTTAATATTTATAAAAAAGCAATATACGAAACGTGTTGCAGGTAACGTTTGGCAATACCGTTAAATACTAAAACGCCCCATTGGGCGTTTTTTTGTGGTAAAAGTTTCCAAAAATTAAACGTATAATAATTATGCCCCTGCGCACAATAATAGCAAGGGGGACAAAGATAAATGCATTTAAAAGAGTCACAAACCTTACTGAATTTAGCCAAAAGTTTTGCAGGCGAAGCGCAAGCAGGATTGAGATATCAATTCACGGCTGATAAAGCGCTTAATGAAGGATTTAAAATCTTATCTGACGAAATTCGTAAGATTGCAAAAAACGAAGTAAATCACGCAAAAGTATTTTTCGAGTTGATTACTGAAGGCGTAGGTAACACCGATAACATTGAGTTTACGGCAGGTTATCCGTTTGAAGGAACAACGCTTGAAGAAGGTTTACGTTTTGCAGTAAAAGAAGAAAAAGCAGAAGTAGAGATTTATCAAAACTTTGCCAAAGTAGCAGAAGAAGAAGGTTTTACCGAAATTGCCAACAAGTTCAGGCTTATTTCAGACGTAGAAAAGCACCATGCGGATATATTTGAATATTTATATACCGGCTACACGAAAAATAAACTGTATCGCAACAAAACACCGTTAGTTTGGGTGTGTTCAGAGTGCGGTCACGTTGAAGCATTGCGTGAAGGTTGGCAGGAATGTCCGTTATGTGGTTCTACAAGAGGCTTTATTGAAATAAAGCTTTAGTAATAGGAGAGTTATGAGAAAAGAAACTACAAGTAAGACTTCAGAAAACAAAAGTTCAAAGTCAAAGGCTACAAACAAAAGCCAAACAAAAGCGTGTAAATAATTACGTTAAAAAGTCACAAGTAAGTCCGTTTGATTTATACGGTTCTTACACGGGGGTAGACTTATACGATTGTTTCGATACGCCTATCCAAGACGTTGACGACTTATAATGACAATTTAATTTAAACGCATTACAGTACTGTAAAGACGGGTACGGTCGACAAGTTCGGGCGTACCCGTTGTATTTTAATATGGTCAAATTTGACAACACCGTTGCCACTAAAACCGTTCAAAACGCAAGAAAAAAGGCTGTTTGGAAATCCAAACAGCCAAGTCGGTCTATAAGCCGAGTTCTGTCAAGTGTAATCATTTATCTACGACCTATGTCTCCACAAGCCTCTAGCGATATTTTATTAAAAGCGCTCGGGCGAGCAACCCATTGAACACTTTTGTCAATCTTGCATCGGACGGGGTTTACATGGCTACCCTTGTTACCAAGGGTACGGTGTGCTCTTACCACGCCTTTCCACCCTTACCCTAAAAATAGGGCGGTATATCTCTGTTGCACTTTCCTTAAGGTCACCCTCACCGGGATTTCTCCGGCGCCCTGCTCTGTGATGCTCGGACTTTCCTCATTAACGCCTTTTCATGCGTTCCCGCGATTACACAACCGACTCTTAAACATTGTATAATGTTTTTAGTTAATTGTCAAGTTTAGCGTAAATGGCAAAAAAATTATTTTCAATTATTGACAAACTAAAAATTAGCGAGTATTATTTAAACATAAATTTTCAGGAAGATTATTTTATGGGCATGATATTTGAAAGAAAACTTCCTATCCCACAGGAAGTAAAAAAATTATATCCTATTAGT
>JAZNVV010000021.1:0-9498 GCA_045593005.1 Christensenellaceae bacterium | reverse complement strand
GTTTATATTATATAATATAAAAGATTTATATATAAACTTTTTTATATACGGAGAATAAAGATGAAAGTTATTTGTGAGGGTTTAGATTTATCGTCAGCAGTATTAACTGTTTCAAAAGCAATAGGTTCAAAGACAGTTAATCCTATTTTAGAAGGTATTAAAATTAAAGCGCAAGGTGATGATTTAATTTTAACGGCAACCGATACTGAACTTACTATTGAAAAGACTGTAAAAGCCGACGTTTTAATGGAAGGTGAAACTGTTGTTACTGGTAGAATGTTTGGTGAGTTTATAAAAAAATTAGAAAACGAACAGGTTGAACTTTCTAAACTTGACGGTAGCAGTTTAAAAATAAGATATTCTGGCAGTGAGTCTGAAATGCAAGTATTTTCTGCTGATGAATATCCAAAAACTGACAAAAATATAGGTGAAAATTATATTGAACTTAAACAAAGTGAATTAAAAGATATAGTAAATAAAACGGTTTTTGCGTGTGCAACAGATGATTCACGCCCTATATTAAAAGGTTGTTTGTTTGAAGTTGATAATTCTGAACTTAACGTCGTTTCATTAGACGGTGTAAGAATGAGTGTTGTTACGAAAGAAGTATTATCTTCAAGTGGATCATTTAAAGCAATAGTTCCAGCAAGAACGTTGCTTGAAATAACTAGACTTTTAGGTAATGACGACGAAGTTATAAGACTTTCAGTAACAAAAAATTCATTGATGGTATCGGTAGATAATACAGTTTTAATTTCACGCTTAATAGAAGGGGAATTTATTAAATATAGACAAATTTTACCTACTGAATTTACTACGAATTTAAGAATAAATAAACAACTTTTAATAAACAGTATTGAAAGAGCGTCGGTTGTTTCCCGTCAGGAAAAGACAAATATTGTTAAGTTTGACATTAAAGAAGATTTTATTAATATAACTTCTAAATCGGAAATAGGTAACGTCAACGAAAACATAGCCATTAATATGGATGGTAAAGATCTTATTATTGCTTTTAACGGTAAATATTTACTTGACTATCTTAAAACTACGGATGATGAATTTGTTTCAATTAACTTAAATTCACCGATAGACCCTTGTATAATTAGGTCAATTATAAATACCGATTATACCTATCTTATAGTTCCTGTAAGAATAACTAATATGTAATTTTTAACGGTTTATAAAAAAAATATATCTATAAAATCATTTAAAACACACATTATAGTCAAAATTGTTTGACAAAAAAATATAAAATAAATAAAATAAAAAAGCAACTTTTAAAAAATTGTTTAAATAAGAAATAATAAAGGAAGGAATAAATTATGAAAAGAACTTATCAACCAAAAAAGAGACAGAGAAGCAAAGTTCACGGTTTTAGAGCAAGAATGGCTACAAAAGGTGGTAGAAACGTTTTAAAAAGAAGACGTAATAAAGGTCGTCATAAACTTTCTGCTTAATTAAAATTAATTAATTAAAAAGGTTTATTTTGAATAATTGTAAATTAAAAAGGGAAAAAGATTTTAATAAAGTATTCAAGTCGGGAAAGCGCGCCTTTTCCGACACTATAACCTTATATTATATCGAAGCCGATATGATGAAGGTTGGTTTCGCCGTATCAAAAAAACACGGTAAAAGCGTTGTTAGAAATCGCATTAAAAGACTTTTAAGGGAATCTTTTAGAACTTTTGATTTATATGATAAAAACTACTATTTCGTCTTGGTCCCAAAGGTTAAGGAGGAATACAGTTTTTTTAATTTCAAAAAAGACCTTGCTTATTTACTTAAAAAAATTAAAATATAATGCTTAAATTTATCGGTGTAAAATTGATAAGGTTTTATCAAAAATATTTATCGCGCCACGATTGTAGGTATATTCCAAGTTGCTCGGCTTATACTTTAGAGGCTATACTTAAACACGGCTTTTTTAAAGGGGTTTTGTTGGGTATATGGCGTATTTTACGCTGTAATCCGTGGAGCAAGGGTGGTTTTGATAAAGTTCCCGATAAAAAGAGCGTTGTAAAATGGGTTTATTAGAATGAATTTTATAAGCTTTACAAAACCAGGCGATATTTCGGGCTTAACAAAGTTTATAGGTAATATTATTACTGCTTTTGGCTCGGTCGCACTTGGTATTATTTTATTTACGGTATTTTTAAAGTTATTGACGCTCGTTTTAGACTACTTTTCACGCGCAAGTATGAGAAGAAGTTCACTTAAAATGAAACAAATGCGTCCTCAACTTGAAAAATTACAACAACAATTTAAAAATAATAAGCAACTTTACCAGCAAAAGGTAATGGAACTTTATAAAAAAGAAGGTTACAGCGTTTTTAGTTCGTGTTTACCTACTATTGTTACGCTAGTACTCTTTATTATCGTTTTAAATAACTTCCAAAGTTATTCAGAATTCAGCAATAAGAAAGATATTTATAATATGGCTGAATCTTATAACTCTGTTGTTTTAGACGGCTTTACTTACGACGGCGATATTGTTAAAAGACAGTTCGACGGCAAGCAGGAAAATATTATTATTGACTTTGATGCTTTAAACATTGCAGATGGTGTTGACGGTGAAAAACAACTTACAAATAGCGACGTAAAATTAGTTTGGGATGCAAGAGCAGATAACAAATATGCTTTCTCAACAACAAACGGATACGTTAACGTTATTTATAAAAAGACTTCAAACGGATTTTCAGTAGATAGTTTTGAATTTAATAATAACGCCTCACAAAAATGTGTAGACTTTAAAACTGCAAACAATATTACTGACGGCGCAGACGTTAATGCTATTATTAAAAGTGTACAAGAACAACGCGCTGCCGATACCTATTATAATGAAAGAAACTCGTTCTTCTGGGTAAAGAATATTTGGGTACAAGATAGAGCAGATAAAAGTCCTATTCAGGAATATAAAGACATTAAAGGTTTAAGTGGTGTTATTACTGAACAAAATTACGAGGCAATTACCGTTAAACTTGAAGACGAAAAGGAAGAAGCAAACGGTTATTATATATTAGTTGCGATTTCTATCTTAATAACTTTCTTAAGCCAGTTTATTATGATGAAGGCTAATAAAGATCAAATGGAATTGCAGTCGGTTGACGGACAAGGTGCTGCAACACAAAAGATGATGCTTTGGCTTATGCCTATCATGATGGCTGTATTTGCATTTATTTATACTGCTGCGTTCTCTTTATACATTATTACAAGTACGGTTTTAAGTATTTTAACGAATATCGGCATAAATAAAATTGTAGACTTCCAGTTTAAGAGAAAAAATAATAAAGAAACGGAAAACATTATTAGAAGAGGTTAAAAAAATGGAATTTACCGCAAAAAGCAGTAAAGAAGCTATCGAACTTGGTCTTAAAGAGTTAGGTTTAACAGAAGATACTGCTGAAATTATAGTTATTGAAGAGGCTGAAAAAGGTTTTTTTGGTAAAATTAAAAAATTAGCAAGGGTAGAAATTAAACCACTTGGCTCTGACGGTGAAAAGGCTGTTGTATTCCTTGAAGGTTTATTTAATAAGTTAGGCGTTATTGCAAAGGCAAAACTAATTTCTGAAGATGAACAAATAGTTATAGATATTATCACGGAAGATTCAGCAACGCTTATCGGCTATCGTGGTGAAATTTTAGATTCTATCCAAACGCTTGCCGGCGCTTTTGCAAACATAGGCAAAAAGGATTACAAGAGAGTTGTTGTTAATTGTGAAGGTTATAGAGAAAAGAGGGAAGAAACTTTAATTTCACTCGCATATAAACTTGAAGAAAAAGCAACACGCCTTGGTAGAAACGTAACGTTAGAGGCTATGAACCCTTACGAAAGAAGAATTATTCACTCTGCATTAGCATCAAGTGAAAAGGTTAAAACTATTTCTGAAGGAAAAGAACCAAATAGATACGTAGTTATTATTCCTAATGAAAAGAAACCACAAAAGAGAAACGAAGATGGTTACAGGGGTGGTAGAAAACAGGGTGGCAAAAATGATCGCCGTCAAAGAACTTTGGACGCACCAAAAAGAAAAACGCCGTCGGGCTTTGGAACGTTCTTAGGAAACAGTTTAAAAGACTAAGAAAAAAATTCCTTATTGCTCTTAATAAGGAATTTTTAATTTTTTCAATTTTTCTTACAAAAAAACAAAGTAATTTATAGAAAATGGAAAATTTTACCATATAAATATATAATATTGTTTATAAAGCTCGTTAATAGAGTGAAAACACACAAAAATACTTGTCAAGAAAGCGCAATTTTGATATTATAGACAAAGGAAGGTGGGTTTTATGAATACTTTTGAGAAATTCGTATACTGGTTACAAGGCACAATGGAAACGCCTACACTTTACGGCTGGTATCATATAATGTGTTTAGGCATTCTTATTGCACTTTGTTTTGCAGTAGGTTTTATTTCTAGAAAAGCGTCCGATAAAACGGTAAGAATTGTTCTTTTAATTACGACGGCTATTTTACTTATTTTTGAAGTTATTAAACAATTCATTATGTCTTTTGAATATGAAAACGGTGTTGCCAAGTGGGAATACAACTGGTATTATTTACCATTTCAATTTTGCTCCGTTCCTATGTACGTTGGTTTTACTGCTAGTTTACTTAAAGAAAGTAAATTTCGCGAGGCGCTTTATACTTTTTTAGGAACTTATTCGTTATTTGCTGGACTTGCAGTAATGCTTGTTCCGTCCTCAGTATATATGAGTTACGTAGCAATAAACATTCACACAATGCTCCACCACGGCGCTATGGTAGTAATCGGCGTAATGCTTTGGACTTCGGGAAGAATACCATTTACCCTTAAAGCAATGCTTAAAGCAGTTTTAGTATTCGTTGCGCTTGTTACGACGGCGCTTATAATGAACTTAATCTTTTATGCCGTTAACCCTGGCGTTAAGTTTAATATGTTCTATATAAGCCCTTATTATCATTGTGAAATTCCTGTTGCAAACTTAATTCACCATATTTACTGGTTGTTCTTGCCAGCATATTATATAGGGTTTACCCTTGTCGCTTTTATTGTATTTTACGTAGTATTTTTAATTCGCAAATTTATTTGTAAAAAGACGGCGACGGTGTCGTACGAATTATAAAACGACGGCAATTTTAATTTTATTGTTGCAATAATTATTAATTTGTGTTAAAATTATAACGTTAAAAAGTGGACAATCGTCCGCTTTTTTGCTTAAATATTAGCACTTTTGTGCGTAAATTTATTTTTTTGGAGATTGATTATGGAAAGAGAAAAGTTAGGCTCTCGTCTTGGGTTCATACTTTTATCGGCTGGCTGTGCAATCGGTGTCGGTAACGTGTGGAAGTTTCCTTGGCTTGTAGGTCAAAATGGTGGTGGTATTTTCGTGCTTGTTTACCTTATCTTCCTTGTAATTATGGGTGTACCTGTAATGACTATGGAATTTGCTATGGGGCGTGCGTCGCAAAAATCACCGTTAAAAATGTATCAAATGCTTGAAAAACCTAACCACAAATGGCATTTACACGGCTACGCTGCATTTGCTGGCAACATACTTTTAATGATGTTTTACACGAGTGTTGCAGGCTGGCTTTTACAGTATTTTGTTAAAATGATAAAGGGCGACTTTGTTGGAAAATCAAACGTTGCTATTACTTCACAGTTTGGCGAAATGATTTCAAACCCTTGGATGCAAATTTTATTTACGACCATTGTTATCATCATGGGCTTTGTAGTATGTGGATTTGGCGTTAAAAAGAGTTTGGAAAGAGTTTCTAAATTTATGATGCTTGCCCTTTTAGCGATAATGTTCGTACTTGCTATTAGAGGGTTTTTCCTTGCAGAAGCAGGCGAAGGCTTAAAGTTCTACCTTGTTCCTAACTTTGACACTATGAAAGCAAGTGGTGTAACTTTCTTCGACGTTATAACAAGCGCTATGAGTCAGGCTTTCTTTACGTTAAGTTTAGGTATAGGCTCAATGGCTATTTTTGGTAGTTATATCGACAAAGACCGTTCGCTTTTAGGTGAATCTGTTAACGTTGCCGTTCTTGACACAGTAGTTGCTATCACGGCTGGTTTAATTATCTTCCCAGCGTGCTTTACTTACAACGGTGGAGACGTAAATGCTGGCCCAGCGCTTATCTTTGAAACACTTCCTAATATCTTTGCCGATATGGCAGGTGGTAGAGTTTGGGGCTCGTTCTTCTTCTTATTCCTTGCGTTTGCGGCGCTCACGACAGTTTTTGCCGTTATCGAAAATATCGTTGCAATGCTTGAAGATATGACGGGTTGGAAACGCCCAAAAATTTGCGTAGTAGGTTGCGTAGCATTAATTATATTATCTCTCCCTTGTATTTTAGGCTTTAACGTTTGGGCTGGTTTTACTCCGTTTGGTCCAGGCTCTGGCGTTCTCGACCTTGAAGACTTTATCGTTTCTAACTTGCTACTTCCTATCGGTTCGTTCTTATTCGTGCTTTTCTGTACGCTTAAAAAGGGCTGGGGTTATGATAACTTTGTAGAAGAGGCTAACCAAGGCAAGGGCTTAAAAATTAAGCCTTGGATGAAGAATTATATGAAGTACGTTCTTCCTGTATTGATGTTTATCTTTATTGTAATTAGTATAGTAACGTTCTTTATTTAATTGAATAAAATAATAAAAAAGCACCCTTTATCATTTGCATTAGGGTGCTTTTTAGTTTTTTGTTTGTTTCACTTTTATTTTCAGTTATTATATGATAAAATATAATATACAAAGTGGAGTAAAAAATGAAGAAGTTACTATTTAGCAAAATTAAAGAATCTTTAATATCAGTTTTGCCGGTTACTTTAATCGTTATAATTTTAAATTTTACGCCGTTATTAAATTTGAGTGTAAAAGAAATAGTAACGTTTAGCGTGTCGGCATTATTTTTAATTTTGGGGATAGGCTTTTTTACTTTAGGAGCAGACGTTGCAATGACGCCTATGGGTGAACACGTGGGCGCAGGCTTGACGAAGGCACAAAACTTAAAACTGCTGACGCTTGTATGTTTTGCGCTTGGCGTTTTAATCACTATTGCCGAGCCCGACTTAACGGTTTTGGCAAACCAAGTTGGTAGCAAATTAATTGTTATTTTTGTCGGCGTGGGCGTAGGTATCTTTTTGATAGTATCCGTTTTAAAAATTGTATTCAAAAGAGACTTGGCAAGCCTGCTCATATACTTTTATATGGTATTATTTGCGCTTGCGTTGCTTGTTTTGTCGGTGGATGCTGAAAATTTCCAACTTATTCCGTTGTCTTTTGACTCTGGTGGTGTAACGACAGGGCCTATCACCGTACCGTTTATTATGGCGCTTGGCGTTGGTATCGCTACGACTATCGGGGGTAGAAACGCTAGCGAAAATAGTTTCGGTTTGGTTGCAATGTGTTCGGTCGGACCTATTTTAGCAGTTTTGTGTTTAAGTTTAATCAATGGTGGGGACGTCTCTGCTCCAAGCGTAAACGATTATTTAATTGCTGATAATATCGGTGATTACACTTTTCACACTTTACTAATTACAGCAAAAGACGTTACTATTGCGTTAGGGTTAGTCGTTGTTTTCTTCTTTGTAATCAATTATATCTTCTTAAAACTACCAAAAATGAAGATTTTACAAATTTTAGTGGGGACGGCTTTCACCTACGTCGGTTTAATAGTTTTTTTAACAGCCGTACACGTCGGTTTTATGCCCGTAGGTTTCAAAATGGGTAGTGAACTTGCCTCTTCATCAGAAATTGCCGTCGTTGTAGTGGCGTTTGTGCTTGGGCTAGTAGTTGTTTTAGCCGAGCCAGCCGTGCACGTTTTGAACAAGCAGGTTGAAGAAATTACGCAGGGCACCGTTTCTAAAAAGGCTATGATGATAGCGTTAAGCATAGGTGTTGGAGCGTCTATTTGTCTTTCTGTTATCAGAATTATTTTTAGATTTTCTATTCTTTACTATTTAATTCCTGGTTATTTAATTTCGCTAGGGCTTTCGTTCTTTGTGCCGAAGATTTACACGGCAATCGCGTTTGACTCTGGTGGCGTAGCGTCAGGTCCGTTGACCTCAACGTTTATTTTGCCTTTTGCAATCGGGGTTTGCGTTGCGTTTGGTGGGAATATTTTGTCCGACGCGTTCGGTATAGTTGCAATGGTTGCAATGACACCACTCATTACTATTCAACTTTTAGGTTTTACGGCCATTTATCGTAAAAGATTTAGCGAAAAACTTGCTATGAAAAAGATTTTAGACGAAGAAGACGACCAAATTATTAGGTTTTTATAAGGGGAGATTATGCCTACAACGTTAACTAAAAAAATCGTGGATAAAACGGCTAAAAAACCTACGCCTAAAAAGAAACAGGTTTCAAACGTCCACAAATTAAAGTTGCTTGTTACTATTGTTGATAGAAGCAAAACGCTTTTTTATGCCGACCTGATTGAACAGTTTGAAGTCAACGTTCAAATGATTTTGTACGGCAAGGGTACGGCAAATTCGCAAATGATTGACCTTTTGGGGCTTGTAGAATCGGACAAGTCGATTATTCTTTCGTATATTAGGGAAGATAAAGTCAAAGATGTCCTTGATACGCTGGCTGAAAAGTTTAAAAAAGTTAAAAACGGCAAGGGTATTGCTTTCACAGTTGCGCTAGACAGCATTATAGGAGTTTCGATTTATCAACTGCTTAGCAACGACAAAACTGGTAAGACGGGGGTAAAAAATGATGAAAAAAAGTCATAAATGTATTATAGCAATCGTAAATAGGGGTTTTGCTGAAGTCGCTATGGAAGCCGCTAAAGCGTGTGGAGCAAGGGGTGGCACTATCTTGCAAGGTAGGGGCACAATCTCTAAAGAAGCAGAAAAAATATTTAATATCTCAATCCAGCCGGAAAAAGAAATTGTTATGATTTTGGCAAAAAGCGAACTAATTGACGGCATATTGAAAGGACTTTATAGCGCAATCGGCTCGGCAACATCTGCGCAAGGAATTGCATTTGCTCTACCGGTGGATGAGGTCGTAGGTTTAAACGATAAGCCCGTAAAAAAAGAAAATCAGTAAAGAAAATTTTTTACATGGTCGATTTTCGCAATACCGTTGGCGTCAAAAACGACAAAAATATAAATATTGCCACCCTTTACATATTTACGTAAAGGGTGGCTTTAGTTTTAAAAAACTGAAGAGTGGTATGTTAAAAAAGCGCGCCTGCAAGGATGCTACTTCATTTCATTTCGTAGGACGCAAGCGACGAACCAAACCACCATAAACTTATATATTAACTAAATGAAAAAGGTAGGTGGTTTAATTCTCACTCTATAGAGACACACAAACAAAAAAGGTCTAACGAGTGGTGTGTAAAAAAAGTGCACCTGCAAGGATGCTACTTCATTTCATTCCGTAGGACGCAAGCGACGAACCAAACCACCATAAACTTATAAGTCGGATCGTAGACATGTCGTTCTGTGAGCCAAGGAGTTGCAATAGTTGCTTGTCTTCCTAAGACCGCTTGGCCTCCGACTT